>NZ_CP082165.1 GCF_023101685.1 Bradyrhizobium sp. 186 | reverse complement strand
CCGCCAGGGCGTCCGTGCCAAGGAAGCCGACATAATAGGCTTCGGCAATGTTGACCGCGGTCTGCGCCACCAGGACGGTCACGATCGGCAAGGCGAGCTTGAGCAGCGTCGGAAGGATCGGCGCGATCAGGAGTGCGGCGCGGGTCTGCTCGCTCTTGCTCTGAGTGGGTGCGGCGGCCGAGCGAACAAATGGCGCGTTTTGGGCCGCGAGCTCCGTGGCGGATAAAGCCGGCGCGGCGGCTTCCTCGAGTGACATTCGCTAAATCCTGTTGTTGCCGGAGGCTGCATCCGCAGCCAGCGTTGGCGTGTCGGCGACCGCTGATTTCGAGTTCGCCTCCCACCGGCCTTCACTTGCGATGCGAGCCGGCGGGTGATGGCTCTATTGCCGCATAGCGTGGCGCATTCGCCGAGACCAATGCGAGTTATGACCGCCGCGGAGCAGACCAGGCGATCGACCCCGGCGGACCGAGAAGGCGTAGGACTAGGCTTCCGTGAGCAAGAGTTGCGCAACCTCCTCCGGCGCGTCGATCATGAGCCAGTGGCCTGTTTGCACCGGCTTTACCGTGCTATGGGGATAATTCGCGGCGATCGCGGTGGCCGCAGCGGGCGTTAAGTAGGGGTCCAGGACGCCCCAGATAAGGGTTACCTGTGGAGCAAACCGGCGAACGTCCGGAAGCCGTGTCGTATTGTAAGCCACGTTGTCCCGCACCTGAGAAGTCATTTGTGCAAAGGCCGGGCCCGCTCCGCTCGCGAAGTTGCCATCGACAATTGGCCGCAAGATGCCGACAAAGCGCTCCTTGAGATTGGGTGGCATGTTGACCTGAAAGTGCTGATCCTGAAACCTCAACAGCCAGTCCATTTTGTCAGGGCTGGTTAGAAATGCTTGGGCGAGGTCTTTGAGCCAAGGGTCGCCGAACACTTCAATGATTTCGGGCAGTCTCAAGGTCGGAGATTCTGCGTAGTAGCAGTTCATCAGGCAAAGCCAGGCGACCCGATCAGGATTGTCGAGGGCATAGTTGGCGGCGCATGGCCCGCCGGAGTCGTGACCGACGGGAATGAACTTTTCGATCTTCAGCGCATCGACGACGGCCGCCAGATCTCCCACCTGTTGTTTGAACGTGTACGGATAGTTTCCCGGCGCAATCTTTTCCGACTGGCCAAATCCAAGGAAGTCGAACACAACGACCCGCCGGCCGGCCCGCGTCAAATAAGGCACCACATAATCGTAGATGTGAAGATTGTCCGGAAAGCCATGCAGCATGACATAAGCCGGCTCTTTGCCGGGATATTCACGGGCATAGATCATGTGGCCATCATGCGATAAGCGATGCTCGATATATGGAACCGCCGAAGCCATGGGTGGTTCGACGCCCTTTGCATTTTCAGCCGCGCGGGCTGGAAAGGCCGAAGCGAGTGCCAGACCGCCAGCGGC
The DNA here is from genome assembly GCF_023101685.1 of Bradyrhizobium sp. 186. Lineage (NCBI taxonomy): Bacteria > Pseudomonadati > Pseudomonadota > Alphaproteobacteria > Hyphomicrobiales > Nitrobacteraceae > Bradyrhizobium > Bradyrhizobium sp. 186. Next base: position 357,856 of record NZ_CP082165.1, on the reverse strand, counting down.
CGCGAACAACAAATCACGGCGAGAAAAAAGATTTCGATCAGCGGAAAATGTCATCTCAAGACTCCTTTGCCGAAGTGGTTCCAGGTTCAACTCTGCAGAGAAAGACTTTGCCGGGGAGCCCGGTCCAATCTCAGAAGTTGTCGTGGTCTAGGAAAAGATTGGCCTGCTGCACGAACAGATCCGAATACTCGAATAGTGCCCCATGACCTGAATCGGGGTAGAGCACCAGCTGCGCATTGGGCATGGCGTTGAACAAGATGATCGAGTTGACGGTGGGAATCATGATGTCATCGTTACCGTTCGCGATCAGCGCCGGATGCTTGAGTTTGCGCAGTCGCGACAAGTAGCCAGAGTGAGATGCCGCAAGGCCCATTCCCCGATCGCCTCTCTTTGTGCCAGTATCGTTTGCATCGACGGGTGGCGCCTGTGATCAGAACTTTCCTAGGCATGATAGTAGCTCCGTCGAAGAAAAGGGTAGCGTGTTGACGACTGGTCCTGGTCGCGGCCGATGCGTCGATTTCGGCTCGATGGATCTCAGGCGTTTACATCGGTCGAATGCGCCAGCCCCTTCTGGGCTTCGAGATTCGCAAGCCGCTCCGTCAGAGCGGTGTGTATGAGCGCATAGGCGTCGCTGCCCAACGTCAGTCGTTTCGGCGCCGGACTTTGATCGGCCGATGCAATGATTGCCGAAGCGATCTTGCGCGGATCTCCGGGGAACATGGCAAGGCCTGCTGACGCCACCAGGCGACGGAAGTCGCCGGCGGGAGTCGGATCATAGACGTCGAGGATCTGCCCGGCATCCGCGCTCAAGGAGGCAAAATTCGTGCGCGATGCGCCTGGCTCGACCAGCGTCACCTCGATGCCGAACGGCGCGACCTCGGGAATCGTGCCTTCGAAGAAACCCTCGATGCCCCATTTGGTGGCGGCGTAGACCCCCATCGTCGGATAGGCGGCCTGGGCGACCGAGGAGGAGAGTTGGATGATCCGCCCGCCGCCTTGCTGCCGCAGATGGGGGATCGCCGCGCGGGCGACCTGTATTGAACCGAGCAGGTTGGTGTCGAGCTGCCGCTCGATCTGGGCATCACCGACCTCTTCCGCCGCGCCGAACAGCGCGTAGCCGGCATTGCTGACGACGACATCGATCCGTCTCAGCTCGGCGAAGGCGCGGTCGACAACGCTGCGCACGGCTGCGCTGTCCGTGACGTCCAGGACGCCAACCCAGAGACGGTCGCCGTATTTCGCGGCAAGATCCTGCAGCGCGTCGGGCTTGCGGACCGTCGCCGCAACGCGGTCTCCGCGCTGAAGCAGAAGCTCGGCCAGCTCGCGCCCGAAGCCGCTGCTGGCGCCTGTGATGAACCATGTCTTCGACATAGGCTTGTCCTTTCGTCTGGTTTAATCGGGCTCGCTCGCGGTCAGCCGGATGACGTCGTCATCACGTCGGCCGACCATCGCGCGCGCTTAAGGCTTTGGTGTCATTCCCGGCAGCTGGCGAAGCGGATTGAGCGGGCCAAGCGGGATCAGCTCGAAGCTCATGAGATGGGCCTGACCCAGCGGCAGCTTCTCGAGCATCTCGTGTGCGGCCGTGGGGTCCGTGACATTAAGGATGAACGCCACGCCGCGACGATCATGCAGCGAGTACCACTGGTCGATCTTGCCATCCAAGTAGAGGTTGACGGTATCGCGAACTTCGTTCGGCAGGATCGCAAGCACCTTGGCATGATCGACGCTGGGATTGATGGTCCCGATGGCGAGAATTCTCGTGGTCGGCGTCGATGTCGTCGCGGGCTGGGCATGTCCGGAGCCCGAGCCGGCGAGGCTGAAGAGCAGCGCGAGGCCGGCGGCAACAGTGTGTTTCATCTCATTCTCTCCATTCCATTTTGGCGCTGGTCAGCGCGGAGGCGTGTTATCATCGGGGCAGAGCGGTCTCGTGCTGCTGTCACAATTCATCCGAAGGCTCAGTCTTCGGATGAACGCACCGCCACGTCGCCGACAACCATCTCTCTCAGTCCCTGCCGCAGCGCCTGGACATTTTCCGCACCATTCAATTGCTCGAACTGCCATTGCGCTTCCCGCCAGAGAGGGGCCGCTCTTTCGTGCAGGCGCCGTCCCTCTTTGGTGAGTTCAATAAGGCGGCTTCGCCCGTCGGTGGGGGACGGCTTGATCGTGACGAAACCGTCGCGTTCCAGGAAGCCAACCATCTTTCCCATCGCCGTCCGTTCGATATCGAGCCGTTCGGCGAGTTCATTGACCGCGGCACTTCCCACCTCGTTAAGGGCCGCGAGCGTGAGAAATTGCGTGATGCGCAAGCCCACAGGCTCAAGATGGCTATCGTAGAGGCGGGAGATCTGCCGGCTCGCCTTCCTCATGGCGAAGCAGTTGCATTGATCGATTCCAAGCGGCTGGTTAACCGGCGACATCTCTCTTCCTTCCCAAGCTCCACCAGATCTCTTGAATCTGTCGCGCATCCATCACGCAAAGGCGTCGCGATGTTTGTCGATGAAGGCCGATACCGAAAGCGCCGGCGTCCCAGTGATCTTCTCAACGACATCGTTGGTGCCTGCGAAGATGCCTTCCCGATAGTTCTGGGCGACCTCAACGAGGTGTTGCACGAGGAAGGGCGGGAACTTATATAAGGTCTCCATCTTCCGCTTGAATTCCTCGATCGAGGTCGGCGCGTACTCGATCTTCGCACCGAGCACTCCGCTCATGGCAGCGGCAATTTCGATCTGGTTCATCTCGACCGGCCCATGAAGGGTGTAGATCTTGCCCTCGTGGCCTTTCGGATTCGCCAGGATATGGGCGATGACCCGCCCCTGGTCGTCCGTGCTGATCGGAGCATGACGCCCGTTCTCGAAGGGGAATTCGATCTTCTTCTTCACCCAAATCTCCTTGGCGAAATGCGGGTAGACGAGCCAATCGGCGAAGAAGGTCGGACGCAGATGGGTTGTTGCGACGCCTGACCAGTCGAAGACGCGCTCGGAGACCCAGTGATCCTGCGCAGCGTGGCTTGTCGACTCGCGCCGCGCGGAAATCTGCGACATGTTGACGATCGCCTTGACGCCCGCCTCCTTCGCGGCTTGCGCGAAATATGCGGCCGCGCTGACAATCCCGGGCGCGATCGGATGAAGAAAGTAGGCCGAGTTGATGCCCTCCATGGCGGCTCGAATGTCATCGATGTCGGTGAAATCGCCGATGGCGATATCGACCCCGCGCTTTCTCAAGGCCGCCGCTCGCTCGTTATCCGAGCGCACATAGGCTCGCACGCGCTTGTCCATCTTGAGCAGTTCATCGATAGCGGCACCCCCGGTGCGCCCGGTTGCGCCACTAACCAGAATGTTTGCTTTGCCCATCAGTCTGTTCCCATTTGAGAGCATATGCTCGTATATGTCGAATATAGGGGCATATGCTTCTATATGCAAGCTCCCGATCCCACAGTGGTGGCCCCGCACCCGGCCCCCAAGGGCAATTTGGGCCGATCCAGCTCATCCCTGCTCGCGATGCCGGCTCCGGACGATGCTATTCGCGGATGAACGCCAGGATGTCGGCGTTCAGTTCGTCGGCATTTACGGTCAGCATGCCGTGCGAATGGCCGGGGTATACCTTCAGGCGGCCATGCCGCAGTAGCTTGACCGACAGGAGGGCGGAATCCGCGTATGGGACGATCTGATCGTCATCGCCATGCAACACCAAGGTCGGAACGTCGATCTCCTTGAGGTCTGACGTGAAATCCGTCTCGGAGAAGGCCTTGATACAGTCGTAGTGCGCCTTCGCTCCCCCCATCATCCCCTGGCGCCACCAATTGTCGACAACGCCGCTCATGAGTTCTGCGTCCGGACGATTGAACCCGTAAAAGGGACCACTCGGCAGGTCTCGGTAGAATTGGGCGCGGTTTGCCGCCAGTGCAGCGCGCAAACCGTCGAACACGGTCAGCGGAAGCCCGCCCGGGTTACTTTCGGTTTTCAGCATGATGGGAGGAACCGCACTGACCAGCACAGCTTTCACGACGCGTCCCTTGCCATGGCGGGCAACATACCGCGCCACCTCTCCGCCGCCTGTCGAGTCACCGACATGGATCGCCTCATGCAGATCAAGGGCCGCGGCCAGTTCAGCAACATCGGCGGCATACGTATCCATGTCGTTTCCGCTGTCCGTCTGTGTTGAACGTCCGTGGCCACGACGATCGTGAGCGATCACCCGAAAGCCCTTCTCGCGAAAAAAGAGCATCTGTGCGTCCCAGTCATCTGCCGATAATGGCCACCCGTAGTGAAACACGATTGGTTGGCCAGATCCCCAATCCTTAAAGAACAGTTCAGTGCCGTCCCTTAAACTTAGAATGTCCATGTCCGTCTCCGTTCTGTTCGTTCCAGTTTGGAAGCATTTGAGTTCCCCTTCTGGGGCTCTTGGAGATCAGTCTTTTGAGCCAGGCGCCCGTTGTGGCGTCGTTGCTGCGCTCGCGAGCAGGATCACCTCGGCGACCTTTTGAGGACAGGAGAGCATCGCAACGTGGCTGGCGGGAACGCGAATGGTCTCGGCACCGATGTGACTCGACATTCGTTCCTGGAGCGCAGGCGAGATGGTGCGATCATTTTCCGCCAGTACGTACCAGCAGGACCTGCCTCTCCAGGCGGTGCTGCTGACCGGTGCGCTGAGCGCGTGGATGGATGTCGGTCCCTGAGTAGAGACCATGACTTGCTTCTGTTCGACGGGTAGGTCCTGGGCGAAGTCCTCGAGGATTCCCTTGCGGGTGAGTTTGAAAAAGCCGGAGCCATCGCGCTCCAGCTCCGATCCCGCGGGCGATGGCGGAAGCAATTCGGCCAAGGACAAGGCGGATTGATCCGCATCGGGCGCGAACGCCGCCACGTAGACGAGCCCCGCGACTTTCGGATCATCGCCGGCCTGGGTGATGACCACGCCACCATACGAATGCCCCACCAGCAGCAGCGGTCCTTCCTCAAGAGCCATGGCCCGCTGAACGGTCGCGACATCCTCAGCCAACGAGGACAAGGGGAGTTGGACCGCGGTTGCCTCGATTCCTGCGCCATTGAGTTGAGTGATTACGGGCGACCAGCAAGAGCCGTCGGCCCAAGCTCCATGGACCAGAATGACCGTTTTCGGGGTTGTATTCCCCATCGCCAGCTCCATGCTTGTCGGCGACAATCGGGCCAGGCGAACTATAGACGGGACGGCACCCAGGAGTATGTTGCGTGTTGCGAAGAATTGTTGCGGTGTGGCGAGCGCCCGATGACAACACTGGCGGGTGAGCGGTCGGCTGACGAAGCCGTCCCGGAGTACGTTGTGCTCCGTTTCGGAGGGTTGCGCCTGGATCGCCTCAAACGGCAGATTTTTGGGGGGGGAACGCCGATCCCGCTCGGCCCCCGCGCCTTCGAAATCCTGCTCGCCCTGATAGAGGCTCGCGGCGATCTTGTGAGCCGGGAGGACCTGGTTGCGCGCGTCTGGGGACGGGTTCACGTCGACGACGGCACACTTCGGGCACACGTCTCCAAGCTCCGCAACGCGCTCGGACGAACGCAGGGCGGTGCGTCCCTTATCCGGACGGAATCTGGGCGGGGCTATCGGCTGGCGGCTCCTATAACGCTTGAAGCCCACCCGAGTGCGACGGTGCAGGAGTCCCGCACGCTGGAAGGCGTTCCGCAACCCCTCTCATCGCTGATCGGGCGTGAGGCCGCCATCAACCATCTGGCCGCGTTGGTCCGACAAAACCGGCTGGTTACCGTGGCAGGTGCCGGCGGCATCGGAAAAACGCGGTTGGCCCAAGCCGTGTCGACCCGACTGGAACGCGACTTTCCAGACGGGATGGCCTTTGTCGATCTTGCGTCGGTGGCCGAGCCCGAGTGGGTCCCAACAGCGGTCGCGACCGCGTTGGGAAAGGTGGTGCTTTCAGGAAATCCGACGGAGATGCTGGTCGCGGGCCTGAAGGATAGGCGCGTCCTGATACTGCTGGACAATTGCGAGCATCTCGTCGATGCGGCCGCCCTTTTTTGCGAGACGGTGGCGCGAGGTGCACCACGGGTCCGCATCATCGCCACCAGCCGCGAAATGCTACGGGTGGAAGGAGAATGGACCTACCGCGTCGATCCGCTCGACGTTCCCCACGTTGATCTCGCTTCGGCGCAGCAGGCCTTGAGCTACTCGGCCGTCCAATTGTTTGCTGAACGCGCAGCGGCTGCTGGGGGCTTCGCCTTCGGCGATCGCGAAGCGCCCTATGTCTGCGCCCTTTGCCGCGCCTTGGACGGCCTGCCGCTCGCAATCGAGATGGCGGCGGTGCAGGCAGATGCCTTGGGCGTAAGGAGCTTAGCCGAACAGCTCGGCCGCCTGCAGTTCGATGACCTCGGCTCGCGAAGGACAGCTATCGCTCGCCATCAGACGCTCACCGCGACGCTCCAGTGGAGTCATGATCTGCTCTCGCCGTCCGACCGCGCGCTGTTTCGGCGATTGTCGGTATTCGCCGGCGCGTTCACTGCCGAGGACGCTGTGGCGGTTGCAGCGGATGAAAGCCGCCCCCCTGCGGCGGTAATTCGCGAACTCGCTGCCTTGGCGGCGAAATCGCTTCTTTCGATCGAATCCGACGGAGACACGCGGCGCTTCCGGATGCTGGTCACGACCCGACATTTCGCGCTGAAGCGTCTTCGCCAGGAAGGTGAGGAAGCAACTATCCGTCAGCGGCACGCACTGCTTATGCTCGAGCGGCTACGCCAACGAGCGCCGGTGCAGATCGACGACGTACGCGCGGCTCTCGACTGGGCCTTCGCGCACGAACAGGCATATGCGATCGGACTGCCACTCACACTCGCGTCCGTTCCACTTTGGTGGTCGTGGCAGCTCGTCGAGGAGTGCCGCGCGCGCGTGAACCACGCCCTCGAGTCCACCGATCTTGCGGGCGATCCCCGAACCGAGATGCAGCTCCTTGTCGAACTGTTTGCATCGCTGCTCCAGATCGACTCCCATGGACCGCATATGATCGCGATCGCCGAGCGTGCGCGCGCCATCGCGGAGAATCTCGACGATCTGCCGCACCAATTGAGGGCCAGATGGAGCTTGATGGTCAATGCATGGAACGCCGGTCGATTCAAGGTCTCGGCAGCACATGCCGAGGCATTCAGACAGCTAGGGTTCCGCAATGGAGACGCTGCCGCGATACTCATCGGAGACCGGCTGATCGCCAATATCCGCCATGTCATGGGTGACCAGATCGAAGCCGCACGACTTCTGCAAAGCGTGCTGGAGCGCCTGGATCGGTCGGAAAATCCGATAGATGCGAGACTGGTCTACAATCAGAGGAGCCTTGCACTGAGCACGCTCGCGCAGGTTCAATTTCTGCGCGGCGAAATCGAAGAGGCCATCGGCACGGCGCATGACGCCGTTCGGGAAGCCGAATCTCGATCGGACCCTGTGTCGGAATTCTACGCTCTCCAGCAGGCTGCATGTCCGACCGCGATCTTCGCCGGTCGCCTGGACCTGGCCGAGAAATATCTGACCCGGCTCGAGACCCACGGTCAGCGTCATCGGCCCTATGCCAACTGGGTGCCTTCCCTTCGCGGGATGATCCTGATCCGTCAGGGAGACGTGGAGACGGGCGCAAAGGAACTAGCTGCAGGAATCGCGCGGCTGGACGACCGAGGAATTTCAACCAATCACAACCGCTTCAAAGCCGAACTCGCCACCGCTCTGATCGAAATGGGGAGACTCGAGCCGGCGAGCTGCCTACTCGAGGAACTCGAACGACAGTCCGAAGCCAACGGCGAAGCGCTTTGCGACCCTGAGATCCTACGCTTGCGAGCAGAAATCGTGCGCCTCTCCGGCGGAAATCAGGCGCAAGCCGAGGCCCTCCTCAAGCAGGCTTTGCGGGTGGCTCTCCGTCAAGGGGCAGCGATCTGGGAGCTAAGATCAGCAACGAGCTTGGCGGCCTTGTGGGCTGCATCAGGTCTGAAACTTCAGGCGAGGAATCTTCTCGGCCCTATCTGTGCCAAGTTGAGGGAGAGCAACGAAACTCCCGAGGTTCGAGCAGCACGTCAACTGTTCTCAACACTTCCGTGAGGCCCTGCGAATCATACCAGCCGAAAGTTCCGCGTCGGAGAAGCTCGAGGCCAGGACGCCACCATGAACGTCTCAAGGAAGCGCCCGCTCTCGCCAGCATCCTCAAAGACACCCCTTGAATAGGCGGCGTCGCTGCTGCTCCAGATCCCGGATGCTAACGAGGAAAGCATCTCGTTTCGCAGAAGGCTTGTAGCGACAACCGTTGAGCCAATCGTGAAGCGTCGGACTATTCAAGGCTTAGCGGGCTGCTGTCCAACTGCTGTGCACCGCTGCAGTGCTCGATCGGTCAATGACCGCTTTGCGCCACAAGCCGCCGGTCGCGAAGCCTTTGGACGAAACCTTAGACCTCATCCGAAAGGTCAAAACCTTCCTGCCAGCGTCTGACGCACGGCGAGCAATTGCGATCGAAGTGCTCGGCTATTCTAACGTCGGACATCTAGTACCCGGAATCAGAGTTGGGTGATACGGACAAGCGCTAGACGTACGGCCAGATTCTGAATCACCTTTGAACAAAAGTGGGTACTAGGATCGCGCCACACGTAGACGCAGTAATTGCGGCAGAGCTGAGATAACGGGTGTGTTTGGCGAAGCCGTCGTCGGGATGCATATGGGCCGCTCGCGAGCCGCCCCGCTGGGGTCACCCGAACGCGACATCAGGACAGCTCGATCTACCAGCTTCGGTAAGATGGAGCTCCCCTCGCCGGCCCTAGCCGCCCGAGGTGGCTTTGGTCCCGCCGCGGCTTGAAGAGCTATCGCCCAAAGTTGGTGACGGCGGGAATCGGAAAGGCGGCATATCGTGGGGGTGCTTGACGCCTCCACTTCTCCACCGAAGGAGCGATATGCCGTGTCTGAAGATAACATCATCAAGCTGATTCAGCCAGGAAACGTCGAAGATCAACTCACCGAAATCTTGCGCAATGGGGCGCGTTCCCTGCTTGCCCAGGCGGTAGAGGCCGAGGTTGCAGACTTTCTCGGCAAGCATGCCGATTTGAAGACCGAGGACGGCCACCAGCGCGTCGTCCGCCACGGTCACCTGCCGGAGCGCGAGGTGATGACCGGTATCGGTCCGGTCGCGGTCCGCCAACCGCGTGTGCGCGATCGCGAGGCGGACGCCGCCGATCCCGGCCGCATCCGGTTCTCGCCGTCGATCCTGCCGCCCTACATGCGCCGGTCAAAGTCGATCGAGACGCTGCTGCCGATCCTATATCTGAAGGGGATCTCGACCGGCGACTTCTCCGAGGCGCTGGCGGCGCTGCTCGGCAAGGACGCTGCCGGGTTGTCGGCATCCGCCATCGGTCGCCTGAAGGACCGTTGGCTCGCCGAACACACCGCGTGGCAGAAGCGCGATCTGTCGGCGAAGCGCTACGTCTACATCTGGGCCGATGGCATCCATCTCCAGGCACGCCTCGAAGACGAAAAGCAGTGCATCCTGGTGCTGATCGGCGCGACGCCGGAAGGCCGCAAGGAACTGGTCGGCTTCACCGATGGCGTCCGCGAGAGCGCGCAGGACTGGCGCGATCTGCTGCTCGACCTGAAGCGGCGCGGGCTCGACGTGCCGCCGCGGCTCGCCATCGCCGATGGCGCGCTCGGGTTCTGGAAGGCCGCCGGTGAGGTCTGGCCGAAAACACGCGAGCAGCGCTGCTGGGTGCACAAGACCGCGAACGTGATCGCCAAGTTGCCGAAGAGCCAGCAGCCGAAAGCCAAACGCGCGTTGCAGGAGATCTGGATGGCCGAAACCAAGGCCGCCGCCGAGCTGGCGTTCGACGCCTTCATCGAGAGCTACACGCCCAAATACGCGAAGGCGGCCGACTGCCTGAGCAAGGATCGGGACACGCTACTGGCGTTCTACGACTTCCCGGCCGAGCACTGGAAACACCTGCGGACTACCAATCCCATTGAAAGCACCTTCGCCACCGTGCGCCACCGCACGATCCGGTCGAAGGGCTGTCTATCCAACAAGACCGCGCTCGCGATGGTCTTCAAACTGGTCGAGGGCGCCCAGAAAAATTGGCGTCGTCTCGATGGCCACAACCAGTTGCCAAAACTCGTTCTCGGTGTGACATTCAACAACGGGATCGAGGTCATCGCCAAGCCGACCGACCGTCAGCCCACAACCGCCGCCGCCTGACCGGCTCCGGCCGTCACCAAAATTTGGCGATAGCTCGGCTTGAATGGTCCACAACGATGGTCCACAGTGCGCCGACACGACCGCTGTGGCGCTCGCGAAGTTACTGCAGGCTAACGGTTTTTGATCGGCCACGCGAGTCTGGGCTGGAATCCTAGTGTCCGTTCAACCATTCAACACGCGTCGCGAATTTCCAATCGTGTACTGCTGGACGCTCAGCGACATCAGCAAACCCAGGCCGCAAACAAGCAACCGACACGAACGTCTCGAACTCGGCAACCGACTTGGCGGAAGCTTTGGGGGAAGAACCGTGAGACCTTGCAATTTGAACCCCCAGCAGAGAGATTTAACGGCTGTTGCGTACACCGTTGAGCCGGCACCGCAAGAACGGAAATGCCCGTGAGCGGCAGCTTTGCGCCAATAGCGGCCGTTCAAAATTCGATCCAGCGCCGGGCTCTATGAGTGCAATCAATCGATGCAGACTGTTGAAAAGATGCTTGTCGATATCCACACCGGTTGCCATCCGGTCTGAGGCATTACTTCGAAGCTCGCAGCCCGCCGCAACCGGGTTCTCTTTGGACCGATTTCCATGCATGGTACCGCATGGCAAAAGTAAAGGTGACCTTCAGAATCGTTCGACAAGCAGAAGACGACTGGAAAATCCTGGCCGAATATCCAGCCGTCCCGGTCCGAGAAATCACCGGCTTGAAAAGCAAAGCTGATGCACAGGACTGGGTAAACGGAGACCGTCGCATCGCTTGGTTGCGCTCTCAGGGTTACGCTAAGTGACCCGACAGCTTTCCAGCTTAACGCCGGTGAGCTTGCTGTCGGGAATGCTGACGCCGTGGATCTGAGGTCGTCCGGCACCTTGCCGAATTTCTTCAATACGATTGCGTCGCCGAAATCGCCTGTAGCGGGATCGCCCGATCTTGAAAAACGCGACTGCCTCTCTGGTGCAAAACGACGGCTCGAACGCCGCACCAGATCATCCCGAGGGAAATGTCGTCCCGAACATGGGCAGGCCGCTAACGGACGCTTCCTTTGTCGCTTCGTCCTCGATGACGTCCCAGTGCTCGGCAAGTTGGCCGTTCCCGAGGCGCACGATATCCACCACGATCCAGTTCGCCGGCAGGCCCATGCCTGAGAACCGGCCGTGGAGCACCACGTAGTCTCCGTTGGCGACAATAAGTCCGTTCTCGTAATGGAGGCTGTCGGGTGTGCCCTTGACCAACGCGAAGAGGCCCTCGCGTCCCGGCGGAATGTGCGCGCTATGCTGAATGTAGTTCGGAGACCAGAAACGCTCCGCAGCGGCATAGTCCCTCTTGTTGAAAAGTGTTTCGAAAGCCTCCAACACGAAAGCCTTATTCTTTTCCTCGATTGTCTGCGTCATTTCATTCTCCTTCGACATACACCCCTGCCCGGCTCCGGACGAACTCACGTCGGTCGGCAAGCTTCCGTTGTGCGCTGACAGTCATATTGTCCGGTTGCCAATTCCCGCCATGGTCAAACGTACATTTGACGCCACGGATACCAGGAATGCCGGCGAGCACGCGCTCGACTTCCATCTGGAAATACGGCAGCGCGTGACACAACGGTGATGTCATGCGAAGGGCGACCACCACATTCCCCGATGCTAATTCCACGTTCTCGACCATTCCCATCTCGACTATCGACAAAGGGACTTTGGTGGCAGCGCTGCAAGGGTCAATTATCTCATGCAGACGCGAAATCACATCTTCTTGCGTAAAGGCCGTCATTCTGCAAACCCCTTTGAGTAGGTGGTCGCGTAGGGTTCTGGCTTCCCTTTTGCCCGTTCAACGGCGAATTCATCACCTTCGATGCTCTTCGCGAGAGCTTTCACATCAAGCCCATGCATTCGAAGATAATTGAGTCCAAGGAGTTTTCTCTTGATCTCCTCGGTGATTTCCGGGAGGCCTTCTCGTTCACGCATTTCGGGCGAGAATTGGAATCGTTCCCAGAACCATCGGAGCGGCGGTTCAGCGTGTAAGACAGTGGCACCCGACGCCCACATGAGCCGGTCGAGCGCGCCTTCTCCGGCATGTGTGATGAGGCCGGCAATGACCCTCTCGAACGCACCCGGTTTGGCGACCGCAAGGTTCGATGTGGTTTCGAGGTTCACCCAGACGTTCGGAAATCGCGCCAGTTGAAACGCCGTCTCCTCGATGAACGCGAAACCGCCGTGCACGACCTCGAACTGCAAATCGGGAAACGCTGCAGCGGCCGCATCGATGTCGTCCATCCGGTAGTGATCCATCGGCACGGGTCCAAGAGGGATGGCCTTATGGATGGCGACGGCCTTGAGCCCTAGATCGTGGGCCCGCTGGAATATAGGAAAGGCGATTTCCGGATCATCCATATGCCATCCGACGACACCGTCCGCCGTGTAGCTATTCGGATAAAGCTTTATGCCGACCGGCTTCAACTCTTCGACCTGCTGCTCGAGCGAGTCGAGCGCATGCTCTGGAAATACGGGATCCACTCCAGCATAGACCTGAAACCGCTCAGGCCATCTTTCGCGGGCCTCCCGGGCTTTCTCAATGCTGCACCCGCCGTCCTTGAAAGCGTTTATCGGGGTGACATGATGACAGGCGAAATCGTAATCGCTTTCGACGAACAGCACCTTTGCGGTTTCTGCAAGCGTCCAGTCGCGCGCGAATTGCCCACGGGGAAGCCTATAGCCCACTGGGGACAGGCCATAGTGGGCGCCATAGAAGGCATCGACAACGGCTCGCGAATACCGGCCTGCAGCATAATTGTCTTCTCGAAGATTGTAGCTGTGCGCCGATGCATCGACAACGAATACGTCTTTAATCAAGTCTCTCTCCTCCGTTATCGTCCATCTCGAGAAAAGCCTCGCGCCGATCGCCTCGCTTACTCTCGTGCGGTTTGAACACGATCCGCCTCATGCACTTATGCTGGTCCGGGCCGAAACCCCCTCGTACCAACGTGTCACGCTCGGCCGTAGTTGATATGGCGAATGCCTTTGCGGCGAAGTCGATGGTCACCAGCGCAGTGGCGTGTGGCCCGAGCCACCAAAGCGAGGCCGCCGGCGTCGGTTAGCTGATCTCGTCGACACGGTCGGGGTAGAAGGCGAGGTAATCCTTGATCCGCGCCATCGCTTCAAAAGGGGTCTCATACGTCCACACCGCATTGAGCGAACGATCACCGCCAGCGGGAATGCTGTAATACGAAGCGTCGCCCTTGTAGGGGCAATACGTGGTGTGTTCGCTGCGCGTGAGCGCGGCCATATCGACATCCCGACGCGCGATATACTGAACGGCAGGATAGGAGGCCTCGCGAAGCGTCAACGCATCGCTTGTGTCGGCGATCACCTTTCCGCCGACTGTGACCACGACGCGAGACGGGTTCGCATCGATCGTAATGGGATGGTCGGGCCCCGGAATCTTCATCGGCTTGTCAGCCATGACTGGATCCTTCTGAGTTGGAAACGGGACCTCGGCGTCCAAAAACCGCGTCACGTCGGCGACGAACAATGCGGGATATTGGTACTGCGACCCGTGATTGGAATCGGGATAGAGGATGAGCTGCGCGTTGGGTAGATTTTGCTGAAGAATGAACGAATTCACGGTATAGATGATCACGTCATTGCTTCCGTTGATCACCAGCGTGGGGTGGGTAATCTCTCGGAGATAGTCAAACGCGCCCGCGCGCGGAGCACCCCACTTGCTGATCGCCCCGATCTGCGCAGGCGCGACCTTCTCGCTCACCTCCGGGTCGCGACCCTCCTGGCGCTGGCGAAACCTCTTTAGAAATGCCCGGCCCGCAGCTTGGCTCTTCTCGGTCGGTGTGAAGAAAACGCCAAGCCACACATCGTCAGGGTGTGCATATGTCGCGCCGAACACGGCCTGAGCCTCAGGCGTCAGGGTCGCCATGCCCTCGCCGCCCCGCGGCCCCGTCCCCACCAAGACCAGGCGGCGGACCAGACCAGGGTCGGCGAGCGTCAGCGCCTGCGCGACCAGGCCGCCAAGCGAAAAGCCGAGGACGTCGACCTTGGCAAGGCCAAGCGCCCTGATGAACGCCGCCGCGTTGACCGCCATTTCTTCGACCGATCCCGGCACCTCCCCGCTCGAATTGGAAATGCCTGCGTTGTTGAACAGGATCACCTCCCGCGTCGCCGCGAGGCCATCGGTCACCGCCGGATCCCAATGGTCGATCGTCCCGGTGAAGTGCTGGTTGAAAACGAGCGGCACGCCGCCCGATTTTCCGAAGCGACGACAGGCGAAGCGGATGCCGTTGGCCTCGACGAACAGCGTCGGCGCGGTCTGGTGGCTATGAATCATTTCCGGACGGCTATGAGTCATCATGGTCGCGCCCTCTTTACTCAGCCGGCACCGCGTCGGGTACGAGCGCCAGGGCTGCTCTCGCGCAATCGACGTCGTTCTGCACTGTGGGTGCCCCGCTGACCCCGATCGCCCCGACAATTTCGCCGTCCACCTTGATGGGAAACCCTCCACCGTAGGCCGCCACACGCGCAAGCGTGGGGATGCCGGCCAAAAGCGACGGGTCGTCCTGGATAAAGTTGAAAAAGTCCTGTGTGGAGACGCCGAACAGAGCTGTGTACGCCTTGTTCTGCGCAATCTCGATGGAAAGGATCGGGGCCCCATCCATCCGGCTGAAGGCTTTGAGATTGCCACCGTCATCGAGAATCGCCACGTTCTCGGCAACGCCAATTTTCCTCGCTTTCGCCACCGCTTGATCCACCATTTTCTGTGCTAGTTCAGAAGAAATGCTGTTTTTCTTCACCACGTTAGCCATTGGACTCCTCCACTTGATAAGTATTGCGCGTTGATCGGGTGTGGGTCGTAATAGTTGCGCCCGGACAGAATCAGTTGGCGGTGTGACCGCCGTCGACGTTGAGGACGTGACCCGTGATGAACCTGGCTTCGTCCGAGCCGAGGAACACGATGCCATCGGCGACCTCCTCCGAGAGGCCGAGCCGAGCGAACGGAACCTGTGTCGCCAGGGCCGCCTTGTTCTCTGCCGTGCCGGTGAAGCGGGTCAGCATGCCGGTGTCCGTGGGGCCTGGCCCGACAGCGTTGACGCGAATTCCCGACTTGGCGATTTCGAGCGCCACCGACTTGGTGATGCCTTCGACGGCGTGCTTGGCGCCGACATACATCGAGGCATAGGCCGCGCCCCTGTGCCCATAGGTCGAGGAGATGTTGATGATGCTGCCGCTCGCCTGGGCCTGCATGGCGCGCACTTCGTGCTTCATGCTCAGGACCACGCCGAGAACGTTGGTCTCGAACGTCGCGGCAAAGCTTTCCGCGGTCTGGTCCGTGATCGGACCGACCTGGCCTTCGGTGGCGGCATTGTTCACCGCGACATCGAGACGGCCAAACCGTGCGACGGTCTTGTCGACCATCGCGCGGACGTTATCCTCCTTGCGGACGTCGGCGTTGATGAACTCGGCCTCGGAACCGAACGAGCGCAGCTCCTTAACGAGCGCCTGGCCGGCCTCATCACGCCGGCCGGCAACGACCACCTTCGCGCCCTTCTTGGCGAAGGCGACGGCGGCGGCGCGACCGATGCCGGTAAGTCCACCCGTGATCAAGACAACTTGATTGCTCATATTAGAATCCTTTCTTGTCTTGGGCCGCCGGAAACCGGCGGCGTTGCCGGCCGGACGCGGCGGTAGTTCAGAGCCTTCCGCCAGCATGAGTTACGGGCGCCTTGAGCCTGCGGGCTTATCGGGCCGGACGCGAGTGAAGAGTTGTAAAAGCGGTGTTAATTTGCAGCGAGAAGCAGCTCAGCCGCTCGGCTGCCAAACGGCAGTGTCATGCGAGCTCGTCGATGACGCTTTTCGCCGTCCTCAAATCCGCGGTCGCGAACCCTTCGCTGAAGCGACCGTACACGGGCGCCAACAGATCACGCGCCTGCGCAATGCGGCGTCTCTCTCTCCACAATCGCGCGAGACTCGTGGCAGTACGCAGTTCCCAGGAATGGGCCCCCTGCTGCCGCGCGATGTCGAGCGATCGCAGCAGCGGGACCTCCGCTGCTTCGGCGGCGTTCGGGCCGCCATCTTTCAGAATTTGCATCCCCTTGGCGCGCAGGATCTCTGCAGCGCACCAGCCCGCTTCACCTGCCTCGGCGCGGGCGATTGTTTCCGGTCCAGTCAGTTCCTCGCGCAACGTGCTGAGCAAATCTGAATAAATTGGGCCGATTGCGGATGCGCGCAGAGAATCCAGGCGCTGCTTGAATTCGAACGTACCATCGTCGTCCCCGAGAGCCGCCACCTGTTCGTAGCAATATCTCCAGGACTGCCAATAGCCGAAGGAAAGATTCGCCGACTGCTTGAGTAACAGCTGCACATTACTTGTCGCCATCGCCATATCGCCATTCCAGAATGCGATCGGACAGGCCGCATATGCCAGCACGTAGCAAAGCGGCGGCGGGTATTCGAGCGAGAGGCCGTATGCGACACCCTCTTGGGCTATCGCAGCCGCCTGATCCGGGAAGCCCTGGACCCAAAGTATGCGCGCGAGATGGGAGCGTGCCGCCACCCGGTTGTCATATTCGTGGAAGCTCTTGTGTGCCGTTCGGATTACCGCGGCCGGATGGTTGAGCGTGCGGTCGGCATACAGACGCGCCTCCGCCTGTCTGCCCACGAGATGGAGCGCGAGCGCCATCATTCGATCATGTACGAGATCGGCCGCTTGGTCGCCCGATGTCTTAGCCACCTGGCCGAACCTCTCACAGAAGCTGAGGGCCGCACGATAGTCGCCTTGGACATAGCGTTCTCTCGCGAGTCCCCACAGTGCGCGCAGCGCGTACGTTGACGCGCCGAGGTGCTCGGCGATTTCGAGTGCCCTCGCATAGGCCGTGGCTATCTCCGGAACGATGCCCTGAGTATTGAAGATCGCCGCCCCAAGGGCAACGTTGATCTTCATCTCCAGTTCTGGCTTCGCAATCGAGGCAGTGGGGATAGCTTCCAGCGCCCGCTGCGCACGCTCCCGGTACTCTCTAACGAACGACAGCGCGAACCAGACAGGTGTTGAAGCGGCGGTCAGGGCAATTCCTAAAGACGCATCGCCGGCAGACGAGAAGGCCCAGTCCAGTGCGGCACGTACATCATCGATCCACCTGGCATAGTTCCTGAGCCATTCAGTTTTTGATTGTCTCTCCCAATCACGTTCCGCATTGTCGAGAACCGCGCAACAATGCACCGCGCGCCGCCTGGACATCGCTGCGTATTCGCCGCTCTGCTCGAGCTTCTCGGTCGCGTAGGCGCGGGTGCTGTCGAGCAAGCGATAGTGAACTATCTCTCCGCTGACATCGGCCGTGATCAGCGACTTGGCAACCAGATTGGCAATGGGGTCGAACACATCCGGCGCACGGAGCTTCTCACAGGTGGCAACCGCGGTGGCCGAGGTGAGCGTAAAAGTTCCCCGAAAGATTGCCAACCGACAGAGCAGCACCTGTTCGGCCGGCGGCAGAAACTGATAGCTCCAGTCCAATGTCGCGCGCATAGTCTGGTGACGCAGCAATGCCGCACGGCGGCCCTTGGTCAAGACAGATAGCTGATCACCGAGCCGATCAGCCAGTTCCTGAATGCCGAAGGAGTCAACCCGACCCGCGGCGAGCTCGATGGCCAGCGGAATGCCATCGACCCGACGACAGATGTCGGCCACGATCGGCGCATTCGCATCGGTCAGCGTGAACGATTCCAGGCTCGCCATAGCGCGCTGAGTAAAGAGCTGGATGGCGGAGAAGGAGAGCGCCTCCGCGGCGGAGTGCGGCGACACCGGAGGAATCTCCAAAGATGAAAGGCGGTGCACCCACTCTCCTGTAGCGCGCACGGGCTCGCGGCTGGTCGCAAGAATATGGACGCCAGGTGCCTCCGCGAAGATTCTTTCCGTCAGGACTGCGACGGCCTCAATCAAATGCTCGCAGTTGTCGAGCACGAGCAGAGCCTGCTTATCCTGAAGCAAGACAACCAGCTCAGCAAGCGGATCTTGGGAGAGGGTGTGGAATTCGAATGTCGAGGCAACTGCGGTGGGGACCAGTTGAGGATTTGCGAGCGAGGCCAGATCGACGAAATGGGCACGATCCTTGTAGGACTCGTCTAATTTTTGCGCCAACTCCAGCGCAACTGTGGTCTTACCGATGCCGCCAGGGCCGACGAGGGTCAGAAAGCGCTCGCGCGGGATGTGGTCCGCCAGCTCACTGACCACCTGGGCGCGGCCGATCATCCGGGTCAGCGTAGGCGGCAGATTGTAAAGCCGCTCCCGTGCCGGGCCGTGGGCTGCAGGGGGGCCCTCACGCGTAACCGGCGCGACGAAGCTGTAGCCTCGACCAGGAACATTCGCGACATACCCGCCGACGGACAGGCCGTGTCCCAGCACCTTCCGAAGCGCGCCGATATGCACCCGGAGATTTGTCTCCTCGACGAAAGTGTTCGGCCAAGCCCGGGTGACGAGTTCCTCCTTGCTGACGACCTCGCCGGGGCGTTCGACCAGAGCGATCAGAATGTCGAGTGCCCGACTGCCGAGCCGAACGGGTGCATCGCCCTCCAGCAGCATGCGCTGCGCCGGAAGGAGCCGGAACGGCCCGAAAGCGAGGACCTGAGTGCTGGCGTCCGCTGGATCGCCCATTCTGGTCCCTTTACACCGATTTACGTCGGGATCCTGGATCTAGGCTACCTCGGCCCCCGGTCGCTGTCTAACCGAGCCCTGACGGCAAGCCGTGTTCGGTAGGTGAGCCCTCGGAAAGCCACCGGTTCCAGGGTCTGAAGGGCCACCGGCGCAACAACGCTTCACATCGCTTTACTCGATCCGGCGAGGTGTGGAGCGCAATATTATCCGCGATCTATAGCTATGGAGCGATGTACATGAGCGCCCCTGTTGTGCTGATCACCGGCGCCCTGACGGGCATCGGCCGTGCGACCGCCCTGGCCTTTGCGCGCGAAGGCGCCCGCATGGTTGTCTCCGGCCGGCGCCACGAAGCGGGCCAGGCCCTGGCTACTGAATTGCGCAATTTGGGTGCGGAGGCTGAATTCGTCCGTGTCGACGTGCGCCACGACGACGAAGTGCGCAATCTGATCGATCAAACGGTCGCACGATTTGGTCGCCTCGACGTCGCCGTCAACAACGCCGGCACTGAAGGCAAGCCAGGTCCGGTGACGGAGCAATCCGAAGAAAGCTACGCCGCCACGTTCGATACCAACGTGCTGGGGACGCTTCTGAGCATGAAGCACGAATTGCGCGTGATGCAGCCCCAAGGCAGCGGCAGCATCATCAATCTGTCATCAACCATGGGCCAGAGAGGCGCGCCGGGCGCTTCCATGTATACTGCCAGCAAGCACGCGGTCGAAGGATTGACGAAAGCTGCGGCCGTCGAAGGGGCAGAGTTCGGTGTCCGCGTCAACGCGGTCGCGCCGGGTCCAGTCGAAACTGAGATGCTGAACCGGTTCACCGGCGGCGCCGACAGAAAAGCTGGCTTGATTGCGGGCGTGCCACTCAAGCGCGCAGGCAAGCCCGAGGAGATTGCCCGGGCCATCGTCTACCTCGCGTCCGACGATGCTTCGTTCGTCACGGGCCAGATACTAGGCGTCAACGGCGGCAAAACAGCTTCGTGAAGCCCACGGATCACAAGGCCATCATTTTCCAACGCGCCCTCTATCTCGTAAACAGTATTGAGCGCACCTTCAGCGGATGAGGAACTTGAAGCCCGCAAGGTCGGCATCGCATGCCCAAGGTGCGTGCGTTTCTCGACTTTCTCGTCGAGCGATTCAGCGACGCTGGCGTAAACCTTGTGCTCTCCAATCAGCGCATGTGAGTTGGCTCCCAGGCGCGCCGTTTGCGGGGAGCGCGTCCTCTCGGCAACCGAGCAATATCTCTTGTTGGCGTTTTTCGGACGTCAGCTTTTCGGTGAACGTCTGCTTTGCGCCACAAGAAGTCGTCCGCCTTTGAAGCCAAAGGCGGCAAAGGTCAGCCGACCGCAAAGCTAGGGCCGACAACCCGCCCCTTTCCCCGCGTGCAGCGTTATGTCTCAGCCTTGGCAGCCGCGGCAGAACTCCAAAGCGAGCCGGGATTGGCGCGATCAGGGTAAAGCTCCAGCATCCGGTCATAGAACTCGCGGGCGGTTGTTGTCGCGTCATTCAACCGAATGAAGTCGCGCATGTACTGGCGCGTTTCTTCCACATTTTTCGGACTGTCATCGTTGCCGGGAACCTTATGTCCCGCAACAACCGCTGACGGATTCAGCGCGTCGATCTTGTCAAGCGCGGCAATCCATTCCAGCCTAGTTTGCCGATTCGACTCGTTGAGAAATGGATGAATGCCGTTATAGACGGCATCGCCGGCGACGACCAATCCGATCGATGGAACGTGAAGACACGTCGTATCATCAGTGTCGGTATGCCCGACTCGTACAATGACTAATTTGCTTCCTTCCAAATCAATCTCATTGCCTTCCAGCGGATCCGCAATGGAAATGAGATCTGGAATTTGATTTGGGAACAGCTTGCGCCATCGGCTGTTCAATTTTTCCGGCGTAATCTGAAGCTTCATTTTTGCCACGACATCGGGTGTCGCCAGTGCTTTCAGGTCTGGGAATCGATCCTGCAGCACCTTTATCCCAAAAAAGTGATCCCCATGCGCATGCGTGACGTAAATTGCCTTCAGCGTCTTTCCGCTCGCAACGATGACGTCTGCCAAACCGTTGCACTGCTCTACCGTAAGGAAGGTATCGACGAGTACCGCGTCTTGCTCTCCGTAGATCAGCGTCGCCGAATTGGCCACCCACATAAGGGGCTCCTTGCCGGGCGGCACATCGCGGTTCAGGCCCGGACGAGTGACAGTGAATACCTTGTACCTCAATGGAGGTGCCTTGCTATCCGAACTTGCCATCGCTGCTCCCGGCATCATCGGAAGCATGACCAGGGAAGCCAGCTTCATCATATCGCGACGGTTCATACTAACCTCGTATCATTTGGCCGCCTTCACGCGTCGTGACGGCGCAGAAACTCGGTAGCCAAGGAGAGAAATTCATCGGCTCCCTCGAAGTAGGCCAGGTGCCCGGCACTAATCTGTCGGCCCATCGCGCCGGGAATGCGCGCGGCCAACTCGGGTGTCTGCGTGACGATCTGATCGTGAGCACAGTTGATTACAAGCGTGGGGCTTGTAACGCTTCTGGCTTGTTCGCTTACATCGACAGCCAGATCCAGTTCGACCTGACGTGTAATCCCCTCCCAATTGGCAAGAGGCATGTACCCCTTGATCATGTCTTCGATCGTTGAAGCGCCCACGCTTGAGACAAACGCCGGCGTGAGTCCGGAGAGCAGAAGCATCCTGAGAAATGCGTCACGGTTGGTTCGGAGCAGATCGAGCCAGAGCTCGAATTGAAGCTTGAGCCGCGGCTCTGCGCCCCGCGAAAATCCGGCGACCACAATGAGGGATCGGACCAGATCTGCGGAACTGGCTGCAAGCTGGATTGCAATCGCTGCTCCGAGGGAATGGCCGACCAGGTCGAACCGGTCCACACCGGCTGCGCGGACCACTTCCCTTACTTGGCGGGCCAGTTTCTGCAGGCTAAGTGCGCTGCCGTCATCCGTCGTGTCTCCCGAGCCCGAGTAGTCCAAACTGATCACGGTTCGGTTTTTACTGAGCTCTCCGATCACCGGGCCCCAATGCGCATCCAGCGCGGCCGTGCCGTTTACGAGCACGACAGCAGGACCGCGCCCGTGCAATCGATATGCGACACGCGCATCATCGACGTTTACCACGCTTGTAGTTGCCACAAATTCATCCTTTCCATTGTTCGAATGATAATCGTCATCTAATTGATGCGTCTCGTGCTTGATGGCAAGTCAAGGGGTCGTGAGGACGCTCGGGCAGAGGTGTAACCGTCGTGATCCTGAACACGGGCCGCGCGGGCAATCAGGCGGCGAACTCCATGCTGTCTGCGTCGTCTACGGCGCGCACGTGGGCGACGTAGCCGTCCGGACGGACAAGCATTGAAGCGAATTTGCCGAGCAGGCCGTCGTTGGCGCCGGGTGCCAGGCTGACGATGTTGATTGCGTCCCTGACCGGCGTTGCGTCGCTCTCCGCAGCGACTTGCAACAGGACCCAGCGGCCTTCCTGGAGATAGCGGTAGAGGGTCGTGCGCGAGCCGTCCCTCAACATAAGATCCCCGTCGGAAAGACGATGTCCGCTCACACCTTTCCGATGTTCCCAATTGTGCTCCGCCTGAAACAGCGGTTCTGGGTAGGCGACACCAAACCCGGAGAGCTGGTCCGAGAGCTGGCGGTTGACCTCCGGCACGCGAAGAAAGCCGCTGAGCATGCGCCGCAGAGCCAGTGCCGGAGGATCAAAAGCGGAGAACAGCGCGAATTGCGCAAGCGTGTCATCCTGGAGCGCCTCGCCGATCGGTCTCCGTTCCGACTGATAGCTATCGAGTATCTCGTCAGACGCGGTACCGTGTATAACACTCGCCAGTTTCCAGCCGAGATTCATGGCGTCCTGGATGCCGACGTTCATGCCCTGACCGCCCATCGGCGGGTTAATGTGAGCGGCATCGCCAGCCAGGAAAATCCGCCCTTTCCGATAGCACTCGGCGAGGCGCGATTCATCTGTGAAGCGCGATATCCAAACAGGATCGCGCGGCCGGAGATCCCTGCCGAAAATGCGGGCCGCGCAAGCCGCGACCTCGGCGAGCGATACCGGCTCGGAGGGTGCAATATAGGGTGTCGATGCATCAATGACGCCAATTCGGTGATGAACACCATCGCCACGTGGCGCGAGAACCAAACCACCAGCTTCGTTGACCAGGGTGAGGACCGGTTTCTCTGGTGGCGCATCAAGCGCAACGTCTGCCAATGTCATTGTATGCCGTGCCGGATGACCGACAAAATCGATGGCTAAGGCCTGCCTTACGATACTGCGAGCGCCATCGGCCCCTATGGCGTAGCGGGCAGCAAAACCGAATGGCGCCTCGCCGTTCCGGCCCCGTATGATGACGCTGTCGGCATTCTGCTCAACCTCTTCCACAAGGTGGCCACGCCTGATGTTCACGCCCAATTCCAGTGCACGCTCCTCGATGAGCCTTTCGGTCGTCGCCTGTGGCAGGAACAGCGTGAAAGGAAAGCGCGAGTCCAATGTCGAGAAGTCAAGCAGCGTATCCAGCCCTCCGTAGAAGAACCCGGGGATCGGACGACCTTGTGAGAGGAAGCGTTCCGCGATCCCACGCAGGGCGAACACCTCCAGGGTTCGACCGTGGAGCGTCAATGCGCGGGATTGGGTGACGCGTTCGGTGCGCCGTTCCAGCACGAGGACTTTCACTTTTGCCAGCGCCAGCTCACACGCAAGCCACAGTCCCACCGGTCCGCCGCCAATGACGACGACGTCAAATTCATTGCTCATGATCATCTCACCACATATCTTACGATGTTAGATATAATCTAACGATGTTAGGGAGATCAAGCGGTGGCAGCCGGTGTGGGCATTCAACAAGAGGTGATCGTACGGGCGGCGCTGACCTTGCTTGATGAGGTTGGGCTGGAGGGCCTCACGATGCGGCGGCTCGCCACGGCC
This sequence comes from Bradyrhizobium sp. 186, assembly GCF_023101685.1. Lineage (NCBI taxonomy): Bacteria > Pseudomonadati > Pseudomonadota > Alphaproteobacteria > Hyphomicrobiales > Nitrobacteraceae > Bradyrhizobium > Bradyrhizobium sp. 186. The sequence continues at coordinate 334,102 of NZ_CP082165.1, read as the reverse complement.
TTGAAGATTCAGGCGCCTTCGCTGTATTGGCATTTTCCCAACAAGCAGGCGTTGCTGGACGGCATGGCGGATGCCATTTTTGGCGCCGTGTCGCTGCCGCGGAATCTCAAGGGGAAGACCTGGGATGTGCGGCTGAAGGCGGTTTTCCGTGCCATCCGGAGGGCTTTTCTCGCCCACCGGGACGGTGCTCGTGTCTTCGCCGGCACGTATGTTCCTACCGACAACGTGCTTCGAATCGTCGAAGCCATGATGGCGCTAATGCAGGAAGCTGGCGCTTCGCCAAAGCTTTCATCCGACGCAGCCTTCAGTCTCGTCTATTACGTGCTGGGTTTCACAATGGAGGAACAGGGACTGGATCCGCGAACAGGCGGCCCGCTCGATCTCGCGAACCGGCAAGCGGAGTTCGCGAACCTTGCGGCAATGAAGTACCCAAGCATCCACGCGGCTTTGCACCGTATGTTCGACAACGATCTTGACGATCGCTTCGAAGCAGGACTCGATCTGCTGATCAGCGGGCTAAAGGCTCGGATCGATACCCGATCGTAATTCCGTTCTCGCGGACCGACTGGCCATAGCTGTGCACCCCATTTTAGCCGGGCGCCTTCTTGCACCTGAATGACGACGGTGCACCGTGCGGCTATCGCGGTTGGGTTTGTGCCGCAGCCTAGCGAAAGCGCCGATCCCGCAGACGGCCGCTTTGCGCCAGAAGCGGCCTGTCGCGCCTTCCTGGATGCGCAAAAACGGTCGCTCGGCATAAGATGAAACGCTCGCAACAGAGCGACGCGGTGGGCGGGATGGTGGAGGATCCCCCATGCCTATTGGACGCGTTAGCCCAAATCATCAACCTTGGAACAAGGGATTGCTCGTCGGTCAGAAAACGCCTCTCGAACCGAAGCATGTCTGGTCGATTCGAGTTCGGCTAGAAATCGCGCTATCCAAGCGCGACCTTGCAATCTTCAATCTGGCAATCGACAGCAAACTTCGCGCCTGTGATCTGGTCAAGGTGCGCCTCGACGACGTTTGTTCGGGAAACAACGTGCGCCATCGGGCAACGATCACACAAAAGAAGACAGGTCGACCAGTCCAATTTGAGATCACAGACCAGACGAGAGTTTCAATTGAGGCCTGGCTGCCAACATTACGGGCGAGTGGCTCCCGATATCTATTCCCAAGTCGACTTCATGCCAGCCCTCATATATCGACGCGTCGATATTCGCGGCTGGTGCATCAGTGGGTTAGGAGCATCGGCTTAGATGCTGCCGCTTACGGTACGCACTCAATGCGCCGTACAAAGGCGGCCCAGATCTATCGCAAGACCGGAAACCTGCGTGCTGTGCAACTACTCCTCGGAAGGGCGACATACTGCCCGCGAACAACAGGCTGAAGCACGCATCACTTACCGATTTCATCCTCGCTTCGGGGAGACGGTAGGTGTTAGGCGGCGGCTTGAGCGAGGTGGCGCCGCGTTTCTCGTTGTTCACCAACTTGACGGCACCTTTGCCTGCCTTCCGGCGTGGATGACTGACGAGGCTGCGTCCCGATTCGAGATCAGCGTTGAGCCGCATTTTCCCCTGAATGTTCTTCGCTCCCTACGCAACGAGGTCGATGCGCTTCTAGGCTTTCTGGCGTCCGAATCAAAAACGGAGCGACTAGAGAATGACGCAGCGATCCGAGAATTTCCAGCCAAGCCTGTTCGAGGCCGAGCGACCGTGCGTCGAACTGCGTGCAGCTCAAAAGAGCGAGCTCGCGATGGTCATCGAGGTGCTGCTGCGCGAGATCGCGGCGGCGCTGGCAAAGGCGGCAAGCGGGGGGAGCGGCGATGACCAAAATCACGACTGAGCATCTCGCCCGCAACGCCTGCGTCTACATCCGGCAATCGACAGCAGACCAGCTCGCGCATAATCATGAGAGCCGACGGCGCCAATACGGCCTCGTCGATCGCGCCAAGCAGCTTGGCTGGAGCAACGTCGAAGTCATCGACGACGACCTCGGCCGGTCCGGCGGCGGCATCGCGCGTCCCGGCTTCGAGCGGCTGCTTGCAACGATCTGCGACGGCCGTGTCGGCGCTGTGCTCGCGATCGAGGCGTCGCGTCTTGCCCGTAATGGCCGCGACTGGCATACGCTGATCGAGTTCTGTGGATTGGTCGGCACGCTCATCGTCGACGAGGACGGAATCTACGATCCTCGCCATCCCAACGATCGGCTGCTGCTTGGCATGAAGGGCACGATGAGCGAGCTTGAACTCTCGATGTTCCGCCACCGCTCGCAGGAAGCGCTGAAGCAGAAGGCGCGCCGCGGCGCGCTGGTCCTCGGTGTCGCCGCCGGCTATGTGAAGATCGGTCGCGATCGCATAGAGAAGAATCCGGACAAACGCGTGCAGGACGCCCTGCAGCTGGTCTTCACCAAGTTCGCCGAGCTGCAAAGTGCTAGACAGGTGCACATCTGGCTGAGAGAGGAGGGCATCGAGCTGCCGGTCAAGTCGCGCCAAGGAGAGGCGCACGGCGTCGTGTGGCGACTGCCGGCCTACAACATCGTGCACAACATCCTGACCAATCCGATCTATGCAGGTGCCTACGCGTTCGGGCGCACGACGAGCCGTGTGAGTGTCAAAGGTGGACGCAAGCATGTCCGGCGTGGTGTGCAAAAGCCCATGGCGGAATGGGATGTCTTGATCAAGGATCACCACGCGGCCTACATCACCTGGGACGAGTTCGAGCACAACCTCGAGGTGATCGCCAACAATGCGACCGGCATGAGCAGCGCACTCGCTCGCGGAGCAGCTCGTAAAGGCGAGTTGCTGCTGCCCGGACTGCTGCGATGCGGCCACTGCGGCCGCAAGCTCCATGTGCACTACAGCGGCAAGATCGGCCGCTACAATTGCTACGGTGCGCGTACGAACCACGGTGCCGCGCGCTGCATTTCGATCAGCGGCTTGAGCATCGACGCAGCGATCAGTAACGAGGTCCTGCGCGTGCTGAAGCCGCTCGGCGCCGAGGCAGCACTCAAAGCGATCAAGGCGCAATCGAGCACGACGACCGCGGCCGAGCGCCAGCTGGAGCTGTCGCTGCAGCAGGCGCGCTACGAAGCCGCGCACGCGCGCCGACAGTACGACGCCGTCGACCCGGCAAACCGGCTGGTCGCCGGCGAGCTGGAGCGCCGCTGGAACGAGGCATTGCAGGCTGTCGCAAAGCTTGAAGGAGAGATCGCCGCCCTGATTGCGCGCCGTCCGCCGCCGTTCGGTGAGCCGGAGCGCCAGCAATTGGTGGCGCTCGGTGCTGATCTGGAGCGCGCCTGGTTGCATCCCGCTGCAACCGCCGCAACGCGCAAGCGTATCCTTCGCGCGGCACTCACGGAGATCGTCGTGCGCAGGGACGGCGCAATCATCCATGCGGTCCTGCACTGGCAAGGCGGCGATCATACCCAACTGCAAGTCAAACAGCGACTGAATGCGGCCGGCCGGCACAATCCACGTATCCCCGACGACACGATCGCACTCGTGCGTGAGCTGGCGCGGCTGATGCCCGATCGGCAGATCGCGCGCCTGCTCAATCGCACTCGCGTGGAGACCGGGCACGGCAATACCTGGACGCAAGAGCGCGCCCGCGGCTTCCGCAATCACCACGACATCGCCGTCTTCCGCGACGGGGAGTGGGCGGAGCGCGGCGAGATTACGCTCGAAACGGCAGCAAAACTCATCGGCGTCTGCAACATGACGGCGTTGCGTATGCTCCGCCGCGGCGACATCAAAGGCCGACAAGCTTGCGTGGGCGCGCCTTGGGTGATCAGGGCCGAGGACTTGGCAGGTTTCGCCAAGGGAAAGCGTCGGAAGCCTCCGCTAACACAAAATGCCACGCAGCAGGTCTTTGACTTTCAATGAGTTAGCCGAGGTGCATTATGAATCGTGACTACTCGGCCATACAAAGTTAGAAAGTACGGTCCGCTATCTCGGAATTGAGGTCGATGACGCCCTGACCATAGCCGAGCAGATCGATCTGTAATAGTCGACCATCGACCCGGTGCCGGGTGCTTTCACGTCAACAGCGGTCTTCTGCGACTGATAAGCTTTGATGTATTACCTTATCAGTTGCCAACTGACTCCATTTGCGACCAAAGCTTATCAGTCAGCCAACTGGCTCCGGTCGTGTAACTTCCTTTTCAGCCCACGTAACCCGCAGGTGATCTGACGAGTGTTTTTACTCTTAGTCCGATCGTTAGAGTCATCCGTTCACAACGGTCTGGTTGCGGGCATGAACGATGGAGCGAAAGTGAACTTGTTAGGCTATGCGGACACTTTGAAAACGACTCGATTTCCGCTTTAAGAACGACTCGATTTCGTTCTGAAAACGACTCGATCTCATATCCCACTGACACGACTGACGAATTTCGCCTCGATTTTTTCGCCGATTTTTGACCGCCAGAAAACCGAGGGGGTCTTTTCATCTAACACGTTCGTCGTAGCCATTGCTTGCCTTCGCCTGACACCTGCAGCTAACCGGTGCTTCCTTCGCTGTGTTGCACCCGGAGGTCGATGACCTCGACGTCGCCTCTTCCGTCCCCCGCCAGCGCAGCGCCCGCGTGGTCGACGAACAGGCGGTGATACTTGTCGACGAGACCTTTCTCTCCTCTCCAACCGCCGTCCCGCTGCTTGTCCGCGAGGGGCCGGTCGATGAGTGCGTACTTCTTCGGAACGTCAGCCGGAGCTATCGCCAACTGGCGAAGTCGATCATCCGGTTCGATATGCATCGCATCGACGATGATGGATCGACCGTTGCTGAGGGCCTTCGCGCTGCGCATCCGAACTTTGTGGAATATCTCGGACTGTGCGCCCCGCACTTCACCGCCCGGACTCCGTTCCTTTCTAATTTCGTCTGAAGAGATCACTTCGATCCCCTGCGCAGCCGACCAGGTGGACTTCCCGGCTCCGGAAGGACCGACCGTGAGCGTCATGCTCTGTCCGCAGCGCGGCCAGTTCCAGCCCGGGATGTCGAAGTCAACGTCGCCGATCGTCGCCTCATAGAAGTCGGAGAAGCGTGAGACGACCTCCGGATCGAGCAAGTCGAAGTGGGCGACCTTGTTGCGTATCCAACCCGCCTGGCTTAGCAGACTGGCTTCGTTGGGACTGAGCAGGTCCTTCGTGAACTCCTTCAAGTCGTAGAACTCTAGTTTCCAGAAATCTTCGATGGTCTTTACGTGATCGTGGATCTTCCTGGTGTAGGGTTTTGCGGGAGAGATCTTCCTGGCAAGTACGTGCTGGTACCTCGAGATAAGGGACCTCAGGATCCGCTGAGTGAACGGCAGCAGAATGCTCGCCTGAGCGCTCCAGACGCGTCGCCGAATGTGATCTACATATCCATGTTGCAGGGCCGCCGCCGCGTGCGCAGCCGGCTCGTCGTCCCAATAGTCAACCAGACCGTTTTCCCAACAAGGGAACGGATAACTATTCTTTGCCGCGATGCGTTCGAGCAGCGGAAACGGCGAGATCTGATCCGCCGCGTCCCATTTCACCATTTCCTCGAGCATCTCGCGCGACCAGGCTGCGACCTCGATCGCCGCCGCATGCCCGACGCGCGAGGTCAGGCCCTGCGCGGGGCGGGCGCCGATCGCAGCAGCGTAGCTCGCACTGTCGTACCGATCGCAGATGCCCAGGGTCGAGATCAGGTTTGCGGGGCCGCATAGCGCCGACCGGTCGTCCCTGTTGAGCTCCGTCGGCAACAGGACGATCACGACCGGTCCGACCACGGTTTCCTCCGCGGGTTCGGCCATGAGCTGACGCAGAAACAGGCTCCAGCGACGCAGTTGGGTGCGGTCAAGACCGTCGACGATCAGCACCCTGTCGACGAGCCGCGGATGGACGGCGAAGTCGGCCACAGTACCGATCTCGACCGCCGAGACGTCGAGGAAACCGGCTAGCAGGTGTGCGATCGGTTGAGATTGATCCTCGGCCGTCAGATCGATCGGCACGCTGTCAAGCGAGAGTTCGCTCCGGAGCCTACACTCGACCGCTGCCGTCAATCCGGAAATCCTGGGAAACGGCGTCGAAATGCAGACGACCCTGTCTTTTCGGGAGACCGCGAGCGCGATCTTGCCGAGAACACTCGACGGCCCGGCCTGCGACCACCACAAATCTTCGCGTTCCACTACCTCACTCCGGCTTCAGCAGTGCGGCGAGGACCAGCGGGTTGAGGTCGACCTTGTGCAGGCTTCGATTACCCGATTGATCCGGCGAGAACGAGATGATCCCCAAGACGTCGCTGTAGACCGCCAGGACGCTCGGGACGATCTTCCTGCCGTCCGTCGTGCAGAGATGCTGGAAATCCCGATACGTGATGACCGAGCCATGCGCGTACTGGGCGAGTTCACGGAAGAAGGCGACAAGTTCGGGCTGGATACCCAGTCGCTCGTACGGGCTAGGCGCCGCCAGCAACGCTTGCCGGTCGGCATCGATCAAGGCGGACGCCTGACTCGGCCGTTCGGTTATCCGAGCCAAAAGCGGCCCGACAGTTTCCGACCACCCGCCGGTGGCCTCGATGATGCGATCCATCAAATCCGCTGAAAGCTGCAGCGATTCCAGGCGAGATCCGAGATACGACCGTGTCACTGGTCGCAGCCGGACCAACTTGACCTGAGGCCTGATGCGCTTCAGCACGGCCGTATCCTCCGACCAGGCGGAAGCGTGAAGCGGATCGCCGACGAAGACGATCCTCACCTCGCCCTTCCGCACGCGACCGAGCCGCTCGGCTTCGAGAATCCAGTCGGGCCGCCATGGCGTCCTCGACGACACCACGAGCACGCGGGGGCGTCCCGACCGCGATGGCCGTTTCGCGTCGTCGAAGAGATCCTTCTTCCCCTCGTAGGTCCGCGGCTCGACCTCGACCAATCCGTCTTTCGTCCGCTCGGCATCCATCAGAGCCGCCTCGACGAACCGAACGCCCGCCCATGCCGTACCGAAGACGACGCCGATGCCGTGAGCTCGCGGTGGCATCTGAGAACCGTCGGCCTTGACCGCCGCTGCTGGCGCGAACGGCGCGAGGAGGTCGGCCTCCTGACCGTTCGTCAGCGGCGAAAGGTGGCCGTTGCTGTCCACCGTCGGGAGCGGCTTTGCGAGTATCCGGCGGTTGTTCTTCGGATCGAAAATCCGATCCGGACGCCGCTTATGATACTGCTCTAGCTTGCTCGTCAGATCGGCCTCGTCATATGCCATCAACTCGAGCAGGCTACGGGATCGCAATGCGAAGCCGCCGGAATAGGGGATGACATCAGGCGTCAACGAACTACCGGACTGTGTGAAGGCCAGTGCGCTTCTTCACGTGGCGAACTTCTCGGAATTCTCTCCAGAGAACGACCCGCATGACGAGCACGATTTCGGAAGCTTCGATCTGATCGGCCGCAAGTTCTTTTGGAAGATCGACTACTACGACAAGCGGTGCGAATTCGGTTCCGACGACCCGGCAGATCCCGAAAAGACAACGCGTGTGCTAACGCTCATGCTTGCGGGGGAGTACTGATGCTGTTCAAGAGGGTCACCTTCGATCCCGACGGCCCCCTATGGGATACGCATAACGGCATGTGCTATCCCACGTGGTCTTGTCCTTTCTGTAACGGCGGATTTGACGAACGAAGCGGCAAGGCAGTGGCGTGGATCTCAAGGCAAGACATGTTGTGTTGCTCCGAGATTTGTGCCCGGCTCTACGCACCTCGTAAGGAGCCGCCCCTCCGTATCACAGATGACTAGCTCGTTGTTCTTTGCAGCCCCGCCGGTGGCGGGGCTCTTTCTTGGGAAGTCAACCAAAAGAGGGGTGCCGCGGTACAACGCGAGACACTGACCTTATCCGCCTCCCATCATGACGCAACGGAAGAAGCATCTAGCGGGCTGGTCGCCCGTTGCGGGGACTGTTGGTAGGCCCGACTTGCGGCGTGATGCCGTAGAGCCCAACCAGCGCGGATTTCCTTGGACATGCCTTTTGTCCACCACCCTCGCTTCAATGCGAGGGTTTTTCTTTGCGGCCGTCATCCTTGTGCACCGGGGAGCCCTGCAAGACGGCGCCCTACCGCGTGGCTTGAGACCACGCGGCCGCCTCTTCGGACGTATTTTGCGCGATCAGCTCTATCTGAAAGAATAGAACCACGAAATCGCATGTCACTGAAGATATAGGGCTAGAAGCCATTCCATTGTGTCTGACGCGGGTCCGGTCTAGCAGGCTTCGGAGCGTCGAACCCGCCGCGCCTACGCGCGTCAATCCGGACGTCTTGGCAGCTCCAGGCTAGATTAGCAGTCCTTCCCAATGACACCGTGTTGGCCTTCCCCGCAAGGCACAACATGCGGCACTGGCCCGGACATTCGTCGAATATGCACTCTCCGAAGCGGGCCAGGCTGTCGTGTCCGATGCATTCGGTCTTTCGATTGCTGGGCTCGGTGCCGACCGCGAGCAGATGAAAGCACGGTATCTCGCGGAAAAACCCGGCGTGCTCAATTTTCCGACGCTCGGGCTCCCGTCATTGACCTATCTCGATGCGCGCACACGCGAGCAGTTCGTCAAGACCTGGCAGCGAATCGTATCACCGCAGAGCGGCATTCCTTGACGCCGCTCTGCCTCGTAATGTTTCTCTCGGTCGCAAAGAGGAGCTGCAACAGCTCCTCTTTGCGAGAGCTCTAGCCTCGACTTCAGAAGTCGAATGTCATGCCGGTCGTGACCGCTTCGGCCTTGTTGCCGGAAACCACGTTGTTGTTGGCGTCGCGGCCGCAGACGGCGTAGCCGTGACCGCTGGCGCCAAGGCAGTAATGCGCGCCCGGGCCGTTGCGGAGATAGCTACCGACCATGTACCAGCTCACGAATGGGCTGAAGTGGTACTTCACGCCCAGCGCATATTGATCGGCGCTGGAGTCTACTGAGTTCAGCGCGAAGTCGGTCGCACCTGCTGGAGCCGATACCGGTACCCCGGCGGTGGGATAGGCGTTAAGGACGCCCGTGCCCGGCGAGCCCGGCGACGCATTGGCGTGGGCCCATGACGCGCTGATGTCCCATTTGTCGACCGTTTGACTCGCGCTCAGAAAGTAGCCATCGCGCGAACGCTCGTTGAAGTCTGCGACCGTATGCTCCCGGCGCATCACCTCGTAGATGCCGTAAAGCTGCAAGGTCCCGATCATATCATTGAGCTTATAGCCGGCACCGACTTTCGCGGCCCATTCATTGGCGATGCCGACCGAGCCCGGCGGCACGATCAGGACGCCACCATTGCTCAGAGGCGTAACCGCCTCGTCGCCGGTGCGGTTGGTGCCTTCATGCAACTCGTAGGCGGCCACAGCGGTGAATGGGCCCTGATTGTAGGTCAACGATGCGCTGTAGAGATTACCGTAGGAGCCGTCGGTGCAGCCTTCCGGCGCGGAGGTCAGCGGGAAGCCGGAGCCGCTGCCGCGCGCCGACGTGGCGGGGCAGTTGAAATCGCCAAGGGCGTAGTCGCTGTTGTCCTTTGCCGTGTTCTGTCCGGGCGACACCATGACGGCGGCCTGGAAGCCGTACCAGACCGGTGATTCGTACCAGATAGCATGTGCCGCCCGCCAATCGAACTCGGCGCGCAGGTCGCCGCCGGTATTACCCATGATGGAATTGTAGTCGCCGAGCGTTGCGGAGAACGGATCGTATTTCGCCGTCGCCTTCTTGTACGGTGTATCGGCCTTGCCGGCCTTGATCGTGCCCCAAGGGCTTTCCATGCCGATGAAGCTGTCTCGCGTGCCGAACGCCGCGCGTTCGGTCGGAACGGCCGCGACTTCCACGAGCGACTCGAATTGTGCGATCGCCGCCCATCCAGGGTAGCCATAGGGATCGAGATTGTGACGCGCGCGGACGCCGAAATAGGTGAGATTGCTAGAGACGCCGAACTTGGTACCCTGGTCGTAGACGCCCGGGTTGAAGACGTCGCCGGAGAGATCGACGTGGCCATAGAGGGTCACCGTCGTGTTATCGATGAACGCGTTGCCTCCTGGCGCCTTGCTGTAGAGCGGCGCACCACCGACGCTGACCACTGTGTGCTCCGGCGCAGCCGTCGGCGTGGGTGACGGAGCGACTGCCGCATGCTGCACCGGATTGCCTTTCGGCGACGCTGACGGCGCTGCCGCGGCTGCCGCCTTGGGCTCGCCAACGTGATTGACGCGTTCGCGGAGCTGGGCATTCTCCTTCGCAAGCTTGGCATTGCTGCGCTCGAGCGCATCGAGGCGCGCAACGACCTCGTCAAGAGACGCGGCGTGCAGCTGGTGGTTGAAAGATGTCGCGCATAGGGCAGCAAAGCCCGTTCCGAGCAGGAAGGCCTTCCTCATCTGGTTTCCCCTTTATGTGCCGCGGGACCCATCTGGCGGGCCCGGGAATAGAAGGGGAAATTATTGTATACCAGATGCCAAATACAACGCGGATGGGCCGGTCCAACTGCGATTTGCTCACCGCATGCGTCTTTTGCGCAACACTGTCGGACGAATTGAAAAACGCGACGCTACGTCGCATTGCGGTGCGCTCAGCTTCTCGTCGCGCGCCATCCCTGCAACACGGTCAGTCGCCCCAGGGCTTTTCGCCTCGCGCGAGCCGATCGGAGATGTCGGCCTGGAAGTCCGGCGGCCCGAACGCGAACCAGTCATCACCGATTTGGTAGAGCAGCAGCCGCTTCTTCTCGGCAGAGAACTTCGTCAACCAGTCCAGAGCCTTCTGCTTCGGGCGCGCGCCGGCCGGCACCACGACGTCCACCGGCAGCCCGCGCCAGAAGAAATTGGCGGCCAGCATGATCATGTCGGACCTGTCGGGCCGCATCCAGTCCGGCAACGGGCTCGAAGTTACAAGCCAACCGCAGACGAATTCCCGGCAGGGGTGTTGCGGTCGCTCCAGATAAATCGTGCAGTGCTGCGCGACGCTGAACGGACACGGCTGGCCCTTGCCCACCTTGTGGCCGCGCACCTCGATCTGCAGCCAGCCATCGCAGCAGGCCGTGCAGCTTCCACAGGTTCTCGTGCCGTGCTGCTTCAAGAATGGAGCCGATCTTGTTGCACCTGTGCGGACAATCGCGCGGGGCAGGCAGTTGTACAATGATCCGCAATCCATTTCTGCCTGCTTGCCAACATTTCGACACTCGACGGAGGACGCAAGTCCATCACAGGCGATCGAGAACCCAAAGTACGGTGCGCGTCACGCGTATCGCCGTCCTTGGGCGGCCCAAACACGGTTGTTTTCCTTCAGTTGAAACATGAGATGGTCGGGCTCCTTGGTTAAGCTATGTGGCGTAACCACGGATCACGCGCTCCGACGCCCGGCTACCACGTGCGGCATCTGTTCGGTGATCCCGCGCTCGCCGTCGGAACCTATCCAGCCCCTTCGACCAGCTTCTTCAGTTCGACTTCGCGCTCTGAAATCATCCTCGCGCCCGAGTGCCCGATACCGCGGGTCAGTCAAAACCCTAGGACGATTTTGCGGTCCCACCTGCGGCGACATAATCGGCCCAGAGCTCTCTCATAATTCTCTTCACTTCTTCTGTGTCATACACGTCGCCAGTTGGAAGCACATTTCCCAGCTGACCGAGGCGAATTGTTCCAGATCTGCTATCGCCAAGACCGGGTGTTAAGGACGCGCCAGTAGGCTTATGGATCACGCCTTGCGGAGTGACATTGAACTGGTCCCGCCTGACTAAAATTGATGTCACTGTTGGCTCTCAAATAACGGATCACTTGTCCGAGAGAACAACGTCCGCAGATGAGGGCATGTTCCGGCGGCGCGCAAAGGCGTGCGCGTCATACGGTCCTGATCGAAGGCGATGCGCTCCAGCTGGTGCGACGAAATGTCTGGAACGTTTCCCGCGCTGCGCCGTCTGAGCCGCGAGCGGGAAGCCGAACTGAAGAAAGCTGTCGAAGGGATTCCAAGGTCGTCCATGCCGAGCGCGCCATGATCGAACGGATGCCAGAGTTGGGCGCTGGGCGTCGCACGGGAGCGACGGCGGAGCGCGACCGGCCCGGTTTGTTTTGAGGGAACCTTAGACGGTCGTCGCTCCAGGATCGTCAACCACAGAGCAGATCGACGCCGGGCCAGCCTCCGGCAGCCGCAACCCCAGAGCAGACTTTCCCAAAAGGTTGGCGACCTCGGCATGCCGCTCAATCAAAGAGGCGGATCTTGGAAGAAGCCGTAGTGGGCTCCACGCGGTTGCTGCATTTGGCTGACAAACTGGTATCCGGGCTGTTGCTGCGGCGATTTGCACGGGAACTACGGAGCGCCTTGCCCTGTACCTCGTGACAGGGGCCTTTTGGCTTCCGGTGGTCTGGATCCAGATGAAGATGCGCGACCTTGCCGCCGCGGCAGCAGCCGGAGGGAAGCAGCTTCCAGCGCGATATCACGCTGTTCTGGATAAGGTTTGCCTTTGGCTTTCCCGCCGTCGGAGCAATCATGGGCATTTTCTGGCTGATGATTTCCGCCTATCGATCTGGTAGCTGTGGATTCCGAATAGTGAAACAGGACTTTGAATGCTCCCGAATTTGACGGGGAGATATTCGAGGCAGGCGAACGAGCGACTAGGCGAGCGTAAAAACTGGTTGCGGGTGCGCCATAGCCCGGGCCAGCTTGGTCGACACATTTCGCACAAGTTACAACGTGGCGTGGCCCACATGCGGGCGGAGCGTCAGCCTGAATTGTCAGCGCCTAAGCAATCATTTCCAATGCCTTGTTCGTCACGCCGACCTTGATAGTTGCCGAGCAACTCTCCCTTGTCGTCAATCTCTTTGACACGATACTCTAGGTGCCCCTGCAGCGCAGAACTCGAGGAAGATGGGCCATCCCAGCAAATCATATTCATGGCGACCCAGCGAACACATAGGGCCAAGGGGCAGGACACTGCCCTGCTATCGCGCAAGCTGCCGCGGACGGCCTTCGAGTAGCTAGCACGTAACTTAATGAGAGAAGACAACATCGGCTTCCGACTTCGTGAGCTAAGGCGCTCGCAGAGCTATGTGGGCTCCGCAACAGGTGGACGGAAGATTGCGCAGGTTTAGCATTTTCCGCGCCTAGCATCGTGACTGCACAAAAGCACATGATATCAGGATGAGGAAGAAACACGCATGCGAAGTCGCCTCGCCCATTGCGCCGCTCTACGGGCTCCCGGAGCAAGCGGTGCGTGAATTTGCACAGCTATTTGAACAGATTTACAGCATCAGTTTAGACCCCGACGAAGCGGCGTTTCGGGCACGCAACTTCTTGAATTTATACCGTGCAGCGCTGAGGGATGATGGCCCGGCTGGCACTAGCCACGCCGTCAGCTGATTCGCACCAATCTGGCGAATTGCTATTATTATTTCTAAGCCCCTCATTGCATGAAAACGGCATCCAAGACGAATAGATACATCCTCTATGCTCGCAAATGCCCCCTCTCAAATGGCTGTCGTCCGCGATTTTCCGCCCATCAGCGGGGTTTAATTCCCCTTGAGCATCACCACATAGTGTGCATGGCCCACTGGCAAGCGTCTATCACGCGACAACCACCGAAGACGAAGGTTGAGCTACGCCAGATGCTGACCGAGGCGGTCCGGAACACGAAACCCAGTGCGCACCACGGGGCGAAGCCTGCGCCGAAGGCCAAAAAGAACGCGGCTGAGGTAGCCTACATCGATTAAATCTGCCGGGCCACTCCACCTATCCGCCGGTCAATTTTAGCCGAGATGGGACCGATTTCATTCGCGACAGCGTCAAAGTTCATAAAGGAACAGTCCATGCGAAAGTTTCCCAAGGCAACCGAACAAGAGATCAACGAGGGGCCTCAAACGGCATCTTTTCAGATTGCGAATGGGAACGCACGGCAAGACTGCATTCTGCAAACCAATTTCCCAACGAAAATTCAGGCGCAGAAGTACCTTCTCACAAATTGGCCGACCATCGAAAAGATGGCTCGCGACGCTCTGGCGGCGGGAAGCTTTGAAGGTGGCAAGATCAAACTCGTGATGATCTAAACGGCTCATTCAAGAGTAAACATTTGCATTTCTTTGCTTGTAGGAAGTAGCCATGCTGAATGATCGAGAGAATATCCTAAGCGCGCTCCGCGAGAAGCCGCTCAAAGTGTACGAGGTCATGAAACGTGCCAATGTCGTGAATGAGGAAGTCTGCCAATCTCTTCTATTGAAAATGAGAGACGAAGGCTTGGTGAAATTCGATATTCACAAAGGGCGATGGCTCATCGGATAATCCGTGAGTTGCTGCGAGAGGAGCAACTTGAGCTGCGCCTCTAAGCGGTCTCTACGTCACGCTCTTTAAAAGTGAAGCAACATTCACGGCAGCTGCCGACCAGCCTTGAGCGCGACTAACGGCGGCGACCGGAAAAGGAATAATGATGAAAGCACCCGTTCTCTCAATTGACGAACCAGAGCCGAAGAAAGCGGTACGAGCCGATCGGCCTCCTACCGATGGGTTCGCGACGATCGTCGATGGCCATTTCAAGTCGGAGTTTGAGACTGTTGAGCCGCCGAAGCATCATGTCGAAAGCTGAAGTCGGCTTATCCGATGCTTCAGATCGAGATCTATGACGCCGCCATGAAGGTCCGTAGCTTGTTGAGTTAGCGAGCCCGACTATCACATCGCCAGGGGTAGCAGTTCGCTCGCCGGGATCCCTCGCCGCGCATTTCTTGATGGTCCAGTCCGGATTGTCACGCTATTCCTGAGAATCGGCGTAGTCCAAATGTCCGCGTGCCCCTAAGCGGTCACCTCAATGCGGCTATCGTCGTCGAGACAGAATGGCCCGACATCACTGCCGGACCTTTCTTTTTCTTTTGAGCGCTGAACGGTTGGACTTAGAAATCCATACCGCCCATGCCGCCGCCACCCGGCGGCATACCGCCGGCACCGGCGTTCTTCTTTGGCACTTCGGCCACCATGGCTTCGGTGGTGATCAGCAGCGCCGCGACCGAGGCCGCATTCTGGATCGCCACGCGAACCACCTTGGTCGGATCGATGATGCCCTTCGAGATCAGGTTGCCGTACTCGCCGGTCTGCGAGTCAAAACCATAGGAGTACTGGTCCTTTTCCAGGATCTTGCCGACGATGACCGAGCCATCCTCGCCCGCGTTGATCGCGATCTGGCGGGCCGGGTAGGACAATGCCTTGCGCACGATCTCGACGCCAGTCTTCTGGTCGTCGTTCTTGGTGCGCAGACCCTTGAGGTGCTCGGCGGCACGCAGCAGCGCGACGCCGCCGCCTGGCACGATGCCTTCCTCGACTGCCGCGCGGGTCGCATGCATCGCGTCATCCACGCGGTCCTTGCGCTCCTTCACTTCGACCTCGGTCGCGCCGCCGACGCGGATCACCGCGACGCCCCCTGCGAGCTTGGCGAGACGCTCCTGGAGCTTCTCACGGTCGTAGTCCGAAGTGGTCTCCTCAATCTGCGCCTTGATCTGCGATACGCGCGCCTCGATGTCGGCCTTCTTGCCGGCACCGCTGACGATCGTGGTGTTTTCCTTGTCGATCATCACCTTCTTGGCACGACCGAGCATGTTAAGCGTGACGTTCTCGAGCTTGATGCCGAGATCTTCCGAGATCGCCTGACCGCCGGTCAGCACCGCGATGTCCTGCAGCATGGCCTTGCGGCGATCGCCGAAACCCGGCGCCTTGACGGCCGCGACCTTCAGACCGCCGCGCAGGCGGTTCACCACAAGCGTGGCTAGGGCCTCGCCTTCGACGTCTTCGGCGATAATCACAAGCGGCTTGCCGCTCTGCACCACGGCTTCCAACAAGGGAAGCAATTCATTCAATTGAGATAGCTTCTTCTCGTTGATCAGAACGTAGGCATCCTCCATTTCAACGCGCATCTTGTCGGCATTGGTGACGAAGTAGGGCGAGATGTAGCCGCGGTCGAACTGCATGCCCTCGACGACTTCGAGTTCAGTCTCGAGCGACTTGGCTTCCTCAGCCGTGATGACGCCTTCGTTGCCGACCTTCTTCATGGCGTCGGCGATGAACTTGCCGATTTCGGCATCGCCATTCGCGGAGATGGTGCCGACCTGGGCGATCTCCTCGTTCGAGGTGACCTTCTTGGAGTTTTTCACGAGGTCGGCAACCACGGCGGCCACTGCCAGGTCGATACCGCGCTTCAGATCCATCGGGTTCATGCCGGCGGCAACCGACTTGGCGCCTTCACGGACGATCGCCGCGGCCAGCACGGTCGCGGTGGTGGTGCCGTCGCCGGCCGCATCGGCCGCCTTGGAGGCGACTTCGCGCACCATCTGGGCGCCCATGTTCTCGAACTTGTCGTCGAGTTCGATCTCCTTGGCGACGGTGACACCGTCCTTGGTGATGCGGGGAGCGCCGAATGACTTGTCGAGCACGACATTGCGGCCCTTCGGGCCGAGCGTGACCTTCACCGCGTTGTGGAGAATGTCGACACCGCGTAACATGCGATCGCGGGCGTCGACGCCGAATTTGACTTCTTTGGCTGACATGATGATCTCCGTTTTCAACTAGTCACACCCCAACGGCCGCATGAATAAGCGGGCTCTTGAGGGATGAGATTCGAATTGCGGGGCCTTATCCTCGAGAACCCGGCGGCGCCGAATCCCCAGGATAAGGAAAACTGGCTGGCGCTTACGCGGCCTTCTTCTTGGCGGCGGGCAGATCCGTGAGAACGCCCATGATGTCGCTTTCCTTCATGATCAGCAGATCTTCATTGTCGATCTTGACCTCGGTGCCGGACCACTTGCCGAACAGCACGCGGTCGCCGATCTTCAGGTCGATCGGGATCAGCTTGCCGGCTTCGTCGCGGCCACCGGGGCCGACAGCGACGATTTCGCCCTGCGAGGGCTTTTCCTTGACGGTGTCGGGAATGATGATGCCGCCAGCGGTCTTCTCTTCTGCGTCGATGCGCTTGACCACGACGCGGTCGTGAAGCGGACGGAATTTCATGCGTTCCTCCTCGGCTTTTGTGATTATTTCTGGATTGGCAGTCACATTGGGCGAGTGCTAACCGCTCTTCACATAAGCCTGCGACACGGAGGCGCAAGGGCTTCGGCCCAGGATGTTAGATTTCAACTTGGGGTTCTTGAGGAGGAAGCCCTGGGGCGATTGCCCGCAGGCGAAGTAAGCAAGCTAGCGGGTTGATTGCTATGCGCCATTGAACTTTTTTTGGCGAATTGAGAGTCATGCAAGTGATTTAATTGGGCTGGAGGTATCGGGGAGATTGTCTGTCATCAATAGGACACTAAAGCAATCATCACCGACACGCTTTCGTCAGCCCGCTTTTCGCTTCGATCACCGGGACCTCGTCGGTCCATACCCCGGTGTGTTTGGTTCGAACGTGGATGATCGGAACATCGGAGGCATCGCGCCCCTGCGCGATCAGGACGCGGCCAATCCTCGGAACGTTTGTTGCGCGGATCGAATGTATGCCCGCGGCCGCCGATATAAGCCTCGAACCAGCCGGCGAAATCGCCGGCCGCCAGGGCTGCGGTGTGCCGATGTCGCTGAGGTACCCGGTGCAGTAACGCGCCGGAATGGTCATGCAGCGGCAGAACGTGATGGCGAGGTGCGCATAGTCGCGGCACGCCCTTGCCTTCGTTGAAGACCTCCCAAGCCGTCATGGTGGCGCGGGCGTGCTCGTAGCCGAAAGCGATGTGAAAATGGACGAATTCGCAGATGGCTTGGACCCGCGTCCAGCCGGCGGCGTCGCCCGGAACAGCTTCCGCGCCGTTTCTGAAAGCCGGTCGGTCTCGCAATAGCGGCTGCCGAGCAGGTAGACCAGCGTTATCAGCGGGCAAGTCTTCGATCGTGTACTGGCAGGCGGAAGCAAACACCGGGTCAGGCTGGCCGCTGTCGCGCACCACGCCATCGGCGGCCAGACGCATCGGACCGGCCGGCGCAACGATAGATGGCTACGCAGCCGCCAAACACAGCCAACAGCTGCCTTAGTCGGACAAAAGCGCGCATTCCGCGAGAAACCGATAGCTATTTGCTGCCATAGCGCGCACGGTCTGACATGGCTCAAAATGTGACTCTCCTCGTGCGTAGAGGCGCTGGTCGATCGATATGACCACGCGCTCGCGGCGGGAAAAGTCCCGATCGATCTCGATAGTCATCGTGGCTTGACGGTGCGAAAGACGACCGATATCCGCCGCGTGGCCGCCGATGTCGAGGCAATGCAAAATTGCTGCGGGACCGCCAAGCCGCTGTCGAGATGCAGCTTCTTGCGGCCGGCCGCCTCCTGGCCCGACGCCAAGGCGCGTCACGTCTTGAATCTGTATACCGCCGACCTCACGTCGACCGATACGCATGACCGCGACCTCGTGACGGCGATACTGCCGGATCCAACTAGGCTCGCCGGCGAGAGCTGAACGAGACGAACGTTCCGGCTCACACGACTGAAGATTCATCCCGCGCGCTCGATGCAATCGAACGACCAACCGGAAGTACCTGATGATGCAAACTCTCTCGCCCCGTCACATTAAGACTGAAGAGTCGCTTCGCGTCGGTGTGGCTTCCGGTTGGTATTCCACCAAGGTCAGCGGAACCTTCGTGTCGGGCCCGCACGATTCCGAAGCCGACTGCCTGCGCAGGATCGCCGAGATCAGTCCACCGCCGGTCAAGAAGAGATGACAATCGTGGAGCGCGCGCTATTGCCTCTCAAAATCCTCGCAAGGCAGATCAAATGACCCTCGCGCGCGGTAAGTTCGGGGTATGAGTTCAATCGTAGTGTGGTGCTGTTTTCGATGATGGACGGCGCCAAGGAGATGCCGTGAGCCGTCAGCGCCTCAGCGATGGACGAGACGAACATGTCTCGCGGACAGCGCCAGCTCAGCGCGAACAGCAATTCCTGCGGTCGCGTAATCAGATCGAAGAATGCGCGTCGCGGAAAATCTTCGCCTGCGAGTTTGAGGGAAAACCTGCCGGTATCATTCTGCGCAGCAATGTGCGGAAGCAACAGAGGGAAATATGAGAATCACATCGATAATCACATCGATATTGTTGGTCGGCCTGAGCGTTCTGGCTACCACACCGGCTTTTGCGGCTACCAAGATGTGTCGCTCGATCGGCTCGGACAAGGAACGCTTGGCTTGCTTTGACCGAGAGGCTTCTCCGGTTCAGGGGAACAAGCGACAATCCACGGCAACACAAGATACGGCCGGATCAACGTTTGTCGATCCCGTGGAGTCGTTGAAAGCCGAAAATGACAAGGTTACCGCGCGCCTGAAGGGAATATGTCGCGGATGTTGAATCAGTAGATGAATGCGACGGCGAAAACAGCAACGGCTGCCTGCTCGCCGCAACTCCAAGCCGATTTTTGAAATACCGGAGGCAGACCCGCCTCAACAACAGGCGGCCACATGCCCGATTCTCAAAATTCAATCTGCATCAATGGCCCGTCCCTCCTAAATTGTTGCCAATTTTATTGGGGCTGGTCGTTGCTGGCGCAGTGACCATTCAGTGGTAGCCCGCCTCGGTTGATACGACGCCAGCAGAGATTTCGCCGGAGCGTCAGAGCAACCACGAAAAGCACATTGAGCAGTCCACGCGGGCGCTCGTTTGGTACGGCCTCGGTAGTCGCACGGGTCGAGTGGCTGGCGACGATACATTGCTATTTCTTCTTCCCTGAGCCGATTGTTGGCTGCCATGCAGCCGTCTTTTGGCTTGGAGCCGCGGCAATTGTCTTGATCTTATCTTTCTTGGGCTTCTTGACTTCGCGATTGCCCCTTTGCTCGCCTTTGGCCATGTCGATTCTCCCTAAGTTTATGATGACGCGGTAATGGAGTCCACAATAGCCAACCCTCGAATCGCATCTACATGGCCGTCCATGATGACCCAAACTCCCCCGGCTGTCATCGGTGACTGAGAGCATTGCGCTCCCGCCGCGACCAAAAGGCGGCCGCTATGTCCAATGTCTACAAATTCAGTGTTCGCGAGCGGTTCGTACCGCCGGTATTGCTACCGATCTTTTTTGTGCTGCTGATCGCCGCCGCAATGCTCATTCAATGGTAGTCCACCTCGGCGGACCGGCACAATCGGCTCAGGCAAACAGCTCGTACGCCCTCCGAACGAACCCGGCCATCGTTGGCTAAGGAGCTGCACGCCAGAGCGGTGACCGCCCGGGTCGCGTGATGCCGTCGGGAAATCAGCGCACGGAGGCGATGAACAAGGCAATCATCCTGCGAAATGCCGCTGAAATGCACGAGCATTTCTTCGGAAAGAGCGGCGTGCCGTCCCAATGACGGCCGTTCAGCGCTACTTCCTTCCCGATCCACCGTTCACGCATCATGGCTGGCTTGGGCAGTCGGAAAAAGAGCGCGTTGACGTGGATCATATGGGCGCTGAGATGCTTGTCCCAGATCGACCGCTTACCCCCACGCGATACCCGTTCCCGTGGACGTCCATCCGATGGTGCTCGATCTTTCATGCGTTCCAGCCGTCGTTCTCATCGTCGAGAACGAGATGATGCTCCGCATGCGCGCGGTCGACATGGTGGAAGATGCCGGCTACACGCCGGTTGAAGCCGTCGGTGCCGACGAAGCCATAGCAATCCTGGAATCCAGGTCCGACATCGCGCTGATGTGCACCGACATCCAGATGCCCGGCAGCATGGATGGCCTAGGACTTGCGCAGACCGTGCATAAGCGTTGGCCGTCGATCAAAATCATCGTGGTCTCGGGGCAATTGAACCCACCACGCACCGATCTTCCCGCCTGCAGCAGATTTTTCGCCAAGCCACTTGAGGCCGGACAAATGATAGCCGAGATGCACAGCATGATCGGCCACACCTGACGCCGGCAGTTTTCACGTCGAACGCCGCCAAATCGCCTGATTGCGTCCGGGCCTGCCGAAGATCAGTGCGGCAACCAGCTGGTCGTGATACAATTGAGGATGCCCGAAGACGATTGCCGTACAGACCAGCGCTCCGGGAGCGGCGCAGTACCACACCAGGACTTTCTGGCGGCAGAGAATGTCAGCCTGCGGCTTCTCCTCGCGCAGGCCGAGATCAATAGCCGCAGGCTGCTCACCAAGGCCGGCATCAAGGCCAGGGAGCGCGAGGCGTCCGACAAGCTGCAACAGCTGATCCTTGAAGAGCTGCACCATCGTATCAAGAATACGCTCGCGACCGTCGGGGCTATTGTCTCACAGAGCCTGCGCAACTTACCGGGCACTGAGCACGCGCAGCGCGCCATTGAGGGCCGGCTGCTGGCGCTCGGACGGGCGCACGATCTCCTTCTGCAGGCAAGATGGACCAGCGCGGACCTTGGCACCGTCGTCCGCGGCGCCACCGAAGCCTTCGACAATCCGGATGTGCCCAAATTCTCGATTTCGGGACCAAATATCCGAATGACGTCGGGTGCCGTCATCGCCGTCGCGATGACGCTTAACGAGCTTTGCACGAACACCACGAAGTTTGGCGCCCTGTCGGACCCGGAGGGGCGCGTTGACATCAGCTGGGCGCTGGACCCACAGACCGAGCGCTTGCACCTTACATGGGCCGAGAAGAACGGTCCCCTTGTCCACCCTCCCGAAAAGCGCAGCTTCGGGACACGACTGATCGAAACCCTTGGCAAGCAGCTCAAGGGCGACGTGCGGTTAACCTATGAGCCGACCGGCTTCGTGTACGCATTCGACGTTCCGATCGCTTCCCTGACCTCGCCGGCGGCGTAAGTCCGCATTCAGATCGATTGACGGAGCCAAGGGATATTGCTGGTCAGGACCAAAAACGGTCCCAGCACGGGGGAAGAGCCGGGGCCGTCATTCATCCGATGCCTGGGGGGACGGCATCGGGTCACCTTTTACCAAGTTAGGCGCGTGACATTGGTTCCAGCTTCTATTCGAACGCAATGGGCGCGAACGTGAACCTCGGCACGGTGTGTGCAGACAGATAGCTACCGGGGGATTGCAATGTCCGGATCTGAAACAACGCTGCCAGACATTATTCGGCCTGGCGGCGTTGTGCGTTCTGGAGCGTCCTAATTCCGGATTCTTGAGCAGCCATGGCCATCGGTAGCTGTGCCTCAAGCCAGGATGGCCACCAGCAATCAACCTCAGCCGAAGGCCGATGGCAGCTCGCCCTTCCGGAAAATAACGGTCGGCACGTCGTCATAGTCACCCATTTCAGGGTCGCCGGTGGATGAGAAGGCAATGACGCTCAATTTGCTCAAAGCCAGCCTCTCGGCCGTGCGGAGGGCGCCCGTTTCCGTCTTGCAGGCGATCGGAGCATCGGCGTTGAGGCTTCCTCCCCGGCCGGCATTGAATGCCTGAACGAAGTAGCTTGTTTCGCGGGCCATGGGTTGTCCTTTGTGCACGCGCCAAGCGACTCCGAGTCAGAACATTGCCTGCATCAGCGCAGAAACCGCATATTTCTTGACGATCCAGTCCGGATTGTCACATCCTCCCGAAAGTCCGCTTCGCTCGAGTCTCCGCTTGCCCCCTGAGAGCTCACACCTCCACGCGGCTATCGTCGTCGAGATTTACGTATAGCCAATACAGAAAGGCCCGGCATCGCTGCCGAGCCTTTTTTATTGCTGAGCTCTGTATGTTCGGAGTTAGAAATCCATACCCATGCGCCCGCACCTGGCCGCTCAGGTGCCGTCACGCATATGCGAACCTGCGTGCGAGCGAAGGTGATGGTCGCAAAAGCTTCCGATAACTCGATCTGCTCGGCCGGAGCCTCAGTGTTGCGGCTAACTAACCACTGAAATACTTTGTGGGTGGTCTCCCGAGTGCACTGAACGAGAGCGTGGACGAGCTTTCGATCGGTTTACGGAGGAATTGCGAGGTTTTCGTTTACGCGCAGCCTGGCCGCTCTGCGTGAGCGCCTCAAATGCCTTCTTGAGCCATTCAACATTTGTCTCCAGCTTCGTGAATCGTCCGTTCGCGTAGTACGCCAGCACGATCAGCGTCCCTAGGGCCGCGAGAAAGTACTCCCAGTTGATGTTGATAGTAAGCATTGGCGCAACCTTAAGCCTTTGCAGAACGCGTTCCAGGCGTGAGAAATTGCCAGATAGGATGAGAGTCAGGCTTAGCGAAAACGCAAGTTGGCCGCTTTTGCACGACGAGTAGACCGACAGCTCGTGTCGGCTACATAGTCCATACTGACTTCAAACTGCCCAGGCATGGACCGGGACGCAAGCCGACGTCGCCACGTGGCACTCGCAAGTCGACCACTAGGCAATGAGCGGTCTGGAGATCGCGAGGGCCGGCCCTGCCCGGAAGCTCGCCAAAGATACCGGGCAATTCCCGTGAGTCCAAACACGGGCACTTCGGAACCACCCTTCATTCCTGTCGCAAGAACTTTCGTTTTATTTTCGTTCGAGGCCACATCATCGCTCACAAGCGAAGACATTGCGGGGACGCGCGCTAGTTTGCGCCACGAAAGTTCGAAGTTTGCCGGGCGGATTCAAGCAGCTGCCCATACGATGTCACCCATGCGCATTTCGCAATTGTCTTGTCCAGTGCACTTGCATCTAAGCTAAGGACGCGGTGAGCAGACAGTCGACTGGCGCTTACTGACAGAAGGAGTTTGGTTGTTGAGAACGAAGCCGTGTGCAGGCCGTTGAAGCACGTTATACGAACACAAGCCGGACTTGAGCGTCGTAAGGGGCATCTGCAGTGACGCGTGCTGGCGGGATCGGCAACCGCCTTTTGGCAGCACTGCCGTCAGGGGATTTCGCTCTGCTCGCACCGGATCTGGAGAGGGTCGCACTCGATCAGGATGCGCTGCTGTCGCGAGTGGGGGACCAGGTCGAGCATGTCCTCTTCCCTCATAGCGGCGTCATCTCTCTCATGATCGACATGGCGGATGGGCAGACCGTTGCTAGTGCTGTAGTCGGATGCGAGGGCGCTCTAGGCACACTTTCCGTGCTGGGCTCGTCACCCTCCGCCATCACGGCCATCGTTCGCGCGGCAGGCACCGCCTCGCGGATTCCCGTCTCGCGCTTTCACGCCGCCTTTAGCCGGAGTCCCGCAATCCGGCGCGCGGTCCAGAGCCACATCAGGGCGATGCTGGTGCAGCTTCAGCTCGGCGGAGCCTGCAACGCACTGCACCCGGTGCAGGCTCGGATGGCACGCTGGCTGCTAAATTTTCGCGACCGTATCGGCACCGATAACCTGCCGCTGACTCAGGAAACGCTGTCGGAGATACTCGGCGTGCGACGAACAACGGTGACGCTCCTAATGCGCAATCTGCGTGCGTCCGGAGCGATTCGATCTGATCGGCGAGGCCACATCGAGGTCGACCAGTTTCGGCTCGCAGCGGCGGCGTGCGAATGCCACGGTGCGATACGACTTAAACTCGACAAGATCTTTTCGACAGTTACCGCGCCATCAGGCACTCTGGTCTTATCGGATCACGAACGCCCGGCTAGCGGTGAATCGGGCGATACTATGTGAGCCCGTGCCGCGCGACCGCAGCGCGGAGCCCAACATCAGAGGTACGGATCGATTCTTCTGCTTCGCCGATGCCGTGTACATGGATGGTGGTCGTGGGGCGCATAAGCCGAATGCCTCGCCGACCCGTCGGCGAGTCGAGCGTTCAGTTTTGTGACACCGAAAACAGTTGAGCGCAGATACCTTTCAAAAGTGTCGGCTGAGAGAGGCTTTGAGAACAGAAATCCCTGCAGGACATCGCAACCTGGACACTGTGCAGCGCAATCCGCCCTGCCTCAGGTATAGGGAAGCATCTCCTGCAGCAGGCGATCCGCGGCGGATAACTGCTCAAAGCCGAAGCAAGAGCATCTCGTTCAGCCGCGCGACCCGAGATTGAAATCCCTCGCGCATCGACCTGTCATCGATATTTTCGAGCAGGCAGTTAAGAGCAATGAGGCTTTCGACAACGACATTGACGTTCCGTCGCAGCAATTCGCAGTCCGTTCTGGTCTGGACAATCAGGTATCGCTCTCGACTGAATGGCAGCGGGATGATCTTGGCAGCCGCCGGCTCGGACGCCCCATCACGGATTGTCGCTGCGACCACTCCAGCGTGACCCGCTGATATTGAGATGCTTGTCATGGATGCACCTCAAGCTGCGCGTACAGTGGTTAGGAACTTCTCGACCTCTGTCTTTATTGGCGTCGAAGCTGGATGATCCCAAAGCAAAGGACGCGACGCTGAAACTGGCGAGCGAATACGAGCGGCTCGCGGCGCGGCCTGCTCAGCGAGAATTGAGCCAGGATTTCCAGGCTGATTTGGCGGCCGTCGCACAGCTCCGTCAGTGGACCGAGTTGAGCCAAGCCGCTGGGCCCGACCGTAGTGCCGAACACTGCGCGGTCGCCTCCACGGACACCAAGCTTACTGATCTCGACCCGCTCGCCTGCCTTACCAACCTCCTGAGCTGGATTGTCAACGGTCATCCGAGCCGCAACTTCGACCAACTTCTTTCCTGGGCCTATCGCGAGCAATCCCTCAAAGCCAGAACGACGCTTACAGTGAAGGCGCCGCTGCGCCGTTGCATATGGCCAAAGAAAAGCCGCCTGAAAGCGGCGGCGTAGAAGTGCGATCGTTGAGTATTTATTTTTTCAGCGCGTCAGCCGCATCACGTGCAGCGTCTTTCACATCGCCTACTGCGCTATGGGCAGCACCTTTGGCCTTATCGGCCTTGCCTTCGGCCTGCATCTTCTTGTCATCGGTCACCTTCCCGGCGCCTTCCTTGATGGAGCCCTTCGTCTTTTCGGCGACTCCCTTGACATGCTCGCGATCCATAACTCACTCCTTAGATGTAGCTACGGGCATCTATAAGCACGCACGTGCGCGCGTAGCTATGCGCGCGCGGAATTCCGCGCGCGCGCACTAAGACCCTGCCGCACTACACGGTAATACTCCAACTCCAGCAAGCGTTCTCCGTGCAGGCACCTGCACCGATTTGCCTGTCAAAGATTAAAGTGCGCCGCTAGGATTAGGAAACTTCCCTATCCCATGATCATCCGGATCGTAGGGGTGCACGATAGGAGGGTACATATGAAGTATGGGTCCATCGAATATCTCTACGCCTCACCCATCGCGCGCGCGATGATCGACGACCCAAGCTTCCGGCGCTGGGTATTATCAAAGTCCGAATTCGCAGAATTCGCGGAGGCTCGCATTCTCAATCGGGAAATCAGCGCACATAGGGCTAACTTGACCGCCGAATGGTGGAGGTTTCACTTCACCGAGAAATGCAGATGCGACGGCTGCAGCGGAAAAGAAACCGACCTATTCACAATCTTTGAAAACAAATCGAGCCTCCGCTTCGCTTTGCATTTCGAGGTCAAACAGCCGCAAGATAAATTTAAGTCCGACGGCATTCAGTCGCGAGGTTATCCGCTTCGCGCACAATGCTGGGCCAGAAAGCCGCCCGCGAAAGTTCTACCTCATCATATGGCTTCCACCGGCATTTTCTTCAGTGCACAAAAGCGAAAGGAATACGAGCCTCATCTGGCGCACTTCAAAGCTCAAATTACATTCGAAGAGATAGAGCAACAATTCCCACATTTGGCAGTCTGGCCGCGTTGAAAAACTAACCCTCGAGCCGACGGTTCAACCGGCCTTCGCTTCACGCGACCGAAAAGATTGCCCAGAAAGGAGCACCAACATGTTATTCGACGCGATGACCAGCCGACCAATTACCAAGCAATCGTTTCCAGACATGTGGGATTTGATCACCAAGAAGTGGCTCACCCCTGTTCAGTTCAACGACGTGATCGACGGCATCACCCAACGGATGATCAGCACCCATAGCAAGGTGACGGTCCCCGGCTTCGAGGCGAAGGCTGACTGGGAAGACCTGCCGTGGGAAATACTGTGGAAGAAGGCACTCGATGAAGCACTTGCTGCAAAAGCGATGGGACTGATGGCGATGCACG
Source organism: Bradyrhizobium sp. 186 (assembly GCF_023101685.1). Lineage (NCBI taxonomy): Bacteria > Pseudomonadati > Pseudomonadota > Alphaproteobacteria > Hyphomicrobiales > Nitrobacteraceae > Bradyrhizobium > Bradyrhizobium sp. 186. Next base: position 307,302 of record NZ_CP082165.1, on the reverse strand, counting down.
CCTTCAAGGTTCACTCCGACAACTGGTACACAGATAGGACGCAGTATGCAGGCCATGAGCATCCGAACCGTTATTACTTCAAAAAAGGAGCAAGCGAATAAGCACGAAGAGGGGAGTCCGCGGTCTTTACGGAAGTTGACGGCATGTCCGTTCAAAGCCGGTCCATCGGAGCACAAACGCATCGTCGCTCCGCATCACCCGTGGGTCGAATGACGGCTTCAAGACTTCGGCCCAATCCGCTAAGTCAAAATCGTGCCCAATGAGGTGAACGCCCCGATTTGGCATTTTTTTACCGTCCGTATTTGCCGGATCGTGCTGGCGTCTGCGCGGAATGTTATCCAAAATTTCGGCGGTCGCGGCCGAAATAACGAAATCGCGGACCAAAACTTCAAAGCTCAAATATCATGCCGAACTTCAATTCACGTCTTGCCCGAAACATCGAACCAGCTACCGGGGCTGGGGCTACTATCCTCGCGTCGCGAGCCGACCGCCATAGCCGCAATGGCAACACCGCAGGCATAGCGATTTGCTTTTCTATTTTCGCTTCCGCGCTCGATGCGCAAGAATTATCGTCGCGCCTCGACTATCGTCCCCCTTCGGGGGACAACAGTCCAATCACGACGATAATTATCAGCTATATATCATATGTAGCCGCCTGCCGGCATCTATAGGAACATGCGCCCGGACGCGGAATTCCGCGCGCGCGTCGGGCTCAATCCAACCCCAAAACGCGCGACGTAAAATAGGCGAACTTCTCAACTGCCGCGTACATTGAACGCAACTCAGCATCGTTGAGCCTCTCAACTTTGGCCATATGCATCACTCCATCTCGGTAGTCCATGAGCTTATGTAACGTGCTGAATTCGGTCGCATCCTCCCAATCTCCGTTCCAAGCTCTTGTTTTCTTCAGCCAAGTTAGCAAAGCACGCAAGTTTGCGACGTCGAGGACTGCCAACACAGCGGGGTCGGCGTTGAGTTTTTCCAATTCCGCCGAAAATATTTTCCGCAAACTGACCTCGAATGCAATCGCCAGGGTAAGTACTCCTCCCACGCGATCTTCATTATTCATTCGCATTCTCGCTTCAAAAAGGAAATCAATCCAAACTGGAGGCTGCTTGTTACTGCTCAGTGCGACCTGGACAGCATCCCACTCCATTGAAGTCACTGCCTTCTCCAACGTCGCCCTAATCCGGTGCGGTGGACGCCACAACCGTTTCTGGGTTGCCCTCTCTGTGAGAAATGATCCTCCTCCATCAGGCCCGGCGTATTTTATCTGCGGTTCTCCGATGCTTCCGGTCCGCGATTTCCACCGAAGTACCCGTAACCAGTGTTCAAAGGCGCGCTTGAGGGTATCGCCGGCCTCTTGTGTTAGGGTGTCGAGTTTCCCGATCTTATCTTTGTCCAGCAAATTGCGTTGACTGGGGGGCAAACCGAGCAACTCTTCAGGGATGTCGACCGGCTCTGCAAGCTCTATAGCGAGATCGACGACGCTCACCCTATACTCCAGAGGAACCATTCCCTCCGACTGCCACTTGACGCACATTATTGGAACGTCAATGCCTCGTCCCTCCAATTCAGCAGGTGGTAGCGATAGTGTTATTGGACGTTCATCGAAAATGAACTCGTGCTTTGCACCCGCAAGGCCGGACGTGATTTGGAAACGGTCCAAAGAAAATTGCGATGTGACGTTTACCGCCACGTTCACGTTGCCCATCTGAAGCTCTCCCATTCTCCGGTTCATTGTAGGTGAACGATCTCCGCCCGATAGGCCCGACCGGTCCGACCAGTCCACCAACCTTGTAAAAATAGATTTGCAGGCGAACCTCATTGGTGGCCTGTTACATTCTATCGAACCAACCTCGCATACAATGTTACGGGGCAACCGCAATGCAGCAGGGCCGGTACATCGCGTATTATCGAGTTAGCACCCAACGTCAGGGCCGGTCGGGCTTGGGCCTAGAGGCCCAGCGAAAGACCATAAATGATCGTCTACGCGGCGCCGGACAATTGATCACCGAATATACCGAGATAGAAACGGGAAGACGTACAGACCGGCCAATGCTTGCGGAAGCCCTTTCAGCCTGCCGCCTGCATAGGGCCGTACTCCTTATTGCCAAGCTTGACCGGCTCGCCCGGAACGTAGCCTTCGTATCGGCCCTCATGGACGCCGGAGTGGAATTCCAAGCCTGCGATTTCCCGTCGGCGAATAGGCTCACAATTCATATACTCGCGGCAGTCGCGGAGCATGAGGCCCATATGATTTCCGAGCGGACAAGGGTCGCGCTGGCCGCCGCCAAGGCTCGCGGGACTATCCTCGGCGGTGCTCGGGGCCGTGCAGGCACCTGCACCGATCTTGAGAAAGCCCGCGCTGCGAGAACGGCCAAGGCCAACCAGCGGGCACTCGATCTTGCAACAACGATCCGGAGCTTGCAGGCGGCGGGAAGCACGTCGCTTTGCTCGATTGCGACCGGTCTAAATGCGCGCCAGATTGCTGCGGCTCGCGGGGGCTTTTGGACGGCAGCACAGGTTCGAAGGATACTTAATAGATTACAGGACCAAACAACATGCGAAGCCTCAGCTTGACGTTCCGTCTGCTTTCAATAGCGACTATATTGCTGGTGTTTTCAAACCCGCAGTATGCGAAATCTGCGGAAGAACCGCCGAACAGGGATCATTACGAATTCCCCATCGTAACGGCACAAATGGCTACTCCTGCACAACGCGAAGAATCTGCCAAACGATGGGCAAAGCTAGAACAGGGCAGGTTCGAGGTGCTCTCCAAAGCCTTAGGGGCGGGAACAATCACCAAAGAACAATACGACGCGGCGGTCGAGGAAATTAACGGTGAGAGGCGTCGGAGGGCACTTCAAAACTGCTGCGCTGTGCCTGCCAGAATACTATCAAGTGAGGCACACGATTTCGCTTTAAAATCCACGGAGGCTTTGAACGATTTAGCAAACCGCATTCCTTCGCTGCTCGAACGATTGACCGACAGTGGTTCGGCCGTTGTTAGCGAAATTGAGAAGCCCGGATGCCACTCCGAAACTTTCAAGCAGTTCCAACGAAATTTCGTCAGGGCAGACGCGCTGGCCGATGAGCTTGAGCTAGCGAGATTAGAAATCGTTTCGCGCGGCGATCAAATCCAGCCTAGCGATCCCATAGCGGATGACGATCTGGTTACGTGGGCCCTCAACATCGAGGAGCTTGAACGACATTCCAAACAACTTTCGGATGTCGTTCACCGGACGCAGCAAGCCGTCTGGGATGCCGCCCTGATGAGGAATTGCTCCGATCATGCCGTGGAAGAGTATCTACCTTCCAAACCCGATACTTTTACATTCAGAAAGGAGGTCTATTCGATCTTGAGAAACCCAGCGGGCCATTTTTCAACCTGCCTGTATAGAAACAACGCTGAGCTATTCTGTAACGAGAACGGGTACCTCGCTTTTGAACATCACGTTAAAACCAGCGATTACGATCTTGTCGTGGTTTCATTGCCGGCGGACGGAAACGGGATACGGTTTTGGGACTGGAAGCTCATTGTAGAAGATGGGAGGCGGGGCACGATCAAGTCACTTGCTGACCAGTGCATTGACTGCAATATCCGCGTCGAGAAGCTCGACCCACACTCAAATCAAGCAGACTTTGTTTATCGTCAGAAGCAGCAGCGCGTTTCGGCACGGTTCAGAAATGGCGCGTTTTCGATCCGAAAAAGCAAGCTCGATCCACTCGAAGCGCTCCCGGGCGAAGACTGTGATCGTCTCTATTCTGCATTGGACAGCTGCTCTCGCAGACATAGCTGCGCCGTTGCAAGCAGCAATTCGCAACACTTTTTTGTCACGGAGATGGAGGACAAGTACGCTGGGATCTCGTACAGCCGTCTCAATCAACAATGTTCGGAAGCCTGTTCGACCGGAACACCAGTAGATCGCGTCACCTTTTACAAACGCGTTTGCCGGCTGGAGATCTCTGAATGCCGTTTTGCTAAGAGCTATATAAACTCATGCAGTGAAGGTAAGTTAGAGAGGTCCAAATGTCCCGGCCCGAGAACTAGTGGTGATAAGCAGTTCTTAGACGCACTAGCCGTTCGCAATCCAAACTTCCCAATTGGGAAGCTTGATGCCTACTGCGAAAAAGTCTGCGGGTGGGATGAACCTATTTCAGAAGACTATATCGTCAAGAATTTCTGCAGACAGAAGTGACTTTTATCGACGCCGCGCGCGGCGACGATCCGGCTTGTGGTCCCGCGACCATCGTTGCAGTACCCGCATTATCATCACGCAGACCTGCGCATCCGCAGGTTTAGAGCGGTACCTTTAGGCTAGCCGTCCAGCAGCTTCCAAGCATCCTCGTATTTCTTCCATTTCTCAGAAAAGTTATTCGATATGCTTCTTTCCATATCGCGGCCCTTCCAGCTTATGACTGGTCGATCGGCTCCCTTTGGTTGTTGACCTTCGCGAGTGGGTCGGCTGTGCCAATGACGATGTGCCTTCAAGACATCGTTTGAAACCGTCTGAGCCGGCACCACGAATATTCGACATAGGTCCGGGGCCGTCGCATCGATGAACCAAACGAAAATCACAAAATCAGGATGCGTATCACCCTTGAACAGTGATTTTGCACCTCCTGACGCCGGCGGTGCCTCCGCCACTGTCACCAGCTTGGGTTTCGCAGGCTCGTACTTCCGTCGCAAAGAAAGATAGTAATCGCGATCTTGCACGAGCGCACCTCCCCCACCCTTAGTCCGAAACCGATAGCCCCCAACAGATTGAAGCGTGTTTGTAGCTGTATAAAAACTTCCCGAAAAAATTTTCGAATGACCCTGTAAGACAACGTAACACAAACCGCAGTTCAGCAGTTGAGCATTTCAGCAGTTCAGCAGTTCAGCAGTTCAGCCGTGTATGACACCGTCCTACAGTCACCTCCGCGCGTATAAGACCCAAAAGTAACAATCGCGGCCCAACATCTCATGTAAGACGAGCCCGATAAGATAATACGCTCAGAGGCTTGACTACATTTCAAAAGCCCAAATCGCGGCACTCTTGAAACTATGTAACACCTTACAGTTTGGAGAGCAGACAAACCGATATCTGCCGTGCAGGTACCTGCACCGATCTGGCCAAAGCGAGCCGTACGCACCGCCAAAGCTCGCAGCAGAGCAACCGACCTTGCACCAATCATCACTCAGCTTCGGCAAGAAGGGGTACATTCATTGCGGAGCCTAGCTGCTGGCCTCAATACCAAAGGCATCACAGCCGCTCGGGGTGGCGAGTGGTCGGCCGCACAAGTCAGGTCCGTCCTTAACCGGATCACGGGTACGAATACGCGCAATAGTTTGCAGGATCGATAACCCGATATGGAGTGCCGACCATGTTGAAAATATTTCTGGTCTTCTACACCGCAAGCGGCGGCGTTGCCTCAGTCAGCAAGCCCATAGGTGACATGGAATTCTGCGAAAGTATCGCGCAACGGCGAAACGAACAGAATTTAGAGGACGCCAAGTCCGACGCCGATATCTACGTCGCGGAGTGCGAACAGCACAAGACACCGCCGAAAGTGACGGTCAAGCTCGATGCGAAGACACGCGAACACCTCCGGGTTAATTGCATTGAGCGCGGCTTCCCCAATCAATGCAGTGATCTGCCGAACGGCGATCTGGAAACACTGACGAGCGCTCGCGACAAGGATGGACATCGTATAGTTGCGATCACCAAACCGGATGGCCGTAGACTGTACGGGACATAGGATAAAAACAACAAGCTTCGCATCAGAAATGAGAAGGACCTGTGGCCGCGTTCAAGGTGAGGGATATCCCTCGAACAGCCCCCATACTTAAACGCCCGGCGATCAGTTTCCTGCCTTCCGCACCTCTGGATCGATTACGGGCGTCCCGAAGATAGCCGGAGCATTCCACAATTTCATCATCCGACGCTTTGAAGACCATGGCGACATGATGGATGCTTCTGAGAGACCACGCAGGCCGATCATCAAACGGTTGCGGGTGTGGAACTAGTCAGGCGTATTTGCCCGTGTCGTATCCTCAGAAAACCCTCTGCTGGCGTGCAGGCACCTGCACCGACCTAGGAAAAGCGCGCGCCGCTAGGACGGCCAAGGCTAACCAGCGGGCACTCGATCTCGTGCCAACCATCCGAAGCTTGCAGGACGAAGGAAGCACATCGTTCGGCTCAATTGCCACGGGTCAAAATACCCGGCAGACTGCCACCGCTCGCGGCGGCCTTTGGTCGGCAGCGCAGGTTCGGAGGGTGCTTGGTAGACTAGAAGACCAACCGCCATGTGAAACTGAGAGCTGATAGCGCGTTTGGTGCGGTTATCTTTTGACTATGGTGGCCAAGCATGGGTTTTCGATTTCGTCGCAGCTTTAAGCTTTTCGCAGGCGTTCGTTTGAACTTGTCTAAAAGCGGCGTCAGCGTCTCGCTTGGTGGAAACGGTGCCACCGTCAATCTTGGAAGAACAGGGGCAAAAGCGACTGTCGGAATTCCTGGGACGGGGCTTTCGTGGACTTCGTCGCGAAAATCTCGTTCGCCGCTTTCGACAGTGAAACACACTCTCGATGAGCCTACGCCGCCACTCTCAAACTCGTCACCTTTCCCTCAAACGATCTCCAAGGGACGCAACGAGCCGACGGTGGATGTCGCCGAGGTGTACGCGGGAGAAACCGTGCTGGCTCGGTCGCTTGCACTCAAGCATGACGACGAAATCTGGGAATACGCACTCGGCGACGAACTACTGAGGTCAAAGCTCTCTTTGTTTAGAGATCGGTATGAACATTTCGACGATTTGGTTCGAGCTGCGCCGAAGCGAGAAATTGACGGTATTCAACTGATGAAGTTGATTTCAGATAGGGGTAACGAACTGGTCGACGCAGTCACGGGGATTAGTCTGATTGTAAACAAGAAGCTCGGCGAGGCTCTTGGAGAGCCTGGCGTTCCGGGCGACGCTGTAGCCTTATTAGACGCGGTCAATTCTCTATTTGCACACAGTTGGGCCTTTTTGCAGTTCGAGATCGAGCTCAGCGCGACCGAGGTGCCCGCTAGGTTCGAGAAGTTAAAAGCGGCCCCCGTGGGCATGGTAACCAGTGTCATCCGTCTTTTAGACGATCTGAGTTTTCAGTGGACCACAAATACCAACGCCCTCAGACGAGGCTCACACGAATTTGATCTGAAGGTTCGCTTCCACACTCCAGCGCAACTGGACGCATTGGAAGAAGAGTTTAACAAAATCCAGGATCGTCCTGAGGACTATTTCCCAACCGATCAGAGCTAGTTCTAAAGATCGACCAAAACCAAAGCGGCCTATTGCGGCTTTAAGCACCAGTTCCGTCGCGGCGGGCACGTGGTCGAACCACATACGTACCGTTCAGCCAGTGCTTCACTGATCATTATCGACGCTCCCGCCCTTGTACCCTCAACACCGCGCACGACCGTCCGTAGTTGCAACGGTCTGTACCTTCCGTGCCCGGCTGACAGGCGCAACGCACAGGCTCCAGTTCGGTTGAACGCCTTCAAGTAACTGGCGCAAACGCTGCGAGGCTCGATTGGCTAGCTGCCTCTCCTCATCGCAGGGCCGCAGCTCGGATACGCCTTTGTGTCCGCGCGCCTTAGCTTGGACCATGCCATTTGCCGTTGCGGGGCGACGATCCGGCCTGCGTCCCACCACCATCATTGCAGTATCCGCATTGGCCCTTGTGAATGCGAGCCCGATCATGCGTCCAATTTTCATAGATGAAATAAATCGACCATCAGCACCCTCCTGCTAGTCAGATCCCCCGATCCCCCACCCTTTGTCGAAAACCGATAACCGCGGCTAGGTGTCTAGTATCTGTAATGATCCAAAAATCTCCGGGAAAAATTTTTCGAATGTCCCTGTAAGACTCCATAACACAGGGCCGCAGTTCAGCCGTGTATTACATCGGCCTACAGGGCGGTCCCATAACTCTCCAACTCGGTATGAGATGCCTCACTCCAATTACTCCCTACTTAAGCGCATGTAAGACCAACCCGATATGTCTTGCGCACCATAGGCTTAAGTCCAATTTCAAATGGTAAATTGCACGACCATTTAGAGATGCACTAAGCGCACCGTTTTGGAGGGTCGGAAACCCATATCTGCGTGCAGGCACGTGCACAGCGGCTAACTGTCCTTCAGAAGCTTCCATGGCTCCACGCCAAGCCCCTTTGCGATGCGGCCAATATTATCGATCGACACGTTTCTCTCGGATCGCTCGACCGAACTGAGGTAGGTTCGATTGACCCCGCTTTCGTAAGCTAGTTCGTCTTGGCTTAGCCCACGCGCAGCCCGCAGCCGGCGCATATTCTTCGCCAGAACGTCCCTCAGCGGCCCTTTGTGCGTCCTTTTCACAAGGACACAACCTGCGGGTAACCGCTTTTAAGGCCACCGCTTTTAAGATACAATCGATAACTACTGCGGACTAATTTTCAATCCGCAGCAAGGTGCCTTTTGGAGGCTTGTTTGAGCGCCAGATTTTTCCATCACTCGTCGATATTGGTCCTACTTGCGATTGGTTCGGCTTTCGCAGACACACGCAACTTGCAAGCACAGAACTATTTTACACCGCAGGAAAAACAGAACTGGATCAAGTTGCGCGGCCCCGCTCAGATTAGCCGTGAGAAAGAGATAAATAGTCGAACAGAAGCGCTCCGAAAACTCACGTCCGATGCGAGCTTGTTTGCTGGTCACCTATCCGCGACCGGCTGCTCCACCAAAGACATCAACCAATGGTCGGCTCAACTGGTTCAGTTAAATGGACTAATGACCAAGCTGGCTTCGGCGAATATTGAAGCCGCCGACAGTACTCGGCGATTGGCCGACAACTTCCCTTACAATGAGGTAATCATCTCTTCATTGAATGACGATGTTCGTTACGCAAATGATTATAACCGCTTCTTTGCGCAATTTATGGAAGGCCAAGTCGCGGCTCGGTTGACATTCGCTGATGGTGCGCTTCGTGCGGGCTGCATCGTTTTGGCAGATGCGGAGTATCGAAAGGTGCTGGAGCACGGCGGAGCCAAGTTCGCAAGCCGAGCAATGGTCGGGATACAAGATGTCAGAGAAGCCAGAGCCCGTTTGGCTAGCTCCGGCACGGCAGCGTCCAATGTGGAGATCTGTAGCGACGGAAAACCACGGCATTGGTTGCAATCAGCTGAGTCTTGTCATCCACGGTAAAGGGAGTTGGTTGCAGCGATGTTGGTGCGAGCCCACGCGGAGTCCATCTTGCAAGCATTCGCAGATTTCGGTATTCTTGTTTATTGCCAAATTGCCGGACAAACGCGGCGGCAAGTTCTCTCGAAAGCAATCGTAAAGCTTCGGTGTCGCAAACGCGGCTATTCGAGAGAATTCGTCTATGGCCAGACAGACGGCCCTACCTTCTCAGCTACCGCCGAGACTTATCGGCCGCGAAGCCGCCGCCGCTTACGTCAGTCTTTCTCCCACCATTTTCGACAAGCTCATCAGCGAGGGCCGAATGCCGATGCCGCGTCTGTTGACGGCCCACCGCAAGGCTTGGGATGTTCGGGAGTTGGACCTCGCTATCGACAACCTCCCGAAAGAAGGAGAGAGCGCCGACAACTCCGACTTTGGGTGGAATGAATAGCTATGCGTCGCAAGCTGCCACCGAATGTAGAATGCAACGTCGTAAAGGGGCACGTCTATTTCTACTATCGCATCGGCAAAGGCCCGCGTATCAAACTGCCCAGCGACCCGACATCCGCAGAATTTAAAAAGGCTTATGCTCTTGCGATGGTCGGCGGTGCAGACGCAAAGCCGGGGCCGACAAAGGACACGCCGCGCTCCATCGGTGCATTGATCGCGTCTTATTACCAGAGCGATAATTTTCGGATGCTCAGCCAAGGCAGCAAGGTGGGCTACCGGAGCCGGCTCGAGCAGGTTCGCCGCGACCACGGCCACCGCGCTGTCGCTGGTCTGACAAAGGAGCGCGTTGAGGAGAAAATCCTCGGTCCCCTCGCCGGCAAGCCTGGTGCACGCATCGACACGCTTAAGAAACTCCGCATCCTGATCAGGCACGCCATGGGGCTTAAGCCACCGTGGCTAACGAGCGACCCCTCGGACGACATCAAGCGCGGCAAGACCAAGGAAATCCGTGCGTGGAAGGACTCGGAGATGGCCGCCTTCGAGAAGCGCTGGCCGATTGGCACCAAGCAGCGCGCTGCCTACGAGTTGATGCTGAATGTCGGCACCGCGCGTGTTGATGTGCATCTCACCACTTGGACGCAAACTGATGATGAGGCTTTCGAATATACGCGCAAGAAGACCGGCGTGCCCGTTGTCGTCACTTTGGCGGACTCGCTCCGCAGGGCATTGGCCGCCCTTCCCCGCTGTCATGTCTGCATCCTAACCACGGCCTACGGGAAGCCATTCACCGTGGATGGCTTCAGCGGCTGGATGCGCGACTCAATCACAGCCGCCGAAATTACCGACCTAACCTGCCGGCCGCATGGATTGCGCAAGACTCTGGGGCGCCTGATGGCTGACGCAGAATGCACGGCGCACGAGATCATGGCCGCGCTCGGCCACACCACACTTGCCGAAGCTGAACGCTACACCCGCGAGGCCGATCGCCGTCGAGGTGGCCGACGCGCAATTGTTAAGCTGGACAAGCATAAGGCGGAGCGAGATCACAAAGCGAACAAAACTCCCCAAACCGCATCTGAGGGTTTGGGGAAAATCACTAAAACTTAAAGGAAAACAAAGCAATGAAAGGCAAGCTGGCGCTCCCTAGGGGAATCGAACCCCTGTTTCAGCCTTGAGAGGGCTAAGTGGGAACCGTGAGTTTCGATATTGGCGTTGCCGCGAGCTCCGAGAGCCAATCAGAGCCGGCTCCGCAAATTTGAACAGGTCGATAAGTGGAATTTCTGCCTGACAACGGCGATAATCGCCGCGAGCAGGAGAGACCATGAGCAAACGACCGCGCCGGAACCACACACCGGCTTTCAAGGCGAAGGTGGCGCTTGCCGCCGTCAAGGGCGACCGGACGATAGCCCAACTGGCCGAACACTTTGATGTCCACCCCAATCAGATTACGGCCTGGAAGGCCCAGTTGGAGGGCGGTGCTTCCGGAGTTTTCGGATCGGGGAACACGGCGCCGTCCGCGCCTGCGATCGACGTGAAGTCGCTGCACGCCAAGATCGGGGAGCTGACGCTGGAGAACGATTTTTTAGAAGGCGCGCTCACCAAGGCGGGATTGCTGAGCGCAAAGCGATGATCGACCGTAAGCACGATCTGTCGATCACCAAGCAAGCAGAGATTTTGAAGGTCAGCCGCGGCAGCGTCTACTATCTGCCGCGGCCGGTTTCTTCTGCCGACCTCGAGATCATGCGGCAGCTCGATCGGCTGCACCTGGAGTATCCCTTCGCCGGTTCGCGTATGTTGCGAGGCCTGTTGGCTTTGCAAGGGTGCAAGATCGGCCGCCGGCATGTGAAGACGCTCATGCGGCGGATGGGGATAGAAGCGCTCTATCGCCGTCCGCGCACCACGAAGCCCGAACCCGGCCACAAGATCTATCCGTATCTGCTGCGCGGCATCGAGATCACGCGGCCGAACCAGGTCTGGGCGATGGACATCACCTACATTCCAATGGCGCAGGGCTTCGTCTATCTCACCGTGGTGCTGGACTGGGCGACACGTCGTGTCCTGTCGTGGCGGCTGTCGATCACGATGGAGGCGGCCTTCTGCGTCGAGACGCTGGAGGATGCTCTCGCGCGTCACGGCAGGCCGGACATCTTCAACACCGACCAAGGCTCGCAGTTCACTGGTGCGGCCTTCACCGGCGTTCTCGCCGACAACGGCATCGCCATCAGCATGGATGGCAAAGGAGCCTGGCGCGACAACGTGTTCGTTGAGAGACTGTGGAAAAGCGTCAAATACGAGGAGGTCTATCTGCGAGCCTACGAAACCGTCAGTGAGGCGCGACATTCGATTGGCCGGTATCTCGACTTTTACAACGGACAACGACCACATTCGAGCCTTGACGACCGCACCCCGGATCAAGCCTACTTCGATCTTCCTCCGCTCCGCGCGGCGGCCTAACCCCGGCAGAAGCTCCACCTATCGACGCGGAGATTCTGTTCAGACAACCGGGGCCAGCTCTATCTTTCCAATCAAGGATTAGTTGTGGCTCCAAGCTTTTGCCAGAAAGCGTGGCCGTGCCTCGGCTGACCAAATTGCTTATCGAAGGATTCAGGCCACGAGGCGCCTCAAGGATTAGATTACCAGACGTGAGGACCAGGGATCGCTACCGATTTGCTACGGCATCGCCCGCCCGCTGCCACCCTCGCCTACCGATATCATTATCTGATTGATCCGGAAGCACTTTCTGGTAGCGGGGGAGGGACTCGAACCCCCGACCCCAGGATTATGATTCCCGTGCTCTGGGCGATCCGCCGAGAGGGCCGTCGCCCCACGGCGGAGTTGCCAACAAAGCTCAAGTCTGACGGCGCCGACGGGTTGATTGTGTGACCCCGCGCGTTCAGCGCTCACGCTCTTGCATTCTCACACGTTCGCCGCTTTGGGCTAGACGGAGCTCCTTATCTCCTTCTGATTGTTGACGATCTCGAACGGGCTCTACGACTGTGGCCCGCGCAAACGAACGCCCTTTTTCAAGGTGTCGGGCAATGTGCTCCCTCGCCGCTTCGGTGATACTATGGCGTGCGCGCTCGTCGTTCGGAAACGCTCGTTCTAGCACCCTCTCGATGTTCACCATCTGCGACTGCGCTGCGACCAGATCGACATCACGCGCCGCGGTCTGACGATCGGCCGTGCGAAACTTCTCGGCCGTCACTCGCCAACGATTACGCGGCACCTGTCGGCGTTCGGTGCGGGTTTGGCCGTTCACGGCATCAATCACCTTTATTTCTTTTGTGACCTGTTCGACGCCATCTCTGCGCACGAGAATGCGATCACCCGGCTTCGCGTTGCTGTTGGCAGTCGCCTTTTCGAGACCGACGCCCCACACTTGATGCCGGCGGCCGTTATCAAGTTCGATTGCCACATAGGTGGACGGCTCGGCACCTTTTTGATTGCGATAGGGTGCCCTGCCGACGTCAACCAAGTGGCCTGCGACGCCTTTGTCGTAGTCAGGTCGTTCCGCCAGCACGTCCCTATCGGAAGCCGGACGAACCTTCACCTCGTGTGTGCGAGTCTGTGCTCGGTTCCAGACGTCCTGCCGATCGGAGAGTGCCTGCCGATCGAGTTCAGTCGGCTGATAGCCCTGAACTTCGATACCGCGGGCACCGGCCTCTCGCCAAGCCTCGCGCCGAAATTCCACCGAGCCGCGGACCTGGATCGATTCCCATTGCCGATGTTGCGCAACGCTCACCATGTCGCGGATCACCTCGGCGGCGGCCAAGCGCGTGATCAGACGATCTCCGGTCATCTTGAAGGCGAGGTATTCGCCGCGCTCATCGGCGTAGAGGTGGGCCTCTCCGTCGGGTCCGTGTTTTCCGGTCTCGTTGGCCACCACGTAATATTTGCGGCGGATGCGATCGGGCAGCGCCTTGTCATCGACCGTAGCGGACAGCAAATTGTCAATCGGAGCTGACCTCGCTGCAGAATCTTGTCCCGGTTTGTCCGTGCTGGGATCGCGTGCTCGGCGTTCCCCGCGTTTGAGGCTGAAGTCCTCGCTGCCGTCACGCGTGTCGTTCATGCTGTTGTCCGTTCTGCTTCCGCCTTGGCCGTCGCGCCGGCAAGATGGCCTGGGCGTCGATGTAATCCAGGGTCCAGGCTTTCATCTCATCCTCGGACAGCCCTTCAAGGTCGATGTCCACATCCCCGAAATCAAAACTGGCGTTTGCAGGAATTGTGGAGGGGTCGGCCACCTCCTCGTCGGTCATCGGCCGCGTGCAAAATACCGCGCGGAGTTCAGCGACCTCGGAACGAAGCTCCTTGATTTCGGCGTCAAGCAGCGCGGTCGAGCGGCCCCTAGGCATCTCCGGGGCCGGCGCCGGCAGCAGGCGCTGCAGGAAAGCCTTGTCTTCGTAGTATACGATCTTATCAGCGATAATAGGCGGAATTCCGGTACCCAGGATAAATGCCTTTGACTTTGGAAGAAGCTTCAGCTCTTGAGGTAGCATCAGGGCGCGACGATGTTCGGAGATCGTCTCGCTGGTCGCGCGCATCGCCATCCCTTTCGGTCCGCTGCGGCTGCGCGCTTTCACTGTATCGTAGCCGATACGCTCCGAGAGCTCATTGGCCACGTCCTGCTCCTTCGGGGCAAACACGACCTCGACGGCGTGGTTGGTCATGAAGTTGCGGGCCGCGTCGATCCCGTAGATGGCGCGCAGCTGCGCCGGGCTCTGCACCACGGTGAGCAGACGGATACCGTATCCGGCGATGAAGGCGACCGATTTTGCCAGCACATTGACATTGCCTAGCGCCGGAAATTCATCGAGCAATAGCAGCACCTTGCGATTGAGTTTGGGGCTCTGCTCCGGCAATTCGCGGGTATTGAGATCGACCACCTGCTGAAAGAACAGATTGAGAAGCGGCGCCATGCGGTCGAGATTGTCAGGCGTGACGCCGAGATAGATCGACATCGACCGTTGCCGCAACTGCCGCAAATCGAAATCGTTGGCAGACGTGGCGGCATCGATGCGAGGGTTGAGCCAGAGGCCGAGCCTTGCCGTGACGGTCTTTCGCACCGAGTTCATGGTGTTTTCGGAAGCCGCGAGGAAGTCGTTCAATGCCGTGATGCAATGTCGTGACAGTGGCGAAGGGCCGGACTTGCGAACGGCGATGATCTTCTCAAAATGCGCCTTGAGGTCGGGGGCCTCGGACAGCTGGTGCAGAATCTCCCCGATCGTCAACGGCAATCCAGGTGTTTCCGCGACATAGCCGCCGATCGCCACAAAGGCCGAGCGGGCAGCCTCGAACCAGAACGGATCGCCGCGGCTTTCGGCCGGAAACAGCATCACCGCGATGCGCTGCAGATCGTCATAGAGATCCGCAGGATCGCTTCGAACATAACCAAGCGGATTATAGCGCGCGGTGCGACCGTTCTCCTCGAGCGGATCGAACAAATAGACCTCCTGCCCGTGGGCTGCCCGAAATCCTGCAGACCGATCCCAGTTTTCCTTCTTTACATCGAGAACGACCACCGAATCTGGCCAATTCAATAGGTTTGGAATGACATAGCCGACGCCCTTCCCGGCTCTGGTCGGAGCGTAGACCAGGACGTGTTCCGACCCGCCGAAGCAGAGCAGTGCGCCGTCCTTGCGGCCGAGTAGCACGCCTTCCTTGGATCGCAGGCCAGCGGCCTTGATTTCGCGCTCGGACGCGAAACGAGCGCTGCCGTGAAGCGGGAGAGGACGGTGTCGGAAGATAGCACCGACCAAGCCAAAGACCACAACCAGGCCGGCGAGCGTCGACAGGGTCAGCCAGCGGTCGAAACGTGGATCGGCGCCGTAACGGGGCCAGCCCGTGGCGATCTCCGACCAGTGCAGGCCGCCATCGTGAAGCCTGAGCCCCAGCAGCAGTACGTTTGAGGCGACCAGCAGGAAGAGCGCGGAAGCCGCGAGCGCGACCGCGAAGCCCTGCGCCGCTCTAACTGATTTGGTCGCGTTTGCGAACGGGGTCATAATATATCTCCGAAATGCGGTAGCGGCCGTCCCGCTTCTGCATCTGGATGACGACGTCGACGAGAAGCAGCAGCAGCGAGCGGATGTCGTCGCGATGGAGGTCGCGCCCTTCCGCGCTTTCCTTGACCAACAGCGTCAGTTGCTCGAAGGCGAGCCGGGCGCTGTCGGCATGAACAGTTGTGATCGATCCCGGATGGCCGGAGTTCACATTTCTCAGATAGAAGAACGCCGTCCCGTCGCGCAGCTCCTGCAGCAAGATACGATCCGGCCGCATCCGCAGGCAGGACTCGAGAAGTTCGCGCGGTCCAATTTTGGCGACGCCCTGCCCGTCTTTGGCATAGAGCAGCCGCACGCAATTCTGATGAGGGATGACAAGCTCGGCGGTGTCCTCAATGGTGATGAGCCGCTCTTGTGCTGGAATCGCCGCGATCAGCGCTTTGGACAAGGTGGTCTTGCCGGAACCGGTCGCTCCGGAAATGATGACGTTGCGGCGACTCGAGACGGCAAGCTGGAGGAAGTCACGCCAGGCGCCGGCTTCTTTCAGAGCCAGAAGCCGCTTCTCGTCGGCCGTGAGATCGTCATTGGTGACGCGGACCTCATCGAACAGTTTTGTCCGCTCAAAGGCATCCAGCGTCATCGTCAGAGCCGACGGCTTGCGAATCGTGAGGCTGACTGTGCCAGGGGGCACAGCCGGCGGGACGACGATCTGGCAGCGCTCCTCGCCGATCAGGGTGGTCGACACCACTGGATGCTCCGGACCGATGTCCTGGCGGGTGTGACCGGCGGCCGCGGTGGCGAGATTTGAAAGATAGGCGTGTGTCAGAGTTGGCGCTTCGTGTCGGGTCCAGCCGCCGGGACCTTCCACGAAAAGCTCGCCGGGGCGGTTGACGACGATTTCGGTCAGGGAGTTGTCTGCCAGAAGTGGAGCAAACGGCTCCAGATAGCGCGCCAGCACGAGCCGGCTGCCATCGCGCTCGATGGAGTGTGTGGCGCTCACTTTGTCACCACGGCCGGGGCCGCGATGCCCCCGGGGATGGTGCGGTCCAAAATCTGCGTGCGGGTCTCGGTCCGCCGGAGTTGATAGACCGAGGAGAAATCGACGTCGCGGGCGACAAAGATATTGACGAGCTCGCCCTGATTCTTGTTCAGCGTCGGCGGAATGTTGATCGACTGCTCAACAGCGATACCGGCGGCGGTGTTGGTGGCGCCTGTGGTGTTGTTGATCTGGATGGAACTATCCTGCAGCTGCTGACGTCCAATTGACGAGGCGTCATTGACAATCGACAGCAGCAGCGCCGAACCGAACCGTTCAAAGAAATGGGTGTCAATGTCGCCGTCGAAGCCGGCGCGGCCCAGCGCGTCGGTGGCTGGCGAAGCCAATGCCGCAATGACGCCGGTTGGCGTCTTGGCGCGCGTCCACAGCACGAATAGCCGTTTTGAACCCCGTCGCACATTGCCGCGATATTCACCGACCACCTGCGTGCCCTTTTCCATCAGCACCACGTTGCCGGAGTCCGACATCACGTCGCGCACCACGACGCAGGAGACGAAACCCGCCACGTCCGAGGACATCGCCGTCTCCAGCACGCACGGGATCGAGGTGCCCTGGGTGACCAGCAGATTGCGGTTAGGAAGTCGCGCCGCGCGCACGCCCTCGATCGGCGTTGGTCTCAGCTTGTCGGCGAGGTCGTTGCGTGGCTCGCCCCGCCCGAACCCATAGGGATCGGTAACGACACTTCCGGTCACGCTGTCGTGGGCCGTGCGCCCCGCAGAGATCTGCCGGTTATAGGCCAGCACTGGTGCGCGCCGGGCACTTTCCAGAAGCTGGTCGGAAGCGGGCGCGGAAGCTGCTGGCGTGGCTGCAACCGGCGCGGCTCCAATCGAGGCCGTGGTGATCGGTGCGGGAGGTAGCTCCGGGATGGGCTCGAACGCCGCCGCCTGGCGGATCACCAGCTTGCGGGCGGAATCGCCGACCGGCTTATCGCTTTTCCAGGTGCCCCAAATGATCAGAGCGGCAAATGCGGTGAGCGCCAGCGCGCCGAAGCCGCGTTTGAGCATTGCCGCTCGACCATTGTCCCCTCCTCCCACGGGCGTAATGCCACGGTCGCCGGCGATCGTCTCATCGTGATGTTCGGTCATGTCGCGCTCGCCTATCGTGGCCTTGGGGTTGGTGGCGATTTCTTCGCTCGCCGCTCGATCGACGGGCTTGTGGTATTGGTGCCCGGGTTGATCCCCACAGCGTCGAACGCTTCGTTGAAGATGCAGAGCACGTTGTCGCCTTTGCGCAGCCGAAACTCGCGGGCTGTGGCATGAACGACCACGAGCTCGCCGCGGACATCCTTGGGCACCAGGCTTTCCGTGCCGTCGGAGTTGATCAGGTAGATCGCGGGGATTTCACGGTTGCCCGCGAAGCGGAACGTGGTCTCCTTGCCGTCGTCGAAAACGGCTTCCGGTTCGAGGTCGACTGAGCCCTGCGCTGAAAAGCGCCAGTTGCGCGCGCCATAGGCATGATGCAGATCGAAGGTCTGCTCGATCAGCGCGCCTTCCCGCTCGGCGCCGCGGGCCGCCGCCTCAGCGCGCCGGCGCTCGATCTCGTCGCCGGGATAGGCGAAGCGGACGACGAAGTAGCTGTCCGCCAGCGTCGTCTCGGCGATCGACAACTCGAACTGATACGATCGCTTGCGCCCGTCAGGGCGGGTGGTGACGACCTGCAGGTTGGTTGGTGGATGTTTTTCCCGCGGCTTGAGGAACAGAATCGAGCCTGCCGGTGCGACCTCCCATGCAATCGCGTCGCCGATCGCGACATGCGCGACCTCTTCATCATCGGCGAACAGAATCTGGGTCGATGCCCGAATCACGCCGTTGACCCGGACGACGTTGGCCGGATTGTAGGTCACGGTTCGCACACGGGCATCATGTTGACCCGGTGAGGGCTGTTGCAACGCCAGAACCGGCCCCGCGAATCCCAGGGCGAAGGTCATCAAGAGGACCAAACGTCTCATGGCACGACCTCCGGATCGGCGCGGTATTCCGAAACCAGGAAGCCGAGCGGATTGATGAGACGGTCGGCAGAGGACATTGGCGCGTTGGCATAGGAAAACGTCAGGGTCGAGACCCAATGAGTAATGCGGGTTTCCTCGCCCTTGCGGCTCTCTTTCATGAAACGCACGGACGCGACATTGTCGGCCAGGAGCGAGATCGCCTTGATCCGAACCGTCGCGACCCCGAAGCGGCCTTGAACGACTTGCGGGCTTTCGGGATTGGAGCCGCGATACCAGGCCGCGAACCGGGCTTGTTCACCCTGCCCCGAAAGCAAGGAAATGGTGCGGAAGTTGGTTTCGGCCTCCGGATAGCTGTAACCTTCACGCGCGCGAACGTAGCGTCCGAGAAAATATTTGGTGACGGCTTCATCATACCGCGCCGGCGTCGAAGTGAGGGCGGAGACGGTATCCACAATCCCGGTCGCGTTATCGACCCGGATAACGAACGGCTCGACCGTCTTCAGCGGCGCAAGCGCTGCGACCGCACTGAGTGAGGCAACCGCCAATACGCAAGCAACCGCGGCAATCACCCATGCCGTTCTTCGCGAGCGATGGGCCGATAGCAGCAGATCCTGCTCCCATCGACGCGCATTGTCGAAGTAGGTTTTCAGGTCATCATGTCCGACCATCTCACGCCTCCTTGCCGCAAGCGCGGTAAGAGGCTGCAATGTCGGCCTGGTGGCCAGATGCAGCGAGTTGCCTGGAGGGCGCTGCCGGGCTGGTCTCGCCTTTGCGGATGACCGGTGCTGGCGCGGACGGCGGTATAGGCGCCTCCGGTGCTGCCAGTGGCGTGCCGGTTTCCCAATCCCATAGCGAGCGATTGAGCGGTCGGCGAGCCAGGCCATCACATGACGGCGGCCCCTTTGACCAGATCGCGCAGCCGCCAAGCTGCCATGCGATCACGCAGATGATGAATAGTCGACGCCACATCGTTCTGATGCCCCTGTTTGTCTGTCGCCTGTTGCCATCGATGATTGCCTACGCCGCTGTGGTCCCCGCCGATCGGGTGCGTCGCATGCTGCCGCCCTGGCGGCTGGCTCTTATGGCGGCGAGACCGCGGCTGGCTGACCAGCGGGCTCCGGCATAAGCGCCGCCGGCTGCGGCCGTCGCGTTGGCAATCATTGGGCTCGTGACCAGCCGGCTTGCGAGCGAAGCGCCACCCCCGGCGAGACCGCCTGCGATGATCGGCAGTTGAAGCGCGATGTATCCGGACAGACCGAGCACCGCGCTGATGGCGACCGCGGCCACCACCATCTCGCCGGCCGTGCCGGCGTTTGCCGCGAACCTGTCGATGAAGCCGCTAACGGTCGTCAACATCAGCCCGACCAGTGCCACCACCAGCACCAGCAGGATCACGAAATTCGCGACCTGCCGAAGCCAAGCTTCCGTAAAGGGCCGCGTGGCCTCAAATAATCCAAGTGCAATGAAGAGCGGCCCAAGCGCGATCACGACGCCAAGACCAACCTTGGCATAGAGCAGGATGGCAAACTGCAAGAAGGAGCCGACCGCCACAAAGATCAGGAGAATGGCGGCAATCAGTGCCGGAGCCACGTCGGTTATTCCCGCTTGATCGTAGATCTTATTGGCGACGTCGATTCCCTTGGACAGAAGCTGATCGAAAGGAGCTCCTGAATTCGTGTTCAATCCCGAGCCCGCTAACGCATTGCCGATCTCCCTCGGCAAGGAATCAAAGAACAGGCCCGTGACGTATTGCTGGAACGCGCTTGAATTGGTCGCGAGCATAACCACGACCACGATCCGCATCGCCCGCCAGGCAAACTCCATAATAGGTTCGGAAATTGCGCCCCGCATCACGGCAAAGCCGTAGAGGATGACATAGAGCATCACGGCCGTGCGGAGCGGACCATCAATGTAGGAGGCAAGATTTGATGCCGAGGTCGACACGAATGTCGTGATCGGCTGCTCGAACGCCTTCAGGAAGCTGTCAAAGACGTTTATGGCCATCGCGGCGATCCTTACTTCAGAGCGTCTTTCATCTCTTGGACGGTGATCTTCTTGCGGGCTTCGTTGGCGTTGATGCAGTCGGTCGTGTTCCCGCGTTCGCCTGGGTTATCGCGGCACGCCTTGAGCGTTGCCTGAAGCTCGTCCCGATGATTAAAGAACCAGCTGACGGTCTTCCTCTGCTGACCGCTGTCGGTATCGTTGCAACCGGTAAGAGCAGCCGCAACAGCGATCGCCAGAATAGATGCCTTCATTGTCATTGCAGCGCCGCCTTCATTTCGTCGACCAATTGGTGCCGCTTCTCGCGCTCTCGTTGTCCGTCCATGTCCATTCGGGCCTGCTGGATCATCGCCAGCCCCTGCATCCGGAGCACATCGTTCTGCAGCAGCGCCTGTTCGGCTTGCAGCCGCGCCGAAAGATCGAGAGTCTCCTTGGCGTCGGTCGCCGAGCTGATGCGCATTCTCAATTCCTCGAGTGCATCGATACGCTGCGAGGCCGTGTCGTAGACCGCCTGGCCCATGGAGTGCTTGGCGCCGGTCTGCCGCGCGATCCGGTCGAGCTCGCTCTGGTAATACGAATTGCCGCTGTTGCCGGCATACGCGCGGTTCTGCGAAAGATAATGGTTCATCGCATCGGCGAAGTTGCCGCCGCCCTGCCCCGCAACGAGACGTTCGATGTCAGAGAATTGTTGGGGCAAGACTTTCCGGAACTGCGGCGTGTTTAGGAGCGCGCCGATGTCGTTGGCGTTGGTCCGCTTGTTGAAACTGTCATAGAGCTGCTTGGCCTGGTTCAATTGATCCTGCGCCACCCTGAGCTGGGACGTCAGGGTATCGACCTGCTTCTTCAGCTCCGTCAGTTGCTCGAATTGGCGCGCATAGACGCTGGGATCGAACACAATCTCCGCTTCCGCAGACGATGCCATCAGGAGGATCAGGACTGAGACGGACGTGAGAATCGTCGGGATACGTTGAACCGTCATCGGATTGTCCTCCGTTCCGCGTGAAATACCGGCAGCCATCGGGCCGGATCGTCGCCGACCTCTGCCCGAATGCGGTCGAGCAGTTCGACCGTTTCCGTCCGTCCCGACAAGACGGCGAGCGCATCGTCGAAGCCGCCGAGGTCAAGCTCCGCCACCACCGAGTTGTGGCCTTGCTTGACGAGGAATCGCCGGCTTTCGGGCGCGAGCTCCTCCTTGATCAGGCGGAATTCAGTGTCGGTCAGATGGAAGCCGTCAACATAGTCCGGGCGCGTTCCTCGCGCGTTCGGCAGAAAAATCTGGGTCGGGCATTGCTCGACAATGGTATGTGCGATCGGGGAGGCCAGCGCGTCCCGAGGCGACTGCGTGCCGAACACCATGACACCGTTCTGTTTGCGGATGGTTTTCAGCTTGTTGTTGGCGAGATCACGAAATGCCTCGTCTCCGAGCGCCTTCCAGAACTCATCGATGTCGATGATCAGGCGTCGGCCGTCGATCAGGCGCTCTACGCGGTGGAACAGATACATCATCAGCGGCGTGCGAACGGCCGGATGATCCAGCAGATCGGTCATGTCGAAGCCAATGAACCGGGCCTCCAACCCGATGGCATCCTGCTCGCCATCCAGCACCCAGCCGAAAGGAGCGCCCCGGCACCATCGCTCCAAACGTGCACCGATCCCTTCGCGATCCTGCTGGCCCAGAAAAGCCCGCAGCGCCCCGAACGAGCGCTCCGCCTGCCGCAGGTGACCAAGCGCTCGCAATCCGGAATCGATCCGCTCTTCCTCGGTCACGGTCAGCGGGCGGTTTTCTGGCGTGACAAGCTTTCGGACGAGTTCACCCAGGAAAGAAAGATTGCCCGGATTCAGCTCCAGCGCCTTGAGCGGCGCGCAGCCAGTCCCAACGCCGTTGTGGAGGGTTAGATAGGTGCCCCCGGCGGCACGAACGAAAATCTCGGCGCCACGGTCCTTGTCGAAGAAGACGTAAGTGGCGCCGAGCCGCTCGGCCTGCGACAGCAGGAAGTTCTGCACGACGGTCTTGCCGGACCCCGAGGGTCCACAGATGAAGGTATTGCCGAGGTCACTGTGATGGAACGAGAAGTAAAACGGCGAACCGGATGCGGTCTTGAGCATCGCAATCGCCGGTCCCCAATGGTTGCCGGCAGGCCTCCCGGTAGGATAGGTGTGGAAAGGGGAGAATGCCGCGAAATTGCGTGAGCTGATCGCCCCAGTTCGTGCCCGATATTTGAACAGCCCGGGAAGCTGGGCCCAATAGGCAGCTTCAAGGCCGAGATCTTCGCGCGCCACCACGGCGCCCGCATCGGCCAGAACGCGCCGCGCCACGCTCATATGATCCTGTAGCTGCGAAGGCGTCTCGGCGTAGATCAGCAGCGAGAGATGATGGTCTCCAAGCGCGAACCTGTTGGATTCGAGATCGTCGAGCGCGTCAGCGAGTTCGTCGATCTGCGAGGCCGCCGGATCCTGAGCCGAAACCAGTTGGTTCTGCTTACGCGTCAGGACCGTCTTGGCGTCGGCTTTCGACAAAAACGCGAAGGATTGCGTGAGGATAATCTCGAAAGGCGCGGAAAGCAGCGCGTTCAACAGGCCAGGCCTGGTGGACGCCGGATATTCCTTGAGTCCGAACATACCCGCGAAGCGCGATCCGCCCGCGCCTCGGAGTTCGATCGCTTCACGCCCGAAGATGACACGGTTTGAATAGAGCGCGGGACCGATCGGGCCTTGAGGCAATGGCATGGGCATCCGCTCGCCGGACGCGACGGTATGGAGCAACTCCATCGGTTCTGAGAAGGTGATGCCGTTGCGCTCGACCAATCCGAGGGCGTGTGCGCCGTAACGCTCCAATGCTGCGACCATATCGCGCCTGGCATCGTTGAGCCGCTTCAAGGCATCGCTGTCGACCTCGAGGGAGCGCGCCGCGCTCCAGCCGAGTCGTTTGAAGAACGCGGCCGCAGCGTCGGCGGGGGCGCGACCGGGATGCCAAACCAGCGTCAGATAGAGATCATTACGAAACAGCGCTGTCTTGCGAAGTCGGTCGCGATATTGGGCGTCGAGCGCGGCTGCAAATGTGGATCGGAACGAACCGTCCGGATAGTCTGACGTCCGGCGCCGAACCAGATGGGTCCAGAGCGCCAGCCGCGGATCCGCAACATTGCGCAGGGTGAGGTTCAGCTTGGCGTGAAGGTCGTTCAGATCCGCCGTCTCGGCGGTCTCGAATGAGGTGCCGTCGAGACGGATCACCGTGAGCAGGGCCCGTGTCGTAAGACTAATCACCGTATCGGTGACATGCCGGCCGAACGGCAGGTAGACATCGGGCCCGATCTCTCGGGTTTTAAGCGCTGCGTCACGCATAACGAAGGTCTCGTGTTCGATATCGCCGAACGAGCTTGAGCGGTGTGCAGGACGATCCGCCCCAGAATGACGCGTTGCGCGTGCGTCCGCGGGTTTCGATCCAGGCGAGCAGTATCCGGAACATGTTGGGATCGTGCCGGCAGATGATTCGGCAAAGACCATGGATCGGAATCGCGACCAGGCCGTAGATGATGCTCCCGGCCACCAGGAACAGGATGCAGGAAAACATCACGTTGAGCGCCATGGCTTCCATGGTGACGCCGGCAATCATGGCCGGCCGTGTGCAGGCGAGGAATAAGGTGTCCTCTGTGAGACGCGCGGCCTCGATCATCAACGACCTCCAGTCAAGGTCGAGACCACCTCGGAGGCGCCGAACGTGATGGCGACACCGAGCACAACATAGGCGGCCTTGCGCAGATCGAGATAGCCGAACATCCAGGCGATGCCGACGATGATGACCGCCAGCGTGGCCAGCAGGCGCGCCACGTTTCCAGTCAACATGTTGACGATATTTTGCAGCACGCCCTCGATGTTCGCGGTCTGCGCGAGCGCAGGCTCGACCAAGGCAATGCTGAGAACGGCCCCCATGCACACGAGTGCAGCGGAGTGCTTAAGAGGCGAAGTCATGACACGGCTCCGATTGGCAGTGCAGCCGGACCAGCCCGGACCGCGGTGTTGAGTTGAGACGAAAAGAGAGGTCCTCATCGTTCATAGACGAAGGCTGACGTGCCAAGGCCGGAACGATAGACATCCCAATTCGGACGCTCCCTGACGGATGGAGTGTTGATTGGCGGTGTGTCGCCGTTGGAAGTGTCGACACCGGAAGAGGCTGTCGGCCGCATACGGGCTTCGGGCGGTCTGCCGGGAGCTTTGGCCGCGAAGCTCGCGACAACGCTGGCAATTGCCTGGTCGCTGTCTGAGCTACTCATGTTGGCGGCCTGAAGTCGCACTTCAAATAACCTGCCAAGGCCCGCAATGTGCTTGCAGGCGTCGAAGGTCGTGGTAGCCGTCAACCCGGCCTGCTTGGTTTCCTCGGCATTAAGTTGAGCGAGACCGGTACGGACCGGCTGGCCGGTGGCGATGGCCTCCGTCGTGAGCTGGATCGCTTCGTCACGGTCATTTGCTTGAATCGGAATCGGTTTCCGCCCCTGAATTGTGATCAGCAGCGGCTCGAACGAGCTCGCTTGCCGCACAATCGCGGCCAGCGGCCGCACGAGGTTCGGCGTCGGCGCGCACTGTTCGACCAGAGCCGAGAATGCAGCAGGATCCATTATTGATGACTTTGTTTCGGGAGTTGAAGACGCGGACGCTATGCCGCGAGCGGAAGGCTTGACGGCGCGTCAATTGCACGCCCCGAAATCTTGCCGGTCGCTCGGATTGCGCCGAGAGCGTCATTGGTGATCGGCAACAATCCAGCCACGGCTTTGGTTGCCCCGATCTGACGAGGTGTGCCGAGGCGATCGAGGTGCCATCCGG
The DNA here is from genome assembly GCF_023101685.1 of Bradyrhizobium sp. 186. Classification (NCBI taxonomy): domain Bacteria; kingdom Pseudomonadati; phylum Pseudomonadota; class Alphaproteobacteria; order Hyphomicrobiales; family Nitrobacteraceae; genus Bradyrhizobium; species Bradyrhizobium sp. 186. The sequence continues at coordinate 281,852 of NZ_CP082165.1, read as the reverse complement.
CCCGGCGCAGGATGCGCTCCATGCGCAGATCAGTGACGGTCGCAATCGCCTGCAGGTCGCACTGCTGGCCCCATTCAATCATTGCCGCAAAGAGCAGGAACGTCGCTTCCCGCAAGCCGTTCTCAGCCGTCACCGCGACGGTTTTGGTATCAACGCAAAAGCGCGAGCTCTCCCAGATCCTGGCTGCTCTGGGCGCCGCGTGGCCATCCAGCAACACCGGGAACGTATCCGCCAACATGTTGCGCCCAGTGGTCGGCAGCAGACGAACACAACCAATAACGTCGCTCTGCTCGAGTGCCAAGAGATAGGTCGGCTGTAAGGAGTCGTATTGATCTATTTCCAATCCGTTCGCGACAGAGACGTCCCAGTCGAGCCGCTCCTTGAACACGCGCCCTCGCAGACGATGCATTCCCATCGCCAGTTCAAAATCGCGCAGGAGCGCCGCACGCGGGCGCACAATGACCTTCATTCTTAACCTCCGGCTTACGAATCACAGCTTCGAGATCAAGAGAGCAGGCGCGGTCACGGCGTTGCGCTGTCAGTTCTGACAGGGCGTTTTGGAATCGTTCTTGCCGCAAAGCTGCCGCAACGTCGCAATACACGCCCCACACGCAGCGCGCGAACGTTGCACGGCTGTCGCTTTTGGGAACCAGAATAGTTCTAAAGGGGTGCGATGAAAAATGTCAAAAGGGCGTGCGATGAGTTTGTTGATTGTCTTCACTCTGCCCACACGGAAGATGATTTTCGACGCGTCGCCGAACGAACCGCGCATGCATTGGGCTTTCGCTGGTTCGCCTATTTTGGCCACCGCGCGAATGGCCCCAAACTGATCTCATCCTATCCGAAGAGTTGGACCAGCCACTATTTTCGCGAGGGATACGACAACATCGATCCCGTTCTTCAGGAACCGCGAAATACAAGCCGGATGTTCCTGTGGGATGGACGTGAGGCGCGAAGCGCAAAGTCGGCGAAAGAACGCCGTCTGTTTGACGACGCGCTCAGCTTCAAGATCAGGACCGGCCTGACCGTTCGCATTCCCGCAAGCCAAAACCAGTTTGCGGCCTTTACGCTCGCGGTGGACGACCGCAGCCTTGGATTCGATCGTTTCATCGAGACCTCACAAGACATGTTAGTAACGGTGGGCCTCAATTTCCATGCCCATGTGAGCGCCGCTAGGATCGGGCGCACGCCCCCGGACGGTCAACAAGGGAGCCCGCTGACTCAGCGCGAACGGCAGTGTCTCGCCTGGATCTCTGACGGCAAGACGATGCAAGATATTGCGGAGCTTCTCGGGGTTTCGCAGCGAGGTGTGAAGTTTCATCTGGACAACGCCAGACGAAATCTTGCTGCACTGACCCTTCCCCACGCTGTGGCCCTCGCGTTTCGGCAGGGATTGCTCCCGTAATGCATAGAACAGCCGTCTGGATCGGCAGCATGGCTCAAGATTGGCGGTTAACCAGAGTGAGCGTGCCAAAAAGGTGCAGCGGCCTCATAAAGTGAGCTCGGCGCACATCATTTGCGGTCTGCAGCTAAAGCGGGTCGTTGCTCGCAGTTGATCGTAGAGCCATGTCTTCGCCGAATCTTCCAGCAGGAAATTGGGCGTCGCCCTACGGGCTCGGGCTGTTGGCTGCGCTGAAGCCCCGCAAGCGGGTCTTCCCCCTTGCGGGCTGCCATCCCTGACGCAAACGGCCCGAATCCCTGAACAACCGCACCTGCTGATCTATCGGAAGCAGCTTCACGCCTGCTCGGATCGGGCGCTAATCCCTAAGTGCGCGCCATGCCGATTGCCTTGAGTACGTCGAATGGAAACGACGCTTTCGCGACGCGGCCGCCGCGTGGTCGGCAAACAGCTTTCGATGATGCCGAAGTTCAGGACGACGTTGCTCTCGATGTCGATCAAGGCAGAGCTCCGCGTAGACGGAAGATGTGCACTTGACACACCATGCTTCCGGTGAAGGACCAACCCCGCTCTCGAATAGGCTTTCCTTGGTTCTGGTGCGGCCTTCCACGATCAACCCGCAAGGGGTTCGCTACGCAAGCGTGCGACCTCTTCGGCTTCGCCTCTCGAGGTGACCGCAGCCGCCCCCGAACACGTCGGCGCCTGTCGAGCGGGGATGGTCCCCGCCGCAAGACGGGAGCCTTCGATGTCGCACAATCTCACACTCGCTCAGAGCCATGCCTTCGATCTGGCTCGCACACTCATGGTGCCGGTCATTCTTTTCCAGGCTGATAACGAATTCGGCGTGATGCTCTCCAGCGAGTACGACGGCGATCAAGACGCCATCGTTCATGAGTACGACCCCTGGAGCCCGGCTCATTGAGCCGGGTGACCGGCTGCCGCTGGCGCCATGCCGGATGCAAGGGAGGCTTCGCCGCGCACAACGATGCGGCGACTGACGGTTGGTCAGCGCGCCCTTGCATTCGGCAGGCTTCGCGGCCGGTCGGGGACGTTCCGCAAGGCGAGGAACAAGTGAGACAAACAAAAGAAGGGGGCCGGACGTCGCCTGCGCGAGTCCGGTGCAGACAAATGGACAAAAGAGAGATCGAAGAGCTGCGCCAGAAGGTTGGCTGCGCGGCCCTGCTGGAGAAAGACGGCTGGAAGGTCGACGTCAAGCAAAGCACCCGACGCGCGATCAAGTATCGCCGTGACAGCAATATCATCATCGTCATCCACGAAGGCCGCGGCTGGTTCGATCCCTTGTCGCCAGCGAAAGGGGACGTATTTTCGCTCGCCGAGCATCTTGGATCTGTCGGTTTCTCTGACGCATGCGACCGTGTTGCGGATACGGTTGGCTTCGTCCCCAGCACACCGGCGTGGCAGCGTCCGACAAGGCCGAAGGCGCTTGGGTCTATTGCTGAGCGGTGGAGACATCGTGTCAAGCCGCGCCCGGGCTCGCGAGCCTGGCGCTATCTCACCGATGAACGCGGACTGCCGACCGACATCGTGAAGCAGGCGGCCGCCTGCGATCGTTTGCGTGAGGGGCCAAAGGGCAGTATGTGGGCGGCACATAGCGATTCTGCTGGAGCGCTCACGGGCTGGGAGGAGCGTGGGCCGGCATGGCGCGGCTTCGCCAGTGACGGCGCCAAGGAGCTATTTCGCTTCGGACCGGCCAGGTCCGAGCGGATTTGCATCACTGAGGCGGCCATCGATGCCATGAGCCTCGCCGCGATCGAGATCCACCGCTCCGATACCCTTTATGTCAGCACCGGAGGCGGCTGGTCGCCGGCGACTGATGAAGCCATCCGTAGCTTGGCCAGGCGCACCAACGCCCGGCTTGTGGCAGCAACCGACAACAATCGACAGGGTGACGTCTACGCGGATCGCGTTCGTGCCATCGCCGCGGAAGCGAGCGCGCAGTTTGCGCGCTCGCGACCGTGCGCGGGCGACTGGAATGAGGATCTGACGGGGCCGGCGAAGAGCCGGAGAACAGCTGAGCAAGTCGACGGCGGAGGCCCGCCCGATGCGCGGACCTCCCGGGTGGCTGCGGCATCAAGGCTCCCGCATGATCGCGATGGCGGGGCTCGCACCTGAGCGATGCGACGGGGAAGTCCGAATAAAGAGGGAGAAAATAGGAAGAGGGTAAACCGCTGCCGCATGCCCGGCCAGCGCGTCAAGGGTGAAGCTTCGCCCGCGTTCCGCGGCCCTTGACCCGCCGGACCTTCGATGCGGCCGGCGAGGAGGTGTGATGAAGGACTGAAGTGACGAAGAGATCAGGCGGATCGCTCGCGCTTCGGTCCGGCCAGGCCAACAGGAGCCGCCGATGCACACCTCACCCACCATCCGTAAAGTCTTCGAAGGCGTCGCGACGCGCCCCGAGATGTACCGCATGTTCAACCGCCATCGCGGCGATCCGGCGATAGCCGAAGGCGACGCCGCCCACCTCTTCGCTGGCGAATGGTTCGAGCTCGCCGAGCGCGACCACAACCACATGCTCGAGATCCTGCCGCCACTGTGGATGCGCGCCGACATGTTCGCAATGCGTGAATTCGTGTCGGCAAGCGTGACTAGCGTTTTCCTGTCACTGTCGATTGACGGGCAGATGCGCTGGTTCCACGGCTACTGCGACCTGTCCGACAGAGCGTCGCCGGAGCGGATGAAGGCCGCGATCATCGCGCGCGAGTCTCGTCCTGTCCGCGCGATGACGCGCGAAGAGCGGCTCGATCACATCTGGTCGAGCACGCACGACGACTACCGCGGCTATGCCGGCGAGCGCTGGCCCGCCGCCGTGCGCGGCCGCCGTACCATGCTCGTCTACGCCGGCCGGCATGGTACCGCGCTGAAGCTGCTGGACGACCTCACCGAAGCCGAGATCGCAGCGAAGCTGCCGGTGCAGCTCCGCCACCTGCCGGAGGCGGTCGCGGCCTAGCTGGGCCGCCCGCCCTCCTCGACCTGCGAACAGCCCGGCCATGCGCCGGGCTTCGCAATTCGGCACCCGGCCTTGCGCCGGGTGTCCCGTCAATCCCGCAAGACCGTGCCGTCCGCCGCAGCCGCGGCGCGGTCGCGCGCGCCCAGCAGAAGGACATCTCCAATGGCGCAGGACGACCCTTTCACGATCGACCTCTTCGGCAACACAGCCCTTTCGTCGGGCCTCGGTCTCGGCGTCACCGCCTTCGCCGCCCACTTGGACGGCGACGACGACGACGGCGACCCACCGCCGTCGGCCCCGCCGCCCGCCGGGCCGGCGCTCGCCCCCGTGCGGCCTTGCGCACCGCAGACTCGCACGCGCGGCGACAACTTCTACCTCGCCGGCGACCGCAGCCTGGCAAAGGGCTGGAAGCAGCGCGCCCGCGACAGCGTCGCGGCCATTCGGCTCGCTGCGCAGATCGAGGCGGAGCAGCGGCCCGCCTCGCCGGACGAGCAGCGGCAGTTGATACGCTTCACGGGCTTCGGCGCCTCCGAGCTCGCCAATGGCGTCTTCCGCCGGCCGGGCGAATCCGAGTTCGCGCAGGGCTGGGAGGAGATCGGCGCCGACCTCGAGGACGCGATCGACGACGCCGGCTACGCCTCGCTTGCGCGGTGCACCCAGTACGCCCACTTCACGCCCGAGTTCATTGTCCGCGCGATCTGGTCAGGCCTGCAGCGCCTCGGCTGGCGCGGCGGCCGCGTGCTCGAGCCCGGCATCGGCACCGGGCTGTTTCCGGCGCTGATGCCGGAGGAACTACGCGAGACCTCCCACGTCACGGGCGTCGAGCTCGACCCCGTCACCGCACGCATCGCCCGGCTGCTGCAGCCGCGGGCGCGGATCGTCACAGGCGATTTCGCACGCACCGAGCTGCCGGCCAGCTTTGACCTCGTCGTCGGCAATCCGCCGTTCTCGGACCGGACCGTGCGCTCGGATCGCGCGTACAGGTCGATGGGCCTGCGGCTGCACGACTATTTCATCGCCAGGGCGATCGACCTCCTGAAGCCCGGCGCCCTCGCCGCCTTCGTCACGAGCTCCGGCACGATGGACAAGGCGGACGCCCGGGCGCGTGAGCACATCGCGAAGTCGGCCGACCTGATCGCGGCCATTCGCCTGCCCGAGGGCAGCTTCCGCGCCAGCGCCGGCACCGACGTCGTCGTCGACATCCTGTTCTTCCGCAAGCGCAAGGTCGGTGACGCGGAAGGCGACCTGTCGTGGCTCGACCTCGACGAGGTTCGGCCGGCGGCGGAAAACGAGAGCGCGATCTGCGTGAACCGATGGTTCGCACAGCGCCCGGATTTCGTGCTCGGCGGGCACGCGCTCGCGTCCGGTCCCTTCGGCGAGGCCTACACCTGCCTGTTGCGCGAAGACGAGGATCTCGAAGCGAGGCTCAAAGCCGCGATCGGCCTCCTTCCGAAAGCCGTCTACGACGGCGAGCCCGAGGTAATCGATCCCGACCTGGAAGAAGCCGGCGATCCATCTGACGTCGATTGGCCTGTCGATCGCCATGTGCGCGAGGGCAGCTACTTCTTCGACAAGGCCCACGGCTTGATGCAGGTCGTTGACGGCGAGCCCGTCGCGGTGAAAGCGCGCAAGGGCCGCAGCGCCGACGGCATCCCGGAAAAGCACGTGCGCATCATCCGGAAGCTGATCCCGGTCCGCGACGCCGTGCGCGAGGTGTTGAAGGCGCAGGAGCTCGACCGGCCGTGGAAGGACGCCCAGGTCAGGCTGCGCATCGCCTGGTCGAACTTCGTTCGAGACTTCGGCCCGATCAACTTCGCGACGGTCTCGACCGCCGAGGACGAGGAGAGCGGCGAGGTGCGCGAGACGCACCGCCGGCCGAATATCCAGTCCTTCCTCGACGACCCCGACTGCTGGCTGGTCGCCTCGATCGAGGACTATGACCTCGAGACCAACACCGCGAAGCCCGGGCCGATTTTCACCGAGCGGGTGATCGCGCCGCCGGCGACCCCGGAAATCACCAGCGCGGCCGACGCGCTCGCCGTCGTCCTCAACGAGCGCGGCCGCGTCGACATCGACCACATCGCCGAGCTGCTGCACCGGGACCGCGACGACGTCGTCGGCGAACTCGGCAGCGCCGTCTTCCGCGACCCCGCGGACGGCTCGTGGCAGACGGCGGACTCCTACCTGTCGGGACACGTGCGGGAGAAGCTGAAGGCTGCTGCCGCGGCGGCCGCGCTCGACCCCTCCTACGAGCGCAACGTCACGGCGTTGCAAGGCGTGCAGCCCGCAGACCTCAAGCCCTCCGACATCACCGCGCGTCTGGGCGCGCCGTGGATTCCGGCCGCCGACGTCGTCGCCTTCGTGAAGGAAACCATGGACGCCGAGATCAGGATCCACCACATGCCGGAGCTCGCATCGTGGACCGTCGAGGCACGTCAGCTCGGCTGGATGGCGGCCGGCACGTCGGAGTGGGGCACCGACCGCCGGCACGCCGGCGAGCTTCTCGCCGACGCGCTAAACAGCCGCGTCCCGCAGATCTTCGACACGGTCAAGGATGGCGACAGCGAGCGCCGCGTCCTCAATATCGTCGACACCGAAGCCGCCAAGACCAAGCTGCAAAAGATCAAGGACGCCTTCCAGCACTGGATCTGGTCCGATCCCGACCGCACCGACCGCCTTGCGCGCGTCTACAACGACCACTTCAACAACATTGCGCCGAGAGCTTTCGACGGCTCGCACCTGAAGCTTCCGGGCGCCTCTGGCGCTTTCGTTCTTTATGGGCACCAGAAGCGCGGCATTTGGCGAATCGTCTCGGCCGGCTCGACCTACCTGGCGCACGCGGTGGGCGCCGGCAAGACCATGACGATGGCCGCCGCCGTCATGGAGCAGCGGCGGCTTGGCCTGATCGCCAAGGCGATGCTGGTCGTGCCCGGCCACTGCCTGGCGCAGGCCGCACGCGAGTTTCTCGCGCTCTACCCGAACGCCCGCATCCTCGTAGCCGACGAGACCAACTTCACTTTAGCCAAGCGGCACCGCTTCCTCTCGCGCGCTGCGACCGCGACCTGGGACGCGATCATCATCACGCACAGCGCGTTCCGCTTCATCGCTGTGCCCTCTGCCTTCGAGCAGCAGATGATCCAGGACGAGCTGGAGCTCTACGAGACCCTGCTGACCAAGGTCCAGAGCGATGACCGGGTCTCGCGCAAGCGCCTCGAGCGATTGAAGGAAGGCCTGAAGGAGCGGCTGGAATCGCTCGCGACGCGCAAGGACGATCTGTTGACGATCTCCGAGATCGGCGTCGACCAGATCATCGTCGATGAGGCGCAGGAGTTCAGGAAACTCTCCTTCGCGACCAACATGTCGACCTTGAAGGGCGTCGACCCGAACGGTTCCCAGCGCGCCTGGGACCTCTACGTCAAGTCGCGCTTCATCGAGACGAAGAACCCGGGCCGCGCGCTGGTGCTCGCCTCCGGCACGCCGATCACCAACACGCTCGGCGAGATGTTCTCGGTGCAGCGCTATCTCGGCTACGCGGCGCTCCTTGAGCGCGGGCTGCACGAGTTCGACGCCTGGGCGAGTACATTCGGCGATGTCACGACCGAACTTGAGCTGCAGCCCTCTGGCAAATACAAGCCTGTGACGCGCTTCGCCACCTTCGTCAACGTGCCGGAGCTCATCGCCATGTTCCGCTCCTTCGCGGACGTGGTGATGCCGGAGGATCTGCGTCAATACGTGAAGGTGCCGGCGGTCTCGACCGGCAAACGGCAGATCCTCACCGCAAAGCCGTCGCCGGCGTTCAAGCGCTACCAGAGCCTGCTCGGCGAGCGCATCAAGGCGATCGAGGAGCGCGACCGCGTACCGGAGCCTGGCGACGACATCCTGCTGTCAGTCATCACCGACGGCCGCCACGCTGCAATCGACCTGCGTCTGGTTGATCCGGATAGCGACAACGAGGCTGACAACAAGCTGAACCTGCTTGTCGGCAACGCTTTCCGCATCTGGAATGAGACGGCCGAGAGCAGCTACACGCGCACGGATGGTAAACCCTTCGAGTTGCCTGGCGCCGCGCAGATGATCTTCTCCGATCTCGGCACCATCAGCGTCGAGAAGAGCCGCGGCTTCTCCGCCTACCGCTGGATCCGCGACGAGCTGGTCCGTCTCGGCGTGCCACCCGGCGAGATCGCCTTCATGCAGGACTACAAGAAGTCGGAGGCGAAGCAGCGCCTGTTCGGTGGCGTGCGCGCCGGCAAGGTCCGCTTCCTGATCGGCTCCTCTGATACGATGGGCACCGGCGTCAACGCGCAGCTTCGCCTGAAGGCATTGCACCACCTCGACGTACCCTGGCTTCCGTCGCAGATCGAGCAGCGGGAGGGCCGGATCGTGCGGCAGGGCAATCAGCACGACGAGATAGACATCTTCGCCTATGCGACCGAAGGCAGCCTCGATGCGCAGATGTGGCAGAACAACGAGCGCAAGGCCCGCTTCATCGCAGCCGCGCTTTCCGGCGACACCTCGATCCGCCGGCTCGAGGACATGGGAGAGAGCCAGGCCAACCAGTTCGCCATGGCAAAAGCCATCGCGTCGGGTGACCCGCGCTTGATGCAGAAAGCGGGCCTCGAAGCCGACATCGCGCGGCTCGAGCGGCTGCGGGCTGCGCACATCGACGATCAGCACGCGGTGCGGCGGCAGATGCGCGACGCCGAACGCGACATCGAGCTCTCCATCCGTCGCGTCGGCGAGATCGGCCGGGACATCGAGCGTCGTATCCCGACCGCCGGTGACGCCTTCACCATGGCGGTGACGGGAGATCCTCACGTCGAGCGCAAGCTCGCCGGCCGCGCTCTGATGAAGGAGACCCTGACGCTGGTGCAGCTTCAGCACGAGGGCGAGACCGTCATTGCCTCGATCGGTGGTTTCGACATCAAGTTCAGCGGCGAGCGAGCCGGCCGGGACGGCTATCGCTACACCACGATGCTGCTGCGGACCGGCGCCGAATACGAGATCGAGTTGCCGGTGACGGTCACGCCGATCGGCGCGATCGCCCGTATCGAGCACGCGCTGGCCGAGTTCGAGGGCGAACGGGAGCGCTATCGCCAGCGCCTCGCCGACGCCCGCCGACGGCTTGCGTCTTACGAGTCCCGCGATGGCGGGGACTTCGCCTTTGCCACCGAGCTTGCTGAAAAGCGCCGGCAGCTTGCCGAGGTGGAGAAGGCCCTGGCGGAGGACAGCGAAAGCGCCGGCGAGCTGGCCGCGGCCGCATGAGAAAATGGAGGAGAGGTGAAGGGAGAAGGCCCGCTCGCAGATCGGGCGGGCCGCCGACGCTGGCGCTCAACCGCCGCCTGCGCAATCCCAGCCCGTCGTCCTGCGCAGGGCTTTGCCCCGCTGGGCCTGCCGGCCAGGGATGCTCGGCCGCAGTTGCACCGGCCCGCCCGCTCCGCGGGGCCCAGGGGTGTCTTCGGGAAGAAGACGAGCAAGGGCCGGCGGCGCCGGTCCGCAATCCCAAAAAGGAGCCTTCCCATGCAACTCATCAAGGTCGATCCGCGCGCGCTGAAGGAGAACCCCGACCGCATGCGCCAGACGAAGTCGACGCCGCAGGCCGATGCCCTGCTGCTGGCCACGATCAAGGCCGTCGGCATCGTCCAGCCGCCAGTCATCACGCCTGAGACAGGCGGCGGCAACGGCTACGTCATCAATGCCGGCCACCGCCGCGTGAAGCAGGCGATCGCCGCCGGCCTCGAGGAGATCGACGTGCTCGTCGACGAGGCGGCGAACGACAACGGCGCCATGCGCTCGATTGTCGAGAACATCGCCCGGGAGGCGCTAAACCCGGTCGACCAGTGGCGTGCGATCGAGCGCCTGGTCGCGCTCGGCTGGACCGAGGAGGCGATCGGCGTCGCGCTCGCGCTGCCGGTGCGTCAGATCAGGAAGCTGCGCCTGCTGGCGAACGTGCTCCCCGCCATGCTCGACCACATGGCCAAGGGCGACATGCCGAACGAGCAGCAGCTCCGCACCATCGCCGCAGCCTCGCTCGACGAGCAGAAGGAAGTCTGGAAGAAGCACAGGCCGTCGAAGGCCGATCCGCAGGTCTCTTGGTGGAGTGTCGCACAAGCGTTGCAGAAGACCCGCATGCACGCGCGCCACGCGAGCTTCGGCGAAGACCTTGCGCAGGCTTACGGAATCCACTGGGTCGAGGACCTGTTTGCTCCGGCTGACGAGGACAGCCGCTATACCACGGACGTCGAGGCCTTCCTCGGAGCCCAGCAGGAGTGGATGGCGAACAACTTGCCGAAGAAGGGCCTCATCGCGGAGGCCACCAACTATGGTGAGGTCAAGCTGCCCCCGAAGGCGGAGCGGGTCTTCGACGACGCACCCATCGGCTCGATCGTCGCCTGGTCCGACGGAACGCCGCAGCCGCCGGCGCGATTCAGGAAGAAACTCGCCGCCTGGCAGTCCAGCAACAGCAGGGGCCGCCTGATCCGAAAGCAGGGCGGACGAGGCGTCGGCAATATCTCGCTGTCGGCCTGTTTCACCCTGCACGAGGTCGACTATGGCGTCGGCGGCGTCATCGCGATCCGCGTCCACCGGACGTTTTCGCTCGAGTCGAAGCTCCACTTCACCGTCGTCGAACGTCCGGCCATCGGCTCGGTCCGCGTGCTCGACCGCTCCGGCGACGACGCCGAACTCGTCCATCTCGCCACGAATGAGGCCGACGCGAAGGAGTGGCTGACGCGCCACGGCTATCCGCACGCCGTGCTGGAAGAAGTGACGGCCGACGACGCAGGCCCCGACATCATCGAGGGGAGGACCGCGGCATGAACGCGTCATCTCCTGCTTCCGACGAAGCCCTTGAAACCCCGGGCATCTCTTTTGGCCGAAGCGCTGACGGCCTTCTCGTCGCAATTGTCGGCGAGACGGCCTTTGCGATGGCGCCGGCCCGCGACGGGCGGCATTATCTCGTCACGGGCTGGCGCATCTCCCGCCCGATGGGCGAGTGGACGCGCGGCGATTTCTACGGACATTCCGGCGAGCTCGCCGACGAGACGGCGTTTCGCAACGCCGTGCTCGAAAACGCCGAGCATCAACGCGAGCGCAAGATGCTCGGTCGCGTCGAAGTCCATTCGCGCGACCACACGCCTTGGGGCACCTCGCAGGGCGCGACCGTCTACGCTGAAGGCGTTACGGCGCATTCTGCGGCTGGGCACGGCGGTTTCAAGCTCTCGGCCGAGCAAAACCGCAAAGTCCACCCCCTGCTGCGCTCGAAGGGCGGCTGGTACGAGGAAGATGCCGAATGGGCGATCGTGGCGATCACCTTCCCGCATCTCTTCACGGCGTTCGAACGTCGTTGCGCCGAGAGAACGATCAAGGACAGTTGGCCGGACGCCTGGGAAACGATATTCGGCGCGATCCTCAAGTCGGGCGAGTCCTACGAAAAGGACCGCCGCGCCTTCGAGCAGGCGCACGCGCGGGACTGGATCGTCGTGTCGGCTATCACCTCGAAGCACGCGCCCGGCTTCGTCGAAACTGTCGCCACGCCGGGCGGCAAGCGCGGGCCGGGGACTGAGGAGCGTCGCTTCCTCGTCCCTTCCGACGAATATCAGGTGGGCCGCTTCGGCTTCGTGATCGATGAGACCCGCCACCGGGTCTACGGCGGCCCCTCCGACTTCGTCGGCTGGAGGTGACCCATGCCCTGGCGCCTCATTGCCAAAGCCTTCGGCTGGCACACGGCCACTGCCGAGGACGGCGAAACGCCGGTGCTCGTCGTCCGGCATCCGCGGCTCCGACGGCATTTCACCGGCACCGACGCTTGGAGGCGCGCCGTGCGCGTATCCATCCACGCGCCGAATCCCTACCCGGCTGATGTCGACAGAAAGGAGATCCAGCCATGAAGGTTTACCATGTGGCCGTCAATCTCCTCGTGCACGCGTACCATCATCCCGAGAGCGCCATCGCCTACGCACTCGACGGCATCCCCACGCCAGGCATGCGCAAGCACGCCGGCATCGATTCGGCGCTTGCGGGCGCCGGCGACGACGTCGCCTCATCCATCGCCGCGGTCTCCCTTGCGGACGAATACACGCCCGTCGAATCCGCCTTTCCCCTATGGTCCGTGGGGACGGAGCGATGATCGAGCCTCAAGACCGACACCTCCTCGCGCGCATGGAAGCCACGCAAGCCGAGACGCAGCGTCGTCTCGGCGTCATCGAGCGCCAGATCGCGTCACGTGCCGAACGGCTGACGACCACCGATCGGGCGAAACGCCGGCAGCACGGCCGGAGCGCGTCGAGCTGGACGAACGCGGACGAGCGTCTGTTTCGGCAGCATGTCGCGGAGCTCGCCTTGGCTCGTCGCGGCGAGATCGACGCTCTCACGCGCAAGCTCGATCGGCAGGAGACGGCGATCGCCGAGTTTCGGGCGCGCCAGCGCGCTTCCGACGCGTTGCGGTGAGTGAGGAAGGACCCACCAATTCGGGCGCAAGCGGCGCGTGCGAACACTTCATGTTGAGGCGGGGAGTTCAGCGGGTTTGGCCCGACCTTTCACGGTTTCGGCCCCACGCTGACCCTAGGCCGTCGCTCCCTCGGTTTGTGCTGCGGTCTGAACCGGCCGCGGTCCGCTTCAAGGGCAAGTCGCGAAGCGATCGGCGGCCGCCGTCTCGCGTTGGGGGGCCGCGTTCTTCGCAGGCCTAAGGGCCCGCTCGTCCACAACCCACCCATGCTCGCCTTGGCAGCCACCGCCCCCTGAAGCGACCCGCTGAAGCCGGTTCTGGTCGACCGCACCCGAGGGAGCGACGGCAAAGGGCCCGTCGCTTCCCAAGGCGAAACCGAGAAAGGATCTCATCATGACCAAGACCGTCCGCTCCCCCCGCTCCTCCGCCCGTGTCATCCCGCTCCGCCGCGGCACGACGCTCGAAATGGTCCGCCTCGTCTGCCCCGACGCCGCACAGACACTGCGCATTTCCGAGAGCTTCGGCCTTGCGGTCCTCGACAGCGACGGCATCCGCGACTTGCACGAGCGGCTCGTCATCGAGACCGCCGACGCACTCAAGGATGGCCTGAGCGAACGCGCCATGCAGATCCACCTGCAACGGATCGTCGGTGCTTATGTCGCGTCGGCCCACGGCGCCGGCCAGTTCTACACCCGGGCAGTCACCGAAGCGCGAGATGCGACCGCCAAGCTCGCCAACGACAGCCGCGATGAGGACCTCGACGGTCCGGTCGGCTTCGATAGCCAGGCACAGCGCAAGCGTGAATTCGCCGCCGACATGGGCGCGCAGGCTCACGCGCTTCGCATGGCCGCCGAAGGCGCCGTCGCCGCCTACGAACAGGTCGTCGGCGAGACCTGGAAGCCTTTCGAGCGTCCCGTCGACAACACGACCGACACCGTCGGCCGGAAAGCGGCCAAGACGCAGATGTCGGCGTTCGACTGACCGTCGGCGCGGGGCCTCGGCCCCGCGCCTCTTCCCACTGAAGCCACCTAACGGGGCCGGTCCACGAGACCGGCCCTCTTTAGTGTCGCTGCTGGCAACAGAGGGGACCGCCGTTCGTGTTGCTCGCCATCGTCGGCCCCTCCCCGTCCGTGGTCCTGCGCCGGACCCGATGTCCGCGCAACGGTTTCGCCGTCCTTCGCGCTGCTTCGGCCCTTCGGGTGCGCGGACTTCGAGGCCGGCGGTGGCGGACCCCGTGAGGGGCCGCGATGGGCGCGGCCTCCCGAACGGAGGTTATTATAATGAGCAGGAACGGAGAAAAGTCGCGAGGCGACCTGTACGCCCGGATCACGGACCGCATCATCGCCGAGCTCGAACGCGGCGTGCGCCCCTGGGTTCAACCCTGGACCGCCGCGAATATAGCGGACCGCATCACGCGGCCGCTGCGACACAACGGCCAGCCCTATACGGGTATCAACGTCGTGCTGCTTTGGTCAGAAGCCGTTGCGCGCGGCTTCCGCTCTCCGATCTGGATGACGTTCAAGCAGGCCAGCGAACTCGGCGCGCATGTCCGTAAGGGCGAGACCGGCAGCGCTGTGGTGTATGCGAGCCGCTTCACCAAGATGGAGACCGACGCTCACGGCGACGAAGTCGAACGGGATATCCCCTTCCTCAAAGCCTATACCGTCTTTTGCGTCGATCAAATCGATAGCTTGCCCGCGCATTATTATGGTCGGCCGCCCGTCGTCGCATCAACGATCGAGCGCAACGCGCACGCCGACGCTTTCTTTGCCAACACCGGCGCGATTGTTCGGCACGGCGGCCCGATGGCGTTTTACGCGCCCTCGTCCGATCATATTCAGATGCCGCCGATCGAATGTTTTCGCGACACGGCCTCCTATGTTGCCGTCAGAGCCCATGAGACCGTGCATTGGACCGCTCCCGCTCACCGCGTCAATCGCGATCTCAGCCGTTACGGCAAGGATCGCAGCGAACGCGCGCGCGAAGAGCTCATTGCCGAACTAGGCAGCTGCTTCCTCTGCGCGGATCTCGGGATCGTTCCCGAACTTGAACCCCGTCCGGATCATGCAAGCTATGTCAAGTCGTGGTTGGAGGTCTTGTCTAATGAGAAGCGCTTTATCTTCTCGGCTGCCGCGCATGCGCAACGCGCCGTCGCCTATCTGCACGACCTGCAGCAGAAAGCCGCAGGTGTCGAGGAGGCAGCATGATGAGCGCACACCGTGATTGGCGCCGGCGATTCCCGGCCCTTACTTATCCGGCGATCAGCGCAGAGACCGCAGCCCCTTACTTGGCCGCTATAGCTGACCCTTTATTCCTCGTGCTGCGGGACCTGACGGGAATCTTGCTTGGCTTCCTTCGAGGGCGGGCAACGTTCTGGCTTTGCACGGGGCGTCGGCTTTGCCGAGCAAATCTCATTCGCGGCCTGCGGGTTCACTTTGCGGGCCGCGTGACTCTTGACGGCTGAGCAGCGTGCTTACTTCAGGATTCGGGCTTCGACCAGCAAGCGTGAGGAATTGTCAGGTGTAAGGTGATAGTGATCGGGTTCTTTCCCCGTCAAGGTTTCGATGATCGCAGTTCGTGTTCCTCGGCCGTTTCTTCTGGCACCACCCACGTCGTCCTCGATTGGCATGTCTGACCGAAGGGCGTCGTCGCTTAAGCGCCGCCTCGCTCTTACCCCCGCAACAGCCGGTTGCGACTTTCTTCCCCTGGGCCGCTGCGCGTCCATTCCTCGCGCAAGACAAGAAAGTCGTGCCCTGGCTGCCCTTTACTTCGTGCCGGCCCCTTCGGGGTGCGGGTCGACCGCCTCCGGTCTGTCGCCAGCCATCGAGGCCGCGATGGGCGCGGCCCGGGAAACTGAAAAAGGACACGACAATGGCGACCATCGGCATCTTCACCTCAACCGGCAACGGCTTCACCGGCACGGTTCGCACTCTCGCCCTCAATGCCAAAGCCAAGCTGGTCCGGGTCGAGAACCCCTCCGACAAGGGACCGCACTTCCGCATCTTCGCCGGTAATGTCGAGCTGGGAGCGGCTTGGCAGAAGACCGCCAGGGACACTGAGCGCGATTACCTCTCAGTCAAGCTGGACGACCCGAGCTTCCCGGCTCCGATCTACGCCACCCTGATCGAGGTGGAAGGCCAGGAAGGTCTCCAGCTCATCTGGTCCCGCCCCAGCCGGGATTGACGGCCGACGCAGCGGCCCCGCCGAAAGGCGGGGCCGTCTTCGCGTGAAGATCCGTACCCGAACGACGAGCTCCTGACCATGTGCGGCGCCTTAAATCCTGCGGCGTGGCGCTCCACCCGCTATGGGCGTGGCAGGCTATTGGGAAGCTGAAGTCGACCCGTTTATCGTGTCTTGCAGCTTCTGGATGCGCGCGAGGATTTCGTCAAAGTCCAGCGGCTTGTCGTCGAACATCATCGGCGCCATGTCGCGATAGTCGGCGCGCAGGTCGTTCTGGCGCGCCTTCGGCGGCATCAGCTGCAACTTCCCTGGCCGTGCTGTGTCGTAGCTGGCCCAAGCTGAGCGAAAAAAGATCGCCTTGTGCTTCGCGACCTGCCCGAGCAGCTCGAAGTCGGAAGCCGCGGCCTTTCCATCCTCGGTGTCGAGCAGCATCGCGATGTCGTAGTAGTGCCGCGAGAAATATTGCGGCGTTGGCGAGTCCTTCGGACGGTGCGCCTCGGCGTGCAGCGCCGTGGCTTTTTCCCAGAACGTGCGCCGCGCCGAGAGCACAGTCACGGTACAATCCGGCTCCTCGAAGAACCCTGGAAAGTCGTCCGCCGCATAGGGCCGGATGGTCTTGTCTTCTGTTGGCCAGGGATCGCCGCGTGCGCCAAACTCCAGCTTCACCCGCGGAGTGATGTAGGCCATGCCTTCATACGCCTCCTTGCTCAGCGCGGTTGGATAATGGAAGTTCACGGTCTGCGGATCGCTCGCGTCGATCTGCAGCGACCATTCGCCCGCTGTCGGCTCACCGAGATGTTTGGCGATCGCCGCACGAAGGGCGGGCAGCAGCTTCTCGGCAATGTGCTTCGCAACGTCAGCGACGAGATCTTCGATGAGCTTGCCGGCCTGCTTCCTGCTGATCCCTTCCTGTTCGGGATCGCGATTTCCGGTGTAACCGAGATCGGCGCGATCGAATGACAGGTCAATGTCCTCGGAGAAACGGCGGATCGCGCCGAACGCCTTTGACAAGGACGTCCCACCCTTGAAGATCAGAGTGGGCGCGTCTTTGTTCGGCACCTCGAAAAGGCGCTTCAGGGTCCAGCAGACCCAGAAGTCTTTCTCGATGACGGTATTGGCGACGCCACGTGCCGCTCCGGTTTCGCCGAAGAGCGCCGCGCGATCGGAGGCATCGAGGAGAGCGACTCTATCCATCGCGCGCACTCGACATGGTGTTGGCAATGGAGACGAGCGTTGGCCGCATCCATGCAGGAGCCTGGACAGCGCTCGCGGCGAGCATCTTCTTGTCGCGCGCCGACAACTGACGGATCGCGACCTGAACGACGTCGGTTGCCCGGATCGGCCCCAGATGGCGCAGAGCTTGAACGACGATGCCAGCCGGGCTGCCGGGGGCGATCAAGTGCTTGGGCGAAGCGTGCCGCAGATCGATGGTTCGCTTGCCGAGCACGACACGGCGGGGCGGGCCATCGGTCAAATAAGTGCTTTTGGCCGGGACCTGCATGGACAAGCCGAGGACGTTGGCCGCGCGCGCGCCGGAGATCTGAACCCGCGAGCCCGTCTCCCGGGCAAGCGCCTGCGCGACATCATCGGGGCCAGGCGAGAGCGGGCCAAGCTTCGGATGCACCTTCGGGAAATCGTAGAGGCCGCGCGCCAGGCGGCGCAGTCTGCCGCCCTTAGCCAGTCGAGAGAGTGCCTGATCCACCGCCGCGCGGCCCCCAATGTCCAGAAAGTCGGCCGGCGTGAAGACGCTACCGCGCCCGCCGGCGCGGGCGCGCTTCAATATCCGGTCCGGAACTGAGGGCGCTTTCATACGTCAGAAAATAATACATATTTTTCTGACATTCAAGGGTCTCAAAATCATCATTTGTCGCGGCCCACGGCTCGCCGGTCTGCCTGCGTCCTAACGAAGGGCCGTGCGCAAGGCTTCCCTAGTTGATCCAGTACGGCCCTGCCCTGCCTTCCGGCGAGGCACTGACTTCCGCGCGCTCTACAAGACGCCCCACGCCCGATAGCGTCCCCGCCCGGTCGCCTCGCGCAGGCCGAGCTCGGCGACGAGGTTTTGGGCGGCACGGGGTGTGATCCCGAGCTCCGCCGCGATCATGCCGGCCGAGACGATCGGCCGGGTCAGCACGTAGTCGAGGAGCGCTGGCAGTTTTGAAGTGGCGCGACGGCCGGCGAGCTTGCGGGCGAGCAGGTTTCTGGTCATCAGCCAGCGGTCGTGGTCCTTGCGGCCGGCCTCGGCCGCGGCCGTCATCGCCTCGAGCTGCACGGCGAGCCGCGCTGCGGCGTCGCGCGGCCGCCGGCGCTCACGCGAGATGCTTTTCAGCCCGGCATGCAGGCACGGCAGATGCCAGCGTGTCTTGCCGCGGTCGCGCAATACGGCAGCTACCAGCAGGCGGCCGAGCCAAGGCGTGTGCTCGAGCGGTTCGATCGCGTCCCAGGCATCCGCGGCGATCGCGGCCGCCAGGGTCGGCGGCAGCGTGCGGGTCTCGTCGACGACGGCGCGCCAGTCGCCGAGGCGGCCGTCCTCGTCCCAGTCGGGATCGTAGACGAGGGAATCCCGCTCCGGCCGCGACCGAGCCTCGTCGGCGAGCCTGCGCTCTGCCCTGGCGTTCGCGGCGTCGACCGCGGCGAAGGCGGCGGCCAGATGGGGATCGGCGTTGATGGCGCCAAGCGGCCCTTCGAAACCCACCTCATCCCGCTCCGCGTCCTCGTCGACCCCAAGACTTCGCTCGACAACCTTCCGGTTGCCCGTCCCCTCCTCTCGCTCGCTCCGGCCGCGGAGGCCAGCGAGCCCGGCAACTGACAGCGCCCAATCGGGCTTCGCCTCGGCGATACGGCGCCGGATGCGTAGCACGGCATGAGCCCGGGTCAGCTCGTGGGTGGGGACGCGGACGTCCATGCCGGCGTCGTGGAGGACGAGGTCGTCGAGGTGGACAAGTTCGCCGTCGAGCCACAGACTGGCGCAAGCGTCGGCGAAGTGCGTCCGGCTGATCGCGCCGTCGCGGATTGGGCTTTTGGCCAGCCGCTCGTCGAGGCGGGCGAGCGCATCCTCGGCGGCCGCGAGCGGGCCGGTGAGCTGGGCCCAGGGCAGCGGGTCCGGGATTTTGTAGCTGGGCGGCAAGGTCTTGATAACCTTAACAGGAGGCAGCGAAACAGAAGCTAACACGGCTTTGGCTTCCGTCATAGCGAGGCCTGTTCCAGGCCACCTCTCACTATCGATAACCACCCCTTATCGATGGTGTCGGTGCCCGTGAATCAGCGGTTCTGACGGCCTGGAGCCAGATAAATCACCGCCGCCAGGCCGCAGATCATCGAGAGGACGCACTTCTTGTCAGCTCCCTCCCCTCTTCCGGACGCCTTCGGCCGCTGCCGACCACGCGATCGCTCTCAGATGTCGTCAACCTCGCAGCGAAGTGCGTGGAGCCAAGCACCATCTTGCTAGTTTTGATCGCGGCGGGTCCTCGTCGTCGGTCAGATCGACGGTTCGAACGGCTCTGTGATCACAGGCATTTGGCTGGCTTCCTCGGCTGGTTCGGTGCCGTCACGCGCGACCGCCGGCGCATTGGTTGGTTTTGACTCGTCGTCTAGGACCTCTCTGCCACGCCTGCCTCGCTCCGATCGTAAACTTGTCAGGCCGCCTCGATGTCGGTCTGCGGAAAATCGGCACCCTTAAACATCAACGGTTCACCAAGATGGCGGGCGCAGGCATAGGCGAAACTGTCTCCGAAATTGAGCCGCGCCGGATGTCGTCCCTTGCCATAGCGGTCGAAGGCGTCGAGGGCGATGCGGGCTGTTTCAGGCGCCACGTTCACCATTTTGATTTCCATCAGCGCAAGGTAGCTCTCGACCGCTTCGGCGGCCTTGGCGATCGGAAGATCGAGTACGCGGGCGACGGCAATCGCCGCCTCCCATACGGCCAGCGGCGAGGTCAGCCGGGTTGTGGTCTGCTGCACGCGCGCCAGCAACTCCCGCGCCTCGTCTTCGTCGGTCAGCATCGCGGTGAGCGCTGAGGCGTCGATGAACATCAATCGTCCTCGTACAGGCTGTCGCGAAACGCTTTGTCGGAAGGCTTGCCGCTCTGCGGATTGCCCTTTGCCCTCAAATCGCGACAAAACTGGACGCCCAGGTCGACCAAGGACGGCTTGCCCTGCTCGCGCTCGAGTTCATGGGCGAGCGCCGTATGCACGGCCTCGGTCAGTCCGATTTTCTTCAGTGCCGCGACCCTGCGGGCCAGTGCATCGGTCTCCGGATTCTTGATATGGAAGGCCATCCGGCGCTCCTCTAGCGCGTATCGTGTATCCTTATATAGCAATCCGGATACACCGCGTGAAGGCCGGGTATTCTCCCCAAATTTGACCGGCGCAAAACTCGTCGGAGGCCTAATTTTTAGATTAGTATTCTATGAATGCCACCCCTTCTCTGTGGTGTTTCCCGCGAGCCTGCGCTGCATGGCCTTAGACAGTCTATGGCCGGTGCCTAGCTTTCTTGCGAGTTGGGACCGGCGTCGAGGCGCCGACCCGACTGAATGAAAATGGGTCAGCATCTCTGGTCGAATTTGACCCAGAACCTACCCACTTTCTTCCTAGGTGTGAATTGAGCGGGGCGCGGATCGACGAGGCCTCCTGATGCCTTAGACCGAACTTCCCCTCGGGATTTTTGTTAGAGCGTTGAGAGGATTTGAGAAGTTTGGATCGGGCTGATTTTGTAGGCATGTAAATGATGATTTTTGGCTTGCGAATGGCAGGTTTCCGTGATTCGATTCCGGCATGTTCGTCGCCCGCATTCCCAACCGCAACTCACCGCCCGCGATCCTGTTGCGCGAGAGCTATCGCGAGGGCGACAAGATCAAGTCGCGCACGCTGGCCAACCTGTCGCATTGGCCGGATGAGAAGATCGATGCGCTGCGCCGCGTCCTGAAAGGCGAGGAGCTGGTCTCGCCGGCCGAGCAACTGCGGATCGAGCGCTCGCTGCCGCACGGCCACGTGGCCGCGGTGCTCGGCATGGCGCGCCAGCTCGGACTGCATCGCCTTGTCCCGGACAAGCCCAGACGGTTGGCCAGGCTGGCTTTGGCCTTGATCGTGGCACGGGTGATCGAACCGGCCGCCAAGCTGGCCACGGCGCGCCAGCTCAGCGAGGCGACGGCGGCGCATTCGCTGGGCGAACTGCTCGATCTCAGCGCCGTCGACGAGGACGAGCTTTACGAAGCGCTCGACCTGCTCGGCACGGCCCAACCGGGGATCGAGGCGACGCTCGCCAAGCGCCATCTGCATGACGGCTCGCTGGTGCTCTACGATCTCACCTCCAGCTATCTGGAGGGGCGACATTGCGAATTGGCGCGGCATGGTTACAGCCGCGACGGTCGTTCCGACAAGCTGCAGATCGTGTTCGGCTTGCTGTGCGCCGCCGACGGCTGCCCGGTGGCGGTGGAGGTGTTCGAAGGTAACACCGCCGACCCGAGCACGCTGGCCGCGCAAGTCGACAAACTGAAGGCCCGCTTCAAGCTGTCGCGTGTGGTACTGGTCGGCGATCGCGGCATGATCACCAGCGCCCGTATCGAAGCCGATCTGATGCCGGCCGGGCTCGATTGGATCACCGCTCTGCGGGCGCCGGCGATCCGCAAGCTCGCCGAGGACGGCGGCCCGCTGCAATTGTCGCTGTTCGACGATCGCGATATGGCCGAGATCACGTCCCCCGACTTCCCCGGCGAGCGCCTGATCGTGTGCCGCAACCCGGATCTGGCCGACGAGCGTCGGCGCAAGCGCGGCGAGTTGCTGGCGGCGACCGAGAAGGATCTCGCCCGCGTCAAGGCCGCCGTGCAGCGTCAGCGCAACCCCTTGCGCGGCGAGGATGAGATCGGTCTGAAGGTCGGCGCCGTGCTGGGCAAGCGTAAGATGGCCAAGCACTTCCACCTCGCCATCACCGACACTTCGTTCGACTTCAGTCGGATCGAGGATGCCATCGCCAACGAAGCGTCGCTCGACGGCTTCTATGTGCTACGGACCAACGTGCCGGCCGAGAACCTCGACACCGCCGCCACGGTGCGTGCCTACAAGAGCCTGGCCCAGGTCGAACGCGCCTTCCGCACCATCAAGACCGTCGAACTGGAGGTGCGCCCGATCCACCATCGCCTCGCTGGCCGCGTGCGCGCCCACGTCTTCCTCTGCATGCTCGCTTATTACATCGTCTGGCACATGCGCCGCGCGCTGGCCCCGATCCTGTTCGACGATCACGACCGCGAGGCCGCCGACGCCGCGCGCGTCTCGCCCGTCGCCAAGGCCAGAGTCTCGGCCGCGGCCAGAACCAAGGCTAATCGCAAGCACACCCACGATGGCCGGCCCGTGCACAGCTTTCGAACGCTGTTGCAGGATCTCGCCACGCTCACACGCAACATCGTTCGCATCGGTCAGGACGCCCCGGCCGCTATGCTCACAAGTCCAACCCCACTACAACAAGACGTCTTCAATCGGCTCGGCATTCCTATCGCCCCATAATGTAGGCAGACGCGCCGTCACGCCCGCTGGAATTACACGCCAGCTCAAATGCTTACGTCGCTACTCAAGGGGAAGTTCGGCTTAGAGGTTGTGGTTTGGCTTGAGGGCGTTCCTGCGAATTGGAGCTAGGGACAACGGGCCAGATGTTGTCAGCTGACAACATCCATCCTTGGCAAAGCCCCCTGTTGTCAGCTGACAACAACCGCTTCTGCGGGTTCTCGTATCTGACGCCGAGCCCAGTCGGGTCTCCGTCCGTCCGATTGGCTTTGTCGGAGTGGCTCGCAGCTCGATCTCGGCGGATGTCCTATCAGCCGGAGGGCGGGTTCGGTGGCTTTGCTGCTAGCTAGCGAAAGGAGCGACTGGCATCCGACGCCGGGCGTATCGGAGCGTCCTGTTAAACTGGATTAGGACAGTTCACCGCCAGGTCAGTCTACCCTCCGACCGGGTCATCCATCCCCAACGCAAGCGATGCCCCGCCTCCCCTGCGTGCGTTCGCGCCGAACCAAGCGCATCTCAGGCCTGCCGTCCGAAAAGTCAGGCGCCAAGATTCGCGGCCATCAAAAGTGGGCCGGCTGGCGAGGTCAGTCCTCGGCGCGGCGTACCGGGCCGACGTGGCGAACCGACTGTAGGTCGCCTATCCGGGCGCGGTCACGAACAGGACGGCACCCAGATAAACCGATGGGCGGCACACTGGGGAACGCGGCGTTGCGGAAAGTCCCGTCGCAAGAGGCGTTTGGTCGGCGTCGTAGCTTTGGAAGGCCTTGGTGCGATAACGGTATTTTAGTACCAAGAACGGACACCGCGGATATCTGCTAGCCACCCCGTTCGGGACGAACATCTCCAGCAGATCCGGACTGTCGGCCCGCGTTTGCCCCGGGCGGCAGTACAGCGAAGGGGCGCGGCATCGCTCGATTCACTCCGTGACGGCCCGGGCGAGTGGGCCGACGTTGCCGGCTCTTCGCGCGTCCCACCTGGGCGCTGAAACGCCTGTGTCCGCGGACGAGGCGGGCAGGGGTACTTCTCATCGGACCGCTGGCCGCGCCGTTGGGCGAACGGCTGTAGCGGACTTCGGAGGTATCGTATCGTCGCGCGGCGGCCCGCTGGCAAGAGTAGAGGCGGGGGGAATCGGAGCACTTTGCGGAGCTGCGCGCGGGCGTCTCCTTGATCGAGACGATGCACAATGGCAGCACCTTCGGTGCAGCGGTGGGAGGCGTGGGGTTCGCCGACTCATGCTATAGTAGAGTTCCGCCCGGTCGCTGGAGGCTTTGTTGTCAGCTGACAACAGCCACACGATGCACCGAAAAATGCCGTTGCTTGTCGTCAGCGCGCCATTAAGCGTTAACAACTCGTTAACCCTTTAATTCTTGCTCAAATCATAGAATCGTGGCCATCTCTCAAGACGGAGATCAGGCGTCTGACGCGCAGAAACCGTCTTGAGAAAGCAAATGCCGAGCTTAGCGGAAGATTCACTTACCATGAGCGAGACTGCGTCTGCCCGGATCACCCGGCACGCCGGCATCCTTTCCGGCCAGCTTCGCTCGCTAGCTACAACGCTTTTCCCGCCTTCAGCCAGTAAGTCTCTTCGCTCGTTCACCTCAGGGGAGGTTGCGCGAATTGCACGCGTGTCCGACGGGTATCTACGACAGCTCTCTCTCGACGGCCTTGGACCGAACCCAGCGACTGGCCCTGGGGGGCGTCGATCTTACACTCTGGCCCAGATTCATGAGTTGCGCGGGTACCTAGCCAGCGCGCGCCCTCGAGAAGCGTTGGAATTTCTCCCGCGCCGCCAGCCGGGCGACAAGCTCCAAATTATCACCGTCGCAAACTTCAAGGGCGGCTCCGCCAAGACGACGACGGCATTATATCTTTCACAATATCTCGCCCTTGCCGGCTTTCGGGTCCTTGCGATTGACCTCGATCCGCAAGCCTCGCTTTCCGCGATGTTCGGGTACCAACCCGAGTTTGATATTGGGGCGAATGAAACCCTCTACGGTGCCATCCGATATGACGAGCACCGCCGGCCAATGCGCGAGATTGTCCGGAAGACCTACTTTGACGGGATAGGTCTCGTTCCAGGCAATCTCGAGCTTATGGAGTTCGAGCACCATACGCCTCGCGCAATGATCGAGCGGCGTGAACGCGGACACGACCTGTTCTTTCGCCGCGTCGCCAGCGCCATCGACCAGGTTGCCGACGACTACGACGTCGTTGTTATCGACTGCCCACCCCAACTTGGTTACTTGACCATGGGCGCGCTAAACGCGGCCACCGCGATGCTCGTGACCATCCATCCGCAGATGGTCGATGTCGCATCGATGAGCCAATTTCTCCTCATGACGTCGGATCTCATGTCCGTCATCGAGGAAGCTGGCGGCCGACTGGATCACGATTTCATCCGGTATGTCATCACGCGTCACGATCCCAACGACGTGCCCGAAGCTCAAATCGTTGCCCTCCTTCGTAACCTCTTTGGATCGGATGTGCTCCAAGCCACCGTTTGGAAATCGACTGCAATCGCCAATGCCGGTCTCACCAAGCAGTCACTTTATGAGCTGGAGCGCGGCACAGTGGGGCGAGGCGCCTACGACCGGGCACTTGAATCAGTCGACGCGGTCAATGCCGAAGTTGCGCAACTTCTCAAGAAGGTGTGGGGTCGATGAGCAAACGTACTGACACCATCAAGAGCCTTTTCACGGCCCCGCAATCTAGCGCGTTGTCAGCTGACAACGTGCCCGGCGCCTTGCCGCGGGTCTCGTCGGGCTCGGTCCGCTCGTTGAAGGATTCTTTTTCCGAAGTCGAGAAAGAGAACGAGGAGCTTCGCGAAAGAATTGCGTCTGGCGCTGTGATCCTTGAAATCGACCCTTCGCTTATTGATCCGTCACCCCTGTCCGACCGGTTTCGTGACAATGATGATAGCTCGTTCGAGGCACTTAAACACTCAATCGCACAACGTGGCCAAGAGGTGCCCATTCTCGTTCGGGAGCATCCCGAAGCAAAAGGGCGCTACCAGAGCGCCTATGGACATCGCCGCGTTCGCGCCACGCGCGAATTGGGCATTCCCGTCAAGGCAATCCTGCGATCACTGTCAGATGAAGCCCTTGTCGTGGCTCAAGGACTCGAGAACGCACCACGCGAAGATTTGAGTTTCATTGAGCGCGCTACCTTTGCGATGCATATCGAAGATGCCGGGCATAGCCGGTCAGTCGTGCAAGATGCGTTGTCGATCGATAGAGCGGAGGCCTCGAAGCTTCTTGCCGTCGCTCGATCGGTTCCAACCGACGTTATCCAAGCCATCGGGAAGGCTCCGAAAGTTGGCCGCGGCCGCTGGCAGTCGTTCGCTGAACTAATCAAGGATGCCGCAGCGCTCAAACGTGTGAGAGCGGCGATCGTTGAACCGAAATTTGCAGAGCGGGAAACCGACGCTCGATTTCTCGCAGCATTTTCGGCCGCGAGCCGTCCATCCCCCGCGGGGACATCAAAGCCGACAGAAGAGAAGCCAGTTTTGTCTGCATCCGGTGAGGAGATTGCGCACGTCCGTCACGCCGAGCGCGAACTGAAGCTCACCGTCGCCAAGAATATTCCGGCCGCATTCGCGGCATTTCTTGTCGACCAACTCCCGACCCTGTTCGACGCCTTTTCCAAGACGAGCGGCGGTCAGGAAACTACCGAGGCCTAATCGCCTCGTCCCGTAAACACGAACAAGGAGCAGACGAGGGAAAAGAAAAAAGGCCCCCGAAACGGAGTTCCGGAAGCCCTCTCTTCAAGTTTGGCGACTGACAGAGAATCACTTTCGCGAATCGCAGTCAAGAGTTTCTACGCGATTTTAATCGCCGTTTCGGCGAGCAGGTTTTCTTTGCCCAGCTGAGGCAAAGACATGCAGTCACACTCTCCAACGACGCCCTTTGGGCGGCGATCGCTGACGCTTGCCCATGTGGCAAGCCAGATGGTCGCAACCGAACGTCCTCCCGAAAAGATCGTGCACAAGTGGAAGATCTTCCACGCCATCTGCACGGCACGGCCGCGCCTTGGCGTGTCGGAGCGCTCGCTCTCGGTACTAAACGCGCTGCTGACCTTCCATCCCGAAACCGCGCTCACCGGGGAGGATGATCTGATTGTTTTTCCGTCAAACCATCAACTCACCCGGCGGGCGCACGGCATGCCGGCATCGACGCTTCGTCGTCACCTTGCTGTGCTGGTCGACGCGGGCCTGATCGTTCGGCGCGACAGTCCGAATGGCAAGCGCTATGCGCGGAAGGACAATGCGGGCGAAATCGAGTTCGCCTTCGGCTTCGATCTGTCGCCGCTCGTCGTGCGCTCGGAGGAGTTCGAGAGCCTGGCGGCCGATATCGAAGCCGAGGCCCGCGCACTCAGGCTCGTACGAGAGCGCATCACGCTGTGCCGGCGCGACATCGCGAAGATGATTGCAACTGGCATCGAGGAAGCCGTCCCGACGCGAAGGGGAGGGCAGGGGCCTGCCGATTGGCAGGTCGTGCACGCTGCCTTCCGCGCGATCGTCGATCAGATTCCGCGCACGGCTACGCGCCAGGAGCTCGAGCCGATCGCCGACGAGTTGTCTCAGCTCGCCGACGACGTGCTCAATCTTCTGGAAGAACACATCAAATCCAAGAATCCGAGCGCCAATGAGTCCCATTCTGAGCGCCACATACAGAATTCAAAACCAGACGCCCCTATTGATCTTGAACCTGTCTTTCGAGAAGGCAGGGCGGCGGGAGCTGAGCCCAAACCTCAACCCCCGCGAGTCGGGGAGGGGTCGTATCCGTTAGGAATGGTCCTGAGTGCCTGCCCGGACATCGTCGATTATGCGAAGGGTGGGATTTCGAACTGGCGCGATTTCCTGGCCACAGCGGCCGTTGTGCGATCGATGCTGGGGATCAGCCCGAGCGCCTGGGAGGAGGCGCAAAAGGTTATGGGCGAGGTGCCCGCAGCCATCGTCGTCGCGTGTATCCTGCAGCGCGGGACGGCGATCAATTCCGCCGGCGGTTATCTGCGCGGTTTGACGCGAAAAGCCGAGGTCGGCGAATTTTCGCTTGGCCCGATCCTGATGGCGCAGATCAATTCTCGCCGGCGAGATAAGCAGCGGGCGTGAGGCGATGAGGCGCCGTTCCCAGACCTTGCCTTTTTCGTGTGATCGCAAATACCCGCACTGACCCGGCTTCTGCGCTGTGTCGACGCAAAGCCGTTCGGAGAGATCGTCATGGCAAACCACGCTCCAATCATCCTCACGCCGTTTTTCCAGCCTCGTGATGAAGGCGCCGCGGAGCAGCGGATGTACGTGGCGGGGTTCGCGGACGAGGCGGGCGAGGCCTGGGGGACGCTGATTCCGTTGGATGCGGAGATGGTCGAGCACGCCGTTCTGGAACAACAGACATTCACCGTCTGGTGCAACTCCGACGGTCGTATCCAACCGCAGCCGAGCAGCGATAGTCTTTTTGAAGAGCTTCTGGAGAAAGGCCAATTGAAGGAGATGCCCCTCGATGAACTCGTCGCCGAAGCGATCGAGCAGGGCAAGAATGAACCCAATGATGACATCCTCGATATGTTCGAGACCCTGCATGAGCGGCTGGTGCGGGCGGAGGGCTTGGTCGCTGACGAGATCGCGCGGCGTAGGCGATGACGCGCGCGTGCGCCAGTGCGGTTCATGCTGCAGGGTGAGCCTGTACTAACGCGAGCTCCGCATCATCACCATGGTTATCCATGCTCTGGCGACCGAGTCGGCGGCCAGCATGTGCGCCGACGCTAGGATCTCTTGGCGCCGCGCAGGGTGGTCGCGTGGACGCGGCGGGCGAGATTGCATCCACACGGCGGTTACGTCGTGCATGCCTCGTTATCGATTGCGATGGCGACTTCGACAGGTGCGCCGAGATTGCTGACGGCAACGACCTCCATTGCAGGTGATGATCGCACCGTCTAGGTGCGCCTACTTGAAGTGAGCCGCATTTTGCTGCCACGACCGTTGCCTGAGATCCGAATGGCCGAGCGGATTAGGGCCGCCTGTCTTCATTCCATGTGTTTTCGCGACGGGCGCACCCATCAGCGTCCTCGATAAAGGCTGGTCTGACCGAAGGCCGATCCCGCTTCGCGGGCTCTCGATCTTGTCCCTGCAACGTCCGTTCTCGACTTTCTTCCCCTGGCGCTCCGCACCATTCCTCGCGGTCCAAGAAAGTCGCTGCCGGCCGCCCTCCATTTCATTTCGGCCCTTTGGGTGCAGGTCGATCGCCTCCGGTCTCACGACCGCCATCGAGGTCGCGATAGGCGCGGCCCGAGAAAACCAAGGGAATGAGACAATGGCTACCATCGGCACCTTCACGTCCACGGGCAATGGCTTCTCCGGCGCGATCAAGACGCTCAACCTCAACGTCAAGGCCAAGCTGATCCGCGTCGACAACCCTTCCGACAAGGGACCGCACTTCCGCATCTACTCTGGCAACGTCGAGTTGGGCGCCGCCTGGCAGAAGACCGCCAAGGACACCGAGCGCGACTACCTCTCCGTCAAACTGGACGATCCGAGCTTCCCCGCTCCGATCTACGCCACTCTGATCGAGGTCGAAGGCGCGGAAGGCCTCCAACTGATCTGGTCCCGGCCGAACCGGGATTGAAGCTCCAGCCAACGGGCTCCGTCGCAAGGCGGGGCCTGCTTCCCTTCTACCGGAGATGCGATCATGACCGTCGACACCATTGAAGAATTGCGCGCCGAGCTGCGCGAATGCGTGTTCACGCCGGCGGAGCGCAAGGCGCTCGAAGTCGAACTGGCCGAACTCATCTGCCAACGCAACGAAGCGCTCGCGGCCGAGGAGGGGGCATAAGCCCCCTCGTCTTGCGTCTTACGATGCACCGTCGTTACGGTCCGCTCCTCCGTTGAGACCATCCTTGATGGCTTTGGCAGGCGTAAATGTCAGCTTCCTGGAAGCTGCGATCGTAATCGTTGCGCCGGTCTGACTTTGAACTTGCCGAACCCGGGAAGGCTCGTCTCGGCTCCGCTCACGGCCGCATCAGCGCTCGCCTTGAAAACGCTATCGACGATGGTTTTCGCCTGAGCCTTTGTCAGGTCGTTCTCGGCTACAATCTTTTCGGCGATCTCATTGGCAGTTGTCATGGGACGAGTCCGTCTTGTTTCGATTTTGCTCGTCTGGCATCAAGGCCGTGGAACAGATAGAGCCGGCATCGCAGGCAGAGCCGTAATCTTCGAAAAATTGTCAGATTAAGACGGTTTTTCGTCCGCGACAGCGTAACCGCGCCTCCGCTTGGCACGCTCCAGGCATACGAATGCTTCGATCGCCTCCGCACTACCATCGAAGGTCTGCACCATGGTCTTGCCACTCGTGCCGATCCGGCCCCAATTGCGGATCACCGACATTTCTCCGAACAAGGTGGGCTGCGTGGACAGCGCATAAAACCGCCGCATATTGTGGGCGGCATCGATGCGGCGCAGATGAAGCGGTTCTGGTTCGGGGTTCGGCACGGACAGATTCTCGCTTCCTAGGGAAGCGGCGTCCAATGAGTTTTATGAATCGACCGGGCAGATCGATTCGTTTTATCGATAGGTCAATTGAGGGCGGAAATGCCGCGCACCCGTCCTATTGCCGGATTGAATCTCTCCTCGATGGAGACTTCGCCATCGGGACGCGCGCGTCGCAATGCCTAGCTTGCAATTGCGCCAGTCCTGATCACAACAGCCGCCCGCAAGAGATCGGCTCTTAATTCAAAGCTTCCTGCGGCTCTTACAGCCTTGCCTGCTTGCGCGCGCCCCTTCGGGCACGGCTCTACTCGCGCCGCCGCGGCGACGGTCCCGGAGCCCACAAGCGGTCTCCGCACCTTCGCGTGACGATCCTCTCGCGACCGTGTCGCAGAGCGCCCAGCAACGAGCACAATCCCAGTCTCGCGTCCCAGAATTTCTTCCCCTCGAGGGCTATGGACTGACCTGACTCTTCTGGCAGGGGATTCGCCGGATGAATTCCGGGATCGTTCCGGTGACCGGATTCGCAATCGTCTGTTGGTTCAAACCAACATCCCCCAGGACATGGCGGACGAGAATATGACCTCCGCGCTGTTACACCATTTCGGACCTTAAGATGAAGACCATTGTCATCAACAATCAAAAGGGCGGGGTCGGGAAGACGACGCTTGCGGTGCATTTGGCTTGGTTCATGGCGGAAGCGGATCTCCGCGTTCTCGTGATCGACGTCGATGCGCAGAGCAATGCGTCGGATACGTTGAGGCACTACGCCGGTTCAACGTTAGCCGCGGATCTGTTCAAGCCGGGGATACGCGTCGTACCTCGGGAAGATGAAGGCCTAACGCTCGCGCCGGCCGATAGTTCGCTGACTGATCTCGATCGCAGCAACGCGACCGCCATAACGACTCTGCAAGAGAACCTCGCTTTCGCGTCGGATCAGTTCGACGCCTGCGTCATCGATACGCCGCCGTCACTGGGACTTCGCAGTGTCGGCTGTTTGGTTGCGGCCTCGCATGTGCTGGCCCCTATCTATCTGGAGGACTATTCGATCAAGGGCGTCAAAGGTCTGATGCAGACCGTGATCGGCGTGCAGAGGCGCTATGGCCGCCAGGATACGAGGTTCCTCGGGTTGCTGCCTTCGAACTTCAACACGAAGTCGCCCCGTCAAAGGACCCATCTTGAGCAACTCTTGCGCGAGGCGGGCAAATATGTCTTCCCGGGCCAGATCGTTGCAAGGGACGGCTACGCTGAGGCCGTCGCAGAACGCCTGCCGGTCTGGAAGCTGAAGCGCCGCTCTGCGCAGGAGGCTGGCCGAGAAATCCGCGATGTTCTCGCCAAGATCGTCGCGCAGATGGACGAGACGGCACATGGCGCTTGATCTCAGCTTTAAGCAGCTCATCGACGTCGCGGAAGATGGTGCCGCCACAATCGGACAACCGACTTGCATCGCCATCGACCGTATTGACGAAGATCCGGACCAGCCTCGTCGCAGCTTCGACGAACCGAAGCTCGAGGAGCTTGCGGAATCGGTCCGTCAGCATGGCGTGCTGCAACCGATCGTGCTGCGACAAGCGACCGAGGAAGGCCGGTACGTGATCATCATGGGTGCGAGGCGGTATCGTGCTGCGAAGCGCGCCGGGCTCCGCGACATCCCGACTTTCATTCATGCCGTTGGTTCTGCGGATCGTTATGTTCAGATGATCGAGAATATTCAGCGCGACGACCTCAATGCCCCCGAAATTGCGGCATTCATCGCGGACCGCTTGGAGCGGGGTGATAACCAAGCTGACATCTCGCGCAAGCTGGGTAAGCCTAAGGACTGGGTTTCTCGCTACGCTTCGGTCCAGAGTATGCCGGAGTTCCTCCGATCGAAGCTTGCCGGCTCATCAATCCGTGCTGTGTATGAACTCTACCAGGCTTGGCGTGAGCAGCCCAACGCCGTCGAGACCTTATGCGCAGCACAGGAGAGCTTCACCGACGCACACGCCCGTCAGCTGGCCCGCAAAATTCGCACTGAGGTCCGCGGTTCCCCTGCTGACGGCGAGGGGCCTCCTGGAGATCAACCACCGCGAAGCCCGGTCGCAACGCAAGCGGCATTGCGACCCATAGAGACAGACCGTGTAACGGCGATCGCGGAAAAG
This sequence comes from Bradyrhizobium sp. 186, assembly GCF_023101685.1. Lineage (NCBI taxonomy): Bacteria > Pseudomonadati > Pseudomonadota > Alphaproteobacteria > Hyphomicrobiales > Nitrobacteraceae > Bradyrhizobium > Bradyrhizobium sp. 186. Next base: position 249,753 of record NZ_CP082165.1, on the reverse strand, counting down.
TCCTCCCACTCTTCGGTCGATCGGAACGCGCGAATGAGCCCATCACTGACGATCAGAGTGCGTCACCAAGATCGAAGTGGCTGTCTTCTGGTCGATCGACTCGCGTCTCAAGGCTCACGCCATGCCGTGCTGCTGATCGATGGCGCAGAAGAAGCGGAAGAGGTTCCGGCATCGACGGTCACAATTGAAGAGATCCTGTTCGCATGAAGCTTGTCTTAGAGAGCTTCCTCAGAAACGCTGCTACAGTTGGTGCGCCGGCGCAGCGGATTTCCCATTCGAAGGATGGCGCGTTAGCGCAGCAGCCGGAGGCCGAACGCGCCCCCCACAGCGCCGTAGAGAGGCCGGAGGCTGCTGGAAAGCCGCGGTCCACATGCTCGGTACTAATGTTGCCGATCTGCACGCGCGGGGCTCGTGAAGTACCAGCATTAGGGGCGACGGCTGCGTCATTCCCAGAGGAACTCTCCGCATCGATCGCCGGCTGGGTTGGATCTCACCTGCAGCAACTTCCGAGCTTTGAATGTCGAGCCCGTTGGTTTGAACCAACATGGAGGGGGTCGAAGGATTCGCGCTTTCTAGTGCAGGATAGGCTTCGCGCCAGCGATGTATTACATCGCGATTGGGATTGGAGTGCATGGCTCTGATCTCGCTTCGCGTCCCCGACGAAGTCGCTGCGGAGTTCTCAATTCTTGCAGCTACCCAGGGCGGCAAGTCCGCGCTGCTGCGGCGTCTCATTGCTGATGCCCTAGCCGCGCCAGCGCCGCGCATCTTGGCGTTGCCGGTCGGACGGCCGGAGAAGGTGACGGTGCGATTTCGCGAGAGCGAGATGCGGCAGATCGCGGAAGTTTCACATCAGCGTGGCATGACCCGAACCGGCTGGATTGTCGCGCTGGTGCGCTCGCGATTGGGGTCACCAGTGCAGCATTCCCCGGACGAGCACGACGCGCTTCGCGCGATCGTTCGCGAGCTCAACCGGATCGGGGGCAACATCAACCAGATCGCGCGTGCCGCAAACACCAGTGTGTTGCAGGGCAGGGCGGTTGAGCTCGATCTGTCCGCAATTCAAGAGGCCAAAATGGTCATTGAAAGAGAGCTTGCGCAACTACGCAATGCGCTGCACGGCAACGCGAATTATTGGGATGGGCGGCGATGAGTAGGCGCCACTCGCCGCGGCCGACCGACCTGGCCTCCGAACTTCCGCCGATCTCGTATGTCTGGGAAACGCCCAATCGGCGCCCACGGCGGGCCGAGTGGGATATCCCCGATCCGGCCGCTCCCGGCCGCCTTACGCCTGCGATGCGTGCAAAGCTCGAACGCATCGTACGCCGAGCGCCAGAGGTAATGGTTAAGATCACCGGTCGCACCAGGGACGCGGCGCATCTCAAGTCGCACTTGGCATACATCACGCGAAATGGCGAGCTCGATGGTGAAACAGAGCAGGGCGCAACGATGGCGGGTCGTTCCGGATTGAAAGATCTGCAACAACAATGGGAGGATGATTCTGTTCTCGACAACAAGCGCCGCCGCGATGGATCGCTTTCGATCAACATCATTCTGTCGATGCCGGCTGGCACCGATGCCGTCGCAGTCAAGGATTCGGCCCGGGCATTTGCCGTCGAGACGTTCGGCTACAATCACGACTACGTCTTCGTCCAGCACCTCGACGACAAGCATCCCCACGTGCACTTGACCGTTCGGTCGCTGGGCCATGACGGCAAGCGACTCAGCCCTCGCAAGGCGGATCTTCAGGCCTGGCGGGAGCGGTTTGCTGGCGAACTCCGGCTTCGCTGGATCGCGGCGGAGGCAACGCCGCGGCGAACCCGCGGACGGGTTCGAAAGGCAGATCGCGGGCCGGTGCTCGCTTTACGCAAGCGAAAGATCACGCCAGATGTCGACCGGCTCGCCCGTCACGAGGTGCTTTCGGAGGCGAGGGGCGGCAGGACTGCCAAGCATCCTTGGGACGAACAGATTAAGTCACGTCAGGACGCGATCCGGCGGCGATATCTCGACTATGCCGCCGAGCTACAGCGCTCTGGAGTGGCAGCAGATCACGAGCTAGCGCGTCAGATTAGGCAATTCGCCAAGGATATGCCCGCTGTTGAAACTCGCCGCCATGCACTGATGAACGAGCTTGCGGAACTCGCCAGTAGCCGGCGCCGCGCCGGAGAGCAGGGCGTCGATGCCAACCGGCGCGGTGACACGCGAGACGATGAGCGAACCAGATAGCGAAGGGGATGGACCAAGACATTCTTTGAGCTAGGTCGGATCTTCCGCAGCTATCGAGATAGCGGCATCGATTTTCTTCACTCGCGCGGCAGGTCAGCATTCACGTCGATGTTCAGAACGTCATCCAGGGACACGCTGGCGACAGGTGGCGTCCGACTATGAGATGCTTGGATCGAAACTGCTTACCGGGAGATCATGCTAGGTATAGCGTCGAGCGATAAACGGGGATGCGAATCCCTCCCTCTCCGCCACCCCTCGAAAAACCCTAGAAAACAGCGGACCTTTTGAATCTCAAAGGGTTTTCCGGACCGCCGTCGGTACACATGGTCGGTACACATGGGGTTCGAATCTCTAAGACGCCATCCGGACAGCGGTATCTTTCTGTTAAGGAAAAGAGTCCCTGAACGGCTGAAGGAAGCCGTCGGCAAGGGCGAGGTCAAGCTTTCGCTGCGCACGCGCGATCCCGTCGTCGCGCGCATCCGCCACCTCGAGGTGCTGGCGAGGATCGAGCGCGCGTGGTCGGGAATCGACGCCGCGGTCATCGACGGCGAAGGCCGTGTTCTGTCGCCCCTGCAGTGCAAGTCCGCATCGGACGCGGGGCCGGCCGGCGCGGTCTCGGCGCGCGCCGATCCCGCGGCGACCTGTCCTTCGAAGCCGGGTCATTCCTTCGCCGGTCCGGCCGCGGTCGACGCGAGCGACAAGGCGCCGGTGCCGCTGCGCGCCCTCTTCAAATCCTACGGCAAGGAAGCCCAGCTCTCGCCGGCCACCGTCAAGCGGTGGTCGCCGGTCGTCGACCGGCTGATCGCGCATCTCGGTCACGACGACGCCGCGGCGATCGCGCGCGCCGACATCGTCGCCTGGAAGGACGCGCTGCTCGAAGGCGGCATGAAAAACATCACGGTCCGGGACGTCTACCTCGCCGCGACCAAGGCCATGTTCCAGTTCGCCGTCGATCAGGGGCTGCTCGCCGAGAATCCTGCCAAGGAGGTGAGGGTGCGCGTGCGCAAGAAGGTCAAGGAGCGCGAGAAGGGCTTCGACGGCGAGGAAGCCAAGACGATCCTGACCGCGACGCTGCGGCCGTTGTCGCACCTGATCAGCGAGGAGATGGCGGCGGCGCGGCGTTGGCTGCCCTGGATCGGCGCCTACACCGGCGCCCGCATCAACGAGCTTACGCCGTTGACCGCGGCCGACTTCGTCAAGCGCGACGGCATCTGGATCATCCGCATCCGCGGCGCCAACAACAAGACGCGCACGTACCGCGAGGTGCCGCTGCACGGCCACCTGATCGAGCAGGGGCTGCTCTACTACGCGAAGTCGCGCGGCAAGCGGCCGCTGTTCTACGACCCCGGCCGCAGCCGTGGGGGCAAGGATTCGAATCCGCACCACAAGAAGGTCGCGGAGCGCATCGCCGAATGGGTGCGCGCGCTCGGCATCGAGGGCGTGGCGCCGAACCACGGCTGGCGCCACCGCTTCTCCAGCATCGCCCGCTTCGTCGGGATGCCGGAAGACGTCCGCAACATCATCCAAGGCCACGCGGGCGGAAAAGTCGCCGACGACTACGGCGAGACCTGGCCTCTCGTGGCGCTCCGCGAGATCGAGAAATTGCCGCGTTACGTGGTCTGAAAGGAAGATCGATGTCCAAAATCACCTACACGATGTTCATAGAGAACGGCGACGGCGCCGACGAGATCGTCGCGCAGGGGGCGCGCTGCCGCGCGCGCTGGTCCTGGCACTGGAGCACGGCGACAGGGGCAGGGCCACCGTCGTCCACAGCGACGTCGGCCCTTTCCGTCACTTCGCGATCGGGCGGCGCCCCGTCGACGGCCGCTCCTTCGAGTGCGCGACGGACACGGTCGTGCGCCGCTCGGACAGTCCCGGAGTCGACGCGGATCGGGCAATGGAGGTCTTCGAGCAGGTCCTGCAGCAGCATCCTTGCGAGCTCTGGAAGGGGCACGTCGTGACCGACGAGGATTTTGTGCGTCGATATGCCGGCGGGAGGGCGTGACATGACGGAGCTTTCGAGAATCGAGACGTTCCTGCCCGGCTTCGGCGGCTTCCAGGGCACCATGTGGGACAACCTTTTTCCGCTCTCCCGCGAGATGTGCGCCGATCGCTTTGCCCGCGAGGAAGGCGAAGCCGGACTGGACGCCGCCGACTTCAGCGCGATCCTGCGCGAGACGAGCGATGCGTCGCGGTTCTTCAGGGCTCTCGCCGAGCGCTTCTGCCGCAGCTTCGACGCAGAAACTTCCAAGTGGCTCGGCTTCGAGCTGGGCTGACGTTCTCGGAGTTCTACATTCCGGCGGTCGGCGGCGGCAACACCGATTTCATCCTCGCGACGATGCCGGTGAACAGCGCACGCAAACTGCTCGCGCGTAGCGCGGAGGAGGGGCACCAGCGGCTCGTCAATTCGATCCGCGATCGGTTCGCGCCCTACGACGGCGTCGTTCCAAATCCCGACGGCGCCGTCGAGCAATGGCTCGCCGAACCCATCGAACGCTGGGGGCGGGTCGAACTCTGCGACCTGATCGCCGGCTTCGTCGATCCCGAGACCGACGAGCGGCTGTACGCGGACATGACGGCCGGCGGCGACGTCCGCATGTCGTTCGAGGACGCGGTCGATTGGAAGCGGTTCTCGGATCTGGTCGCCGTCCGTCGCCGCACGCCACTGATGCCGTCGGTCGTCGCCGTGACGCCGACGAAGCCCCGCCCGTAGTCGAAGAGAGGAAAGCAAGATGCCGCAGGAAATGATGTTGGAGGGTTTCGTGCCGGACTTTTCGGGCCTGTCGGGTTTGTCATCGAGATAGACGAACACCACAAAGCCGAGAATGACCGCTGGAATTCCCTCGATCAGGAAAAGCCACTGCCAGCCCGCCCAGCCGCCGAGGCCGGCCAAACCGGTCATTATCCAGCCCGCGAGCGGCCCACCCGTGACCCCTGACAAGGAAATCGCCAGCATGAACAACGAATTTGCACGAGCACGTCGCTGAGCTGGAAACCAAGAGGTGAAATAGAGCACGACCCCGGGGAGGAAGCCGGCCTCCATCACACCGACGAGAAATCGCATGATATAAAACTGAATGGGAGAACTGACGAACATCATTAGGGCAGAAGCGATGCCCCAGGACACCATGATCCGCGCGATCCACTTTCGAGCCCCAATCCTGTGCAAGATGACATTACTTGGGACTTCGAACAGGATGTAGCCGACAAAGAACAGACTGGCGCCTAGTCCGTAGACCGTATCGCTGAAATTCAACTCCTGTTGCATCTGAAGTTTAGCGAAGCTGATATTGACTCGATCGTAGTAGGCGACAATGAAGCAGACGATCAGCAGCGGGATGACTCTCCACGAGATCTTTCGGTAGACAGTGCCTTCCGCTTCTGTGTTAACCGCAAGTGCTCCTGTCGTGCTCATCGTATCCTCCCGTTTTTTATATGGCCTCCGCGTGTTTTGGCGGTTGGCCATCAGTTCCTGGCGAGAGGAACCAGTCTTGATTGCGTGCTTTGAAGCGGTGCCGGTGAGCGAATTGAATGCCCGACCCATCGCGAACCCCGGCCACCGCTCGACGGAATTCAGGGCACGATCGGAGGTGATTTCTAACGCCTTGGCTCGCTCCACTGCGCGCGCCGGACATTTGCCAGCAAGCTTTCGCGGCTGCGGATCAGATGTCGTTCCAGCGCCTCCCTTGCTTGCGCAGGGGAGCCGGCTTTCAGCGCGTCGAGAATGTCGCGATGCTCATCGAAGACGTGGCTGGTATCGCTTGCGAGATAGACATAAGCCGTATGGGTCTGCGCCAAGATGCGCTCATGCCAGGCGCTGACCACCGCATTGTCGCGGGCGAGAATGATGCGGTGGTGAAATTCCCGATCGAACTTCAGCGCGGTGGTCAGGTCCTTCAGCGTATCCCGCTTGAGGTGGAAAGCGTGCTGGTCGAGGTTCCGGGAAAGCTCGTCCAATAGATCTGGTATAATCGCTTGTCGCTCAAAGGCGACATTGATCGCATCAAGCTCGATCAAAATGCGCGCTTCATAAAGCTCTTCGACGGAGTTTCAGACTTGGATCGGGCGCACTGATTTCACCTTGGACGCCCCCGACATCACGGTTAGCTGGAAGGAGCAGTCAATCCCAATCGTGCATGTGATCATCAGGACGACTTCGCGCCGCACTAGAATTCCGCTGATGACGCGTTTTATGTTTGGGGGCCGGTGCCACCGGCGGACTTCGCCTTCAACTACGAAACCGCAGTGCCGTGATTGGATCGGCGAATGGTTAGGGATGATTTGATGGAAGGAGACGTCATGCAGGCGTTCCCATCGCGGAGTCGACGGTAGACGCGCCGGAACGTCAGGCCTTCTACGACAGGATCAGCCGACAGAACCTGACACCGCTGTGGCTTTCGCTTGCTGATCTCGTCACGCCGGAACCGCGCAGTCAGTGCCAGCCGGCAAGCTGGCGCTTCAGCGACATTCTCTCTGCGATGCTAGAGGCGGGGACTTTGATTACGGCAAAGGAAGCCGAACGTCGTGTTCTTGTACTTGAAAATCCCGGGCTTCGCGGCCAATCGAAGATCACCACCGATCTCTATGCCGGTGTGCAGCTTGTGCTGCCGGGTGAGGTCGCGCCTGCGCATCGGCATACACAGAGCGCGCGGTGGTTTGTCCGACATCGATGCCGAGCTTGAGAAGCTCGCCGTGAAGCCGTGGTGCCCCCCATAATGGGTTAGCGACACTCATCTCGCGAATGAGCTGACGGATTTCAAGTGGCATCGTTGGACGGCCACGGCGCGGTCTTGATTTCCAGCGCCCATACGCTGTGAAGCCGGCACGATGCCAGCGGATCCTCACGGTCTCCGGCCTCACGATGTTCAGAGCGTCCAGAACGCCAGGTGCCAGCCGATACAACCCGGCGAATACCAGACGGTCGATGCTGGTGAAGGTTAGTCGCTGCGGCGATTTACGTCGCAGCACGTTGAGTTGACGACGAAGCGTCAAGATCTCTGCTTGCAGCGACGCTTGCGATCGGAACAATCCGATCAGCGCCAACCAAATCAGGCTACAAACATCTCTCATCAACCAACAGCATCGCCCCTAAGATCGTCCGGCGAAGTAGTGCAAGGATGGCAGCAGGCTCTTGGGGTCGAAGCCCCTGCCGATGATGATGATGGCATTGTCCTTGCCGTCGATTGCCTCGCCACTCTCGGGCAGGATTTCCGGCGACTGCACCACATGGCGCACGCTTTGGAGGAGCAGTCGGCCGGCCGGGGTTCGCACGACGCCCTTCACGCGCATGATGTCGTCGCCTCGCGCATGCAGCAATGCGCTTAGCCAGACGCTGAAGGCAGCCCAGTCTATGGTTTCGTCGATGTCGATCGTGGTTGCCGTGATCGGAGCAGCAGCATCTCCCGACAAGTCGGGCAAGGACGCGCCCGCCTCGTGCTCGAAATCGGGAAGGTTCGTGCCGCTGCCCATGGCAGCACCCGAAATGGCGGCGCCCGGATTGAGCGCCTTGAGCGTGCCAAGCAAAGGCCGCAGCGTCTCTTCGCTCGCGACGTCGACCTTGGTCACGACAAGCCTGTCGGCGATCTCGACCTGCCGTCGCCCGAGCGGCTCGCGCCTCAATTGATCCAGCCCATGCAGCGCGTCCACGGAGACCACGATCTCGCTGACCACGATATGGTGGAGCAGCACCGGGTCGCATTTGATGGCATCGACAATCGTGCCGGGATCGGCAAGACCGCTTGTTTCAAGCACGATACGATCGATCCTGTTGGCAGGGTCGTCCGAGGAAACGCGCGCATCACAGACTTCGCGCAAGAGCGATATGAACGCCTCGCGACCCTCGCAACAGGCGCAGCCGCCGGCCAGCACCATCAGGCGCGAAGAGCGGGTAAGCAACGCGTTGTCGACCGGCACCTCGGCGGCCTCATTGACCACCACCAGCGCGTTTTGTGCCAGTCCATGATGCAACTGATGGCGAAGCCACGTGGTCTTTCCGGCTCCCAGGAACCCACCAAGAATGGTGAGCCTCATGCGCCCATCCGGTGAGCCAACCATCTATCGGGACCTGTTCTCGTCCTCGGCGTCGGCGCAGGTGAAGCGCGGATCGAGGGGATCGACCACCTTGCCGCCGATGCGTTCGGCCGCCGCCCAGAATTCCGCCAGATCGGCCGCCATCACATGATTTCCGGTCTTGGTCGCGACCGTGATGCCAGGTATTACGCCGTCATCGTGAGCCGTCAGCCCATAGCCGGACAATATCGTCTGCAGGACCTGTGCGCGGCGAAACCGGGCGCGCAGCCTGTCGGGCGCGGTAGCCGCGCCCGCTTCTGTCCAGTGCCCCGGTGCAGCGGGAAAACCGCAATTTGCGCACATGATCCCGTCTCCCAAGATCCCGTTTGCCAAGGCCCTGTTCTATCGACCGATCAGATAACCGGCGGCCTCGTCTTGCCTTCGAACGGATAGCGCTTGCGGAAGTCGCCGGCGATTTCCTCGAAGGTCGCCCAGCGAACGCCCTTGTGCCCGTTGATGTATTCGATCAGGCGTTCGAGCATCAGAATAACCTGCGGGCGGCCGCTAACGTCCGGATGGATCGTGAGGCAGAACGTCGCATAATCCATCTCACGATAGACCCAGTCGAACTGATCGCGCCAGAGGGATTCGATATCGCGCGGATTCACGAAGCCGTGGCTATTGGGCGATTTTTTGATGAACATCATTGGCGGCAGGTCGTCGACATACCAGTTGGCACCGATCTCGACCAGATCGATCTCCTTGCCGTGCTCAAGCGGTTTCATCCACGCTTCGGCCTTCTTGGAGTAATCGATCACGGTCCACTTGTCGCCGACACGGGCGTAGAAGGGCTGGAAGTCCCGATAACCTTGGCTGTGATCATATTGGAAGCCGTATTTCTGCAGAAGCGCTGCGGTCGAGGACGACATTTCCCACCACGGCGCCACATAGCCGCGCGGGCGCCTGCCACTTAGCTTTTCGATGACCTCGACCGATTTGACGAGCACGGCCTCTTCCTGGGTGGGCGTCATCGCCACCGGGTTCTCGTGCGTATAGCCATGCGCGCCAATCTCGTGACCCTCGTCCACGATTTGACGGCACTGGTTCGGGAAGGTTTCGATGGAATGGCCGGGGATGAAGAAGGTCGTCTTGAGACTATACTTCTTGAAAAGCCGGAGCAGACGGGGAACGCCGACCTCGCTGGCGAAGACGCCGCGCTGGATATCGGACGGCGAATCACCTCCACCATAAGATCCGATCCAACCCGCAACGGAGTCTACATCCGTTCCGAATGCGCAGATGATTTCCTTTTCGGCCATTCCAACTCTCCTGTTTTTGCTGTCGTGGTGGTTCAACCTAGAAGCGTGACTTCAAGCACTGTCATCTGAGCGGCAAGAGGTTTTCAGTTTCAATCATGGATTGAGAATGGCCCTAACCGCCCAGAAACTCTATCTCCGTCCTCATTCGGTCGATGCCCCAGCCTTGACCAAGAAGAACGGAGACCAGGACGCGGGCCTTGGGGCCAGAAAGATCGCCGGCGAAGATCGCGCCGGCCGCGAATAAATCCTTACCGCCGCCATTGCCGTAGACCGGCTTGACACGTCCTTTCGGGCAACGTGACGTGATGATAATGGGAATGCCGCGCTTGATGATTTCGGCGGCGGCCTCGGTGACGGCAGGCGTCGCATTGCCGATGCCGAAGCCTTCCAGGATGATCGCGTTGCTGCCATTGTCGGCGGCGTAGCGGATATAGCCATCGGTTGAGCCGATCACCAATTTTATGAGTTCGACATTCGCATCGATTGCGGAGGGCGCATAGTTGCGGCGCAAGGTCGGTTTGCGATGCACGAAAACCTGTCCGGCGTCGACCTCGCCCAACTTGCCATGCTCGCCGGACGTGAAGGTGTCGACCCGGGAAGTATGGGTTTTCGTCGCATCGCGGGCCGCGTGAAACTCCTGTTCAAAACAGATCATCGCCCCCAGCCCATGTGCAGCAGGAGAGGCGGCAAGGCGCACCGAATCGGCGATGTTGCGCGGACCGTCGGTATCCGGCTGATCAGCAGCGCGCTGGGCACCGGTGAAAACCACAGGCTTGTCTGAGCGGACGAGAAGATCGGCCATATAGGCACTCTCCTCCATCGTGTCGGTGCCGTGGGTGACGACGACACCGTCGCAATCGGGCTCGTTCAGCCTTTCGTTGATGCGAGTGGCGAGAACGAAAGCCAGAGGCAGATCGAAGGCGAAACTGCCGACATTGCAGAATTCCTCAACCTTGAGTTCGATGCCGGCCAGCGGGTCGTGCAGCGTGGCGCGTAGTTCCGAGCCGCTGACGGCCGCAACGACGTGTCCCGTTTTCTCATCGCGCCGAGACGCGATCGTGCCGCCGGTGGTGATCAGGCAAATTTTCTGCATCTGGCCTTGTCTCTGTCTCTCTCGCGCTCGCCTCCTGACTATTATGGTCTGACCGAAAAATCAACCAGAGCCTGTTTTTACCCTCGCTATCCTAAGATATAGGCGGCTCTCGCCCATTTTTTGCCATTGACGGCCTGACCAATATGGTGGTTTTATCGCATTGATCGATTTTGGTCGGACCGTATGGAAAGCAGATCAACAACAGCGCCATGTGCATGGGGATCGTCAATGTCTGACCTGTTTACTCGAGTGAAACTTGGACCAAGCCGTCGACAATTCCTCCAGACAGTGGCGTCAGCCGGTGGCGCCGCGATGTTGCCTGCCTCCCTGGGAACGGGCGCGGCGTTTGCGCAAGGCGCCGGCGACACCCTGGTCATCGCCGCGCCAGCCACGCCGCAAGGGCTCGACATCGAATTCGACGTCAGCGTCGGCTCCATCGATGCGCTGGGTGCTCTCTACGAGTACATGCTTGCCTACGAAAAGGTCGAGGATCCCAACGCGCCGGGCGTGTTGCGCGAGGACACGTCGGTTCATGCCGACAAGCCCAACAACATGGCGCTCAAGGGCCGTCTGGCCGAGGCCTGGGATGTTTCGCCCGACGGTCGCCGTGCTACCTTCAAGCTGCGCGAGGGCGTCAAATCGAACTGGGGAAATCTGTTCACATCCAAGGATGTGAAATGGACGTGGGACCGCAAGTTCAACCTGAAAGGACAGGGCCTGTTCCAGACCGCCGTGCTCGGCCTGAATTCGCCCGACCAGATCAAGGTCGAGGGCGACTATGCGCTCTCATTCAATCTCGACAAGCCCAACCCGCTCCTGCTGAAGCAGCAATGCAACCTTGCCAACCCGATCTACGACGCAACGAAATGTGCCGCGGTCGGCGGCTCGGCCGATCCGTGGGCCGTCAACTTTCTCAAGAACGAGAGCGCGGGCTTCGGACCCTACAAGCTGGCCCAGCTCGTGCGAGGCCAGCAGGCCGTCTTCGAGGCGCGCGACGATTATTGGGACACCAAGCCGGCCATGAAGCGCGTCATCATGCGCGAAGTGCCGCAATCGGCGAGCCGCTTCTCCCTGCTGCAGGGTGGCGCGGTCGACATCGCCCAGTTCCTTCAGCCGCGCGAAATGGAAGCACTGAAGAGCCAGAAGACCGTAGCGGTCGATGCGGTCAACTCGTCCTACATGATCTGGCTGGAGCTCAACGCCAAGATCACGCCGTTCGACAATGTCGATGTGCGCCGGGCCGTCAACCTGGCAATTCCGCACGATGAGATCATTCGCACGATCTATTACGGGTATGCCGATCTCCAGACGGCGCCGATGCCCTACATCTACCCGATGGCTGACAAGAGCTTCTTCTCCTACAACTACGATCTGGCCAAGGCCAAGGCGCTGCTCGAGAAAGCCGGTGTCGGCAAGGGGCTCAGCACGACGCTTTCCTACAATGCGGGCGATCCGACCCAGGAGCCGATCGCACTTCTGATCCAGACATCGCTACGCCAGATCGGCATCGAGCTGACGCTCGAAAAACTTCCCGCTGGTGTGTTCTACGAAAACGTCACCAAGCGCGCCAAGCCGATGATTTTCTATCTGGATTCGCCGTGGACGCCGGATCCGGGCTATTCCACATATCTCTATTTCAACTCGAAAAGTTACGTAAACTATTCCAACTATGTCAGTACCGACGTCGATGCTCTCATTACCGAAGGGCTGGCGACGTTGGACAATGCGATCCGTCTGGAGAAGTACAAGCAAGTCCAGAAGACGCTGATGGAAGATGCGCCCTGGGGATTCATTGCCTATCCCAAATATACGTTGGCTCGCAAAGCAAATCTGAAGGGCTTTACCTACTACACGTCGAACAATCTGCGCTTTCAGGACTTCTCCCGAGGCTGACGGCCTTCGCCTCTCCGGGGCATGCTCCGGAGGGGCCTTTTGATCAAAGGGTGCCCATGCTCGCCATTCTTGGCTTGTGCACACGCATCGCGGTGATCAGACCGCGTTTCGCTGTCGGATATCTGATCGTCGCCATTGTTGTCATTCTCGCGATCTTGGCTCCGCTCATTGCGCCCTATTCGCCGACACAAGCTGACTCGACTAATTTCCTGCAGCCGCCCGGCGGCAGTCATCTGTTCGGGACCGACAATGTCGGCATGGATATCTTCAGCCGGGCGATCTATGCCCCCCGCATCGATCTGACCATCGCCATTTGCGGCACCGTGCTTTCGGCGCTTCTGGGCGGCTCCATGGGCGCGCTTGTCGGCTACTACAGCAGCGGGCGCGGCATCCGCGTTTGGGTCTCGTTCGCAGTAATGCGCGCTGCCGACGTGCTGCAGGCCTTTCCGGTCTTCGTGTTCGCGATCGCCTTGGTGGCGAGCCTCGGGCAGAGCATCCAGACGGTCGTGCTCGCCATCGCTTTCGTCAACGCACCCATCTATCTGCGTCTGATGCGTTCACAGGTGCTGAGCATCCGCTCGATGCGCTATGTCGAGGCGTCCACCGTCAACGGCCTTTCCGATTTCCAGACCATCGCCCGCCATGTCATCCCGAATGCGATGGCGCCGGTTCTGGCGCAGCTCTCGATCAATGTCGGCTGGGGAATTCTGCTGACCGCGGCCCTGTCCTTTATCGGCGCCGGCGTGCGCGCGCCCACCCCGGAATGGGGCAGCATGATTGCCATGGGCTTCCAGAACGTCGTCACCGGCCAATGGTGGCCGTCAATGTTCCCGGGCGCCATGCTTGCCATTACCGTCTTCGGCTTTTCGCTGGTTGGCGCCTCGATCGAGGTCCTGGCCGATCCCGCCAAGCGCCGCCAATTGCTGAACGATGCGCGCCAGCGTCGCGCGGGTCGTGCTGCCGCCGCATCCAGGCATCAATCCCTGGAGCAGGTTTGATGATGCGGGTCCTGAGTTATCTTGCCAAGCGCCTCGCCTTCGTCATCCCGCAATTGCTGGGCATCGCGCTCGTCAGCTTTCTTTTGGTGAAGAGCATTCCCGGCGATCCGGCCGTGCTGATGCTCGGACCAACCGCGACGACGGATGCCATTGCGAGCCTGCGTGGATCGCTCGGACTAGATCAGCCGCTTTACATTCAATTCTTCATCTATGTGAAAAGTATCCTGCATGGCGATCTCGGCACTTCCTGGCAGACAACTCGGCCGGTCCTGGAGGATCTGATGCAACGCTTCCCCGCAACGCTCGAGCTTGTGACCCTGTCGCTGCTGCTCGCGGTCGTGGTGGGCATTACCCTCGGTGTCTTTGCCGCCAAGCAGCCGAACGGCTGGGTCGCGCGCCTTGCCGATCTCTACGGCCTCGGCGCTGGTGCGCTTCCGGATTTCTGGTTCGCGCTCGTGCTGATCTTCGTCTTTTACACGCTGCTCGGCTGGGCGCCGGCGCCACTCGGGCGTATCGACATGATCGTCATCCCGCCAGAGCCGATAACCGGGGCGTACACCATAGATGCCCTTCTGGCCGGCGACCTCGACGCCTTTGGCTCCGCGCTGTCCCATCTCGTCCTGCCGGTCCTCGCGCTCGGGCTGCTCAATGCCGGACCCATTTTGAAGATGACGCAGGCGACCATGGAGAAGATGCTGGATTCTGATTTCAGCCGCTACGAGGTGCTGTGTGGCGTGCCGCAAAATCTCGTCGTCCGCCATGCGCTGAGAAATGCGCTGCCTTCGATTGTCACTATCATTAGCGTTCTCTATGGCTATCTGATCGGGGGAGCGGTGCTGGTAGAGATCGTCTTTTCCTGGGGCGGAGCCGGGCAATATGCGGTGCAGGGCGTCCTGAACTCCGACATCTATCCGGTTCTCGGTTTCGTGCTGTTCTCCGCCATCTTTTCCCTCATGGTCTATATCGCGGTCGACCTGATTTACGTCCTCCTCGATCCGCGCATCAGCAATTGAGATCACGGATGTCGCAACTCGCCGTTACATCCGAACAGCGACTTGAGAGCAGGGCACAGACTGCGGCGGCCCCGCTTGTCGACATCAAGGACCTGCGCGTGGAGTTTTCAGGCGCGAACGAGCCCAAGCAGGTCCTCAAGGGCGTGAGCCTGGCCGTGCTGCGCGGTGAGATCATCGGGCTCGTTGGCGAAAGCGGCGCGGGCAAGACGACCCTCGCGCGCTCGATCCTGGGGGTTCCGCCGGCGCCGGGGCGGATCAGGACCGGCGAGGTCATCTTCGACGGCCGCGATATCCTCGCCTTGCCGGAGCTGGAATTTCGCAAACTGCGCGGCCGCCGCCTATCCGTGGTGGTTCCCAATCCGCGCGCCGAGCTCAATCCGACCATGACCATTGGCCGGCAGATCGGCGCCATGGCGCGTATTCACCTCGGCGTCAGCCGGGCCGAGGCGGCACGTCTTGCCCTCACAATCCTGCGCGATGTGCAAATCCCTGATCCGGAATGGCGCATGAACGCCTATCCACATGAATTGTCAGGCGGCATGGCGCAGCGCGTGGTGATCGCCATGGCGCTGATTTGCAATCCGGCCTTCATCATTTCCGACGACGCGACCAGCGGCCTCGACGTCACCGTGCAGGCGCAGATCCTGTCATTGCTGAACCGTCTTGCCACCGGTCACGGCAGCTCCATGCTGTTCATCACGCGTGATATCGGCATAACCGCCCACTTCTGCGACCGCGTCGCGGTTCTCTATGCCGGCGAGATCATGGAGCTCGCGCCCCGCGAGAGCCTGTTCCTCAAACCGGCCCATCCTTACACGTTGACGCTGCTGGCAGCCTTTTCGCATAGCCCGAAATTGCGCGATACCTGGAGCGTTCCCCAAACAGGCCGGCGTCAAATACAGGCAGCGGGCTGCGGCTATGCCCATCGCTGCCCCCTGGCCCAGCCGGTGTGCAGCCAGCGCCGCCCGCCTTTCGCGGAGATCGGGCCAGGCCATTTTGCGCGTTGCCATTTTCCCGTGAGCCCCGAATGAGCGCCATTCTCGCCGTGGAAAACCTCTACAAGCGCTTTCCGATCGTCGGCTCCAAACAGGTCGTGCAGGCGATCAACAACGTGAGTCTTTCAATCCAACCCGGCGAGACACTGGGGCTTGTGGGCGAGAGCGGCTCCGGCAAGACGACCGTCGGGCGCTGCATCATCGGTTTGCTCGAACCGAGCGCCGGCACGATCAGCTTCAAGGGCAAGCCGATTTCGGGGCAGGGGGGCTCACGCGGTGATATCAGGGGTAAGGTCCAGTTTGTCTTTCAGGAACCGGCGGAATCTCTCGACCCGCGCATGAAGATCGGGCAATCGATCAGCGAGCCCTTGTTGCCGATGAAGCTCGACCGCGCCACACGTCAAAGCAAGACGCTGGAGGCGATCGGTTTGGTGCGCCTGGATCCGGATCTGCTCGATGCCTACCCCTCCGAGATTTCCGCCGGCCAACAGCAGCGCGTGGGAATTGCACGCGCGATGGTCACCCGGCCCGAGTTGGTCGTGCTCGATGAACCGACCTCGACGCTCGATCCGACGGCACGGGCCGAGATCATCGACCTCCTGCGGCGCATCCAGGCCGAGCGCAACACGGCCTATCTCTTCATCTCGCACGATCTTTCGACCGTGCGCTTCATCAGCCATCGGGTGGCGGTGATGTATCTAGGCATGATCGTCGAGCAGGGCGCGGCCGAGACTGTCTTCAACCGACCGCACCATCCCTATGCCAGCGGGCTGCTTTCATCCGTCCTGCTGCCGCACCCGCATCTGAAGATCGAGAGCACAGTCAGCCTCAAGGGCGAGATTCCAAGCCCCATCAACCTGCCGAAAGGTTGCTTCCTCGCTTCCCGCTGTCCCTTTGTGATCGAGCGCTGCCGCATGGAAATGCCGCCGATGTCGATCGTGGCGGAGGGCCACTTCGTTCATTGCTTCCGCCATGAGCACGTTGCCGCCTCGGTTCCGGCATCGGACACCTTCAACGTCTTCATGCGTGAGGCGGAACGCATTCTTAGCCGCAACAGCCACGCCACCCCTCTTCAAACCCAAACGCGTTGAACATCAGGAAACAAAAAATGGCAGGACGTCTTCAAGGAAAGAAAGCACTGGTTACCGGCGGCGCACGCGGCATTGGCGGCGCGATCGCGACTGCCTTCGCGCGCGAGGGTGCGGATGTCGCCGTGCTCGACCTCAAAATCGCGAACGCCGAAGCCAAGACCGCCGAACTGAAGCAGTTCGGCGTCAAGACAGTGGCGGTTGCTGCCGACGTCAGCAACCAAGCCCAGGTAGAGGCGGCCGTGGCGGCGGCGATCAAGGAGCTCGGCCAGATCGACATTCTCGTGAACAATGCCGGCATCGACACGACATCTGTAGTCACCGAAATGAGTACCTCGATGTGGGACGAGATGATGGCGGTTAATCTGCGCAGCGTCTTTCTGTGCACCCGTGCCGTGCTGAAGCCGATGATCGACCGCAAATTCGGCCGCATTATCAATATAGCCTCGCAGCTCGGGCATAAGGGCGCGCCGGAAATGGCCCATTACGCAGCGGCCAAGGCCGGCGTCATCGGCTTCACCAAATCGCTCGCCTATGAAGTCGCCCGCGATGGTGTGACGGCCAATGCCATCTGCCCCGGCCCGATCGAAACCGAGCTCTACCGCGGACTACCCGAGGAGTGGCGCAAGACCAAGCTCAACGAATTGCCGATCAGGCGCGCCGGCCAGGTGACGGAAATTGCGCCCACCGCGGTCCTCCTCGCCTCCGAGGAAGGGGCTTACTATGTCGGCGCGACGATGAACCCCAATGGTGGCGACGTCATGCTTTGACCGGGCGCCGCTTTTTCGATTTGCTCCGGCAAGCTGAAACGGCGCGAATTGAAGGAAATAAGTATGGCCGCAACAGACATCGGCGACAACAGGACTGGCGTCTCTGCCCTTATGGCTGAGGATGAGCCGAGGCGAAAACGCGACTATGCTGTTGGCGTGACCCGAATGACTGTCACTCATCTTCAGGAGATGATCCGTGACGGGCGGATCAAGCCCGGGGAGGCGCTCCCTCCGCAGCGCGATCTCGCTCGCGATCTGAATATCAGCCGTGCCACGCTACGCGAAGCTCTTTCGATACTCGCCACGATCGGGCAGATCGTGGCGAAACCGAGCGGGCGCGGCTTTGTCGTCAGCTCGGAGGATGATACGCTTGCAACACCCTCATGGCGCTTCGCGGCTCGGTATTCGCTGCGCGAGGTCTACCAGTTTCGCTATATCGTCGAGAGCAATGCCGCGCAGCTCGCCGCCATCGACCACACAAAAGAGGAAGTCGAGGAGCTGAAGGACAGCATCGAGGCTTTTCGCAAGGCGGCCCGAGCGCTCGATCTGGCGGCCTATGCCCAGGCCGATTTCGACTTCCACCGGATCATTCTGCGCATCTCTGGCAACAAGCTTCTGATCGATATGCATCAGACTTTTGCAAGCGTTCTCTTCGAAAGCCAATGCCTGCCGACCGAGCGCCCCGGCAGTCTATGGAACGCTGTCACCGAGCATGAGCGTGTCGTCGAAGCAATTGCGATGAATGATCCGGAGGGCGCGAGCTATTACATGCGCAAACACATCAGCATGGCGGGAAGCCGTGCCGGTTTGTTGCCGAGTGAACTGCCATAGCCCCGATCTGTACCGCCTATACAAAGGAATTGCATGACAAGGGCGATATCAGTCGGATCGGAGAGGGAACGGATGAACGACAGGCGACAACCCGTCCTTGACTTCAAGTCTGTAACCAAGCGCTATGGGGCGACCATTGCGTTGGACGACGTTTCGTTCGAACTCCACGCGGGCGAGGTCTGCGGCCTTCTCGGCGAGAACGGCGCGGGCAAGTCGACACTGGTCAAAATCCTGAGCGGCATCGTTTCGCCGGATACCGGCGAAATCCGCATTGCCGGGGAGCCTTTCTGTCCGCGCGGCGTTGTCGATGCCCGGGCCAAAGGCGTGTCCACTGCATTTCAGGAACTAAGCCTCGTCCCGACGCTTTCGGTCGCTGCGAATATGTTCCTGCCCCGGCCTGCGCTCAACCGCATCGGTCTCGTCCCGAAGCGCCAGCTCGAACGGGAGGTTCAGCAGATC
Source organism: Bradyrhizobium sp. 186 (assembly GCF_023101685.1). NCBI lineage: Bacteria > Pseudomonadati > Pseudomonadota > Alphaproteobacteria > Hyphomicrobiales > Nitrobacteraceae > Bradyrhizobium > Bradyrhizobium sp. 186. The sequence continues at coordinate 231,062 of NZ_CP082165.1, read as the reverse complement.
CTCGAGGCGCATGACGTCACCGACATTTCTTCCTCGACACTTGTCGAAAACCTGTCGCTGGGCATGCGCCAGAGGATCGAGATCGTCCGCGCGCTCTGGCGTCGGCCCGCCGTGCTGCTGCTGGATGAAGTCACGGCTGCCCTTGCGGACCGGGAATGGCTGTTCGGTCTGGTCGATCGCATGCTGCAGGGGAACACGTCGATCCTCTACATCAGCCACAAGCTCGATGAGATCCGCCGCCTGTGCCGGCGCTGCGTGATTCTGCGTAACGGCAGGACGGTACTGGAAAGCGAAGTCGCCGGAATGAGCGATGAGGCCATTTTCAGTAGCATGGCCGGCCGTTCTATGATCGGGACCGCTACACACCAGCTTTCCTCCATCCGCGCGGGGGCGCCGCCTGTGCTGGAGGTCAGCCGGTTGAAGGGGCCAGGCATCGACGATGTCAGCTTTACGCTGGCGCCCGGCGAAATCCTCGGTGTCGCCGGGCTGGAAGGGCACGGCCAGTCGAACCTCTTCAAGGCACTGGTCGGCCTTTCACCGTTGCAGGAAGGCACGATCGCCATCGAAGGCGCACAAGGCACGATCCGCTCGCCGCGCGCCGCTCGCCGGCTCGGCCTGGTGCTGGTGCCCGAGGAGCGCAAGACCGAAGGCCTGTTCAACGATCTCAGCACCCAGGCCAATATTTCGCTGCCCGTCATCAACCAAGCGAGCCCGTTCCATTTCCTTAACGGGGCGGCCGAACGACGCCTGGTTGAAAAGGTGACGCCGATGGTGAACCTGCCCGAGCGCTATCTGCCCCTGAGCATCAGCGCTTTATCCGGCGGCAACCAGCAAAAGGCTATCCTCGCCCGCGCACTTCTCTCCGGGCCCCGCTGCCTGCTCCTGTTCGATCCGACACGTGGCGTCGATGTCGGTGCCAAGCAGAACATCTACGCCATGATGCGCGATTTCGTGAGCGAGGGCGGAGCGATCCTGTTCTACACGACTGAGCTCGACGAACTGGTCCATCTGTGTGACCGCTGCCTGATCCTCTACCGCAACGCTATCGCCGGCGAACTTAAGCGTGAAGAATTGTCCCAGGACAGGATCCTCTCCTTTGCCTCGGGCTATGCCGGCGGAGAACGATCCCTAGTATCCTCGAACGGAGCGTGACGATGGTTCGATCGACATCCTTCCTCCGGAAAATGGCCAGCAACGGCGCTACGGCGGCTTTCGTGCTGCTCTGCGTGATGCTCGTGATCTATGCTCTGCATGAACCTTCGGCACTGTCCCTGTTTGGGATCGGCAACCTTTTAAACAACACGGTCGTGCTCGCGCTGGCGTCCATTGGCCTCACACTTGTCGTGCTCTGTGGAGAACTCGATCTGTCCGGCCCTGGGGTCATCGCCATTGCGAATGTGGTTGTTGCCACAACCAGCACCGGCAGCTTCGGAAGCGTAGGCAGCCTGGTGGCGGTTCTTGCGATCGGTGCGGCGGTCGGCTTCTTGAACGGGTTCATGGTCGCCTATCTCAATCTGCAATCCCTTGCCGTGAGTCTGGGCACGCTGATCGCCTGCCAGGGCGTCGCCCTTCTGGTTCTGCCGGCACCCGGCGGCGAGGTGACGGACGCGATCGTCAACACCCTGACTGGCGATTTCTACGGCATTCCAGCTCCGGCGATCGTGTTGGCCTTGGCGGCCGGCCTGTGGCTTCTGTTGAAGCATTCGCGCATGGGCATATGGCTCTATGCCGTGGGAACGGACCAGCAGGCTTCGCGCTTGTCGGGCCTGAATGTGCGGTCGACGAAGCTGTTTGCCTTCGTCTCGTCGGGCCTGTGTTACGCGATGGCCGGTTATGTCTATTGCGCGGAGATCGGCTCGGGCGACCCACGCATCAGCGATTCCTTTCTGCTCTTCATGTATGCGGCCGTCGCCATCGGCGGCACTTCACTGAACGGGGGACGGGGAGGGGTCTTCGGTACCCTTGCGGGTGCGGGAATTCTCACCGTGCTGCAGAAAATGCTGTTCGCGCTTGGCGTCGCCGATTTCTACACGAACATTTTCAACGGAATCATCATGATCCTGGCGATCTTCTTCGGGCAGTTTTCGGCGTTGCTGGCGCGTGTACAACGCGTGAGGAAAGCCTGATGCAGATGCAAGAGCCTCCAATCTCAGCCGTATCCGCGGCCGTCAGCGAGGCACCCCCCGCTCGCCGAGCCCTGATCGGCGCCGAACTCCTGCCGGCCATCATGGTGTTGGCCGCCACGGTGATACTGGTGGCGGGCATGAAGATCGCCAACCCCGCCTTCGGCTCGTTCAATCAGCTTATCGCCATTCTGGTGACCGCGATCTTCCTGGTTGTAGCCTCCTTCGGGCAGGGCCTAGTCATTCTGCTCGGTGGCATCGATCTATCGCTAGGGGTGGTGATCGGAATCGGCGGCATGATGATCTCCGGATTGACGCGGGGAAGCGACGATGCCTTGCTCATGGCCATACCGGTGACGTTGTTTTGCTGCGCCGGAATCGGGTTGATCAACGGCATCGGCGTCGCGGTTGCCAAGCTTCCACCGTTCATCATCACTCTTTCATCGGGAATAACCTTTTTCGGTTTGGCCCTGGGCCTAACGGCCGGCAGTTCGCAGCAGCCGGTGGCCCCGGCCCTGCAAAAGTTCATGAACACCAGCCTGCTGGAAATACCCTATCCGATTCTGTTCATCATCCTGTTCGTGGTGGTGGCCTGGCTATTTCAGAACCGTACCGCCGAAGGGCGCAAGCTCTATGCCCTCGGCAGCAGCCCGGGCGCCGCCCGGATTCTCGGCTTGCCGATCACGGGCTTGACGATTGCGGTCTACACCATTGGCGGCCTGTGCGCCGGCATTACGGGCATCCTCCTGGCGGGCTATTCGTCAAGCGCTACGTTGGACATGGGCAATGCGCTGTTGATGCCGAGCATCGCGGCGGTGGTGATCGGGGGAGCCCGGGTGACGGGCGGCTCCGGCATTTATCTCGGCACGCTTGCCGGCGCGCTGTTTCTCAGTACGCTTTCGACAGTCATCACTGCCCTCAGCCTTTCACAGGGGTTCCGGGACCTCGTCCAGGGCGGGATTATCCTAATCGCTCTGCTGCTCCAGAGTGGGCGGCTGACCGTGCGAAACCGCTGATCATGGCGGGCATTCATGAAAATCAGAGAGGAAATGCGATATGAAGACAGATTGGCACAAGAACCTGCTTACCGGACTCGCTCCGGTCGTCCTGGCAGGAGCCGTGTTCGCAGCCGCGCCAGCCAGCGCCGCGGATCGCTACAAAGTCTTTCTGAACATGAGCTATAGCGGCAACACATGGCAGGCCGCTGCCGCCAATGGCATCAAGGCGCTTGCCGCGACGCCACCTTACGACAAGACCGTCGAGTTCAAGACGGTCATTTCGGGCACCGATGTCCAGCACCAGATATCTGACCTGCAAAGCATGGTCGCATCCGGCGCAAATGCCATCATCCTCTATCCACTTTCACCCACGGCGCTCAATCGGGTCATCAAGCAGGCCTGCGCCAAGGGTGTCGAGGTGTTTACATATGATAGCACGGTCACTGAGCCCTGCGCGCACAATGTCAGCAACATCACCGCCCGCTACGGCGCCAATTCGGCCCAGTGGATGGTCAACCAGATGGGCGGCAAGGGTGAGGTGATCTTCAATCACGGCGTTGCCGGTACCACGGTGACCAAGGTCTACGACGAGCAGGCCTACGGCGTCTTCAAGAAGTATCCTGGCATCAAGATCGTCGGCGATTTCTACGGCAACTGGAACGACGCGACCTCGCAGGAAGAAGTTGCCAAGATCCTGGCGGCGCACCCCAACGTCGATGGCATTTGGACCGTCGACGGCACTCATGGCTCGCTCCAGGCCGTAATCAACAAGCGGCCTGATCGCCTGGTCACGATCGCGGGCCAGTCCAACAACGGCTATCGTCTGGCCATGGCCGATCCCGCCATGCAGGCCAAGGAGTTGAAAGGCCTCTCTTCAAGCGCCGGCCCGGCGGTTGGCGGCTATGCCTTCAAGCTGATGATGGAAGTAGTTACCGGCAAGAAGAAGCTCGGCGGCAACAATATCGAATATCCTCTGCCCTGGGTCGAGCCGCAGGATGTTAAGATGTGCAAGGGCGAAAGCTTCGTGGATGGCTGCAACACCTTCCCGGCCGACAGGGTGCCCCCGCTGTTCATCGACACCGCCCTCAATGGCGATCTTCTGCCCGAACTCAGCCTGAAGTCCGTTCAGGACGGCATACCCACGCCTGGCGCCACCATTCAGGCGCTGCCGGACGTGCACATCGCCGACAACCTGGCCGGCATCAACTGCGGCACCTGCGAGACGGCGAAGGACTGGCTTGAGCCGAACAAGGTGAAGCCGATCCCGGTTCCCTGATCGATGAAATGAAGACAAGCGGGGCTTCGGTCCCGCATGTCGACCCAACGAATGATCTGAACGGGCACTGTCAACTTGACCGGGTCGGTGGCGGGTGAAGAGGATTTGCGGCGCGCATGCGCGCCACACCGCAATATCCGAAAGGCTCACTTTGCTCATCATAGGAATCGCCAATTCTTCAACAGGGAGAATGCTGGCGGTTCGGCGGTGAACGTTCAATCCTTGAAATTATTTCGAAATCGAGTCCGTTGGAGGATCTGGTGTGTGCTGCGGCTGCGCGGGTGCTGGTGGCGCTTGGTCCGCATCCTCAACTCGACATCTGGAGAAGGCCCTTGAGGTTGCAAAGCTCCTTCCCGGCGTAAAGCTGGTCCACGTATCCAGGCCGGATGTACGCGTTCCGGAAGGGGTGATCGGCTTTGTTGCCGCGCTAAAGGCGCAAGATGGCAGCCGCCTCAGCTTCGCAGTTGTCGGCAAGGACGATGATGTCGCGGCGTATTCCCGTGGCGGTTTCTGTATTTCGTCCGCGCTGGGCGCTTAGCCGCGCTTGTGCGCTTCGCCCAGCGCCAACGAGACCCGATGAGCAGCAGAAACTACAGCAGCAGCCTGAGCCATATTAAGGGTTGGATTTACGATCGCTGACGGGCCGACGATCCCTATGCTGCCTTCGAAATAAGAGCCGCTCGCAAAAATAGGAGCGGCAATCGCGTTCATTCCGCGAAGCTCTCGTCTGGAGCTTCGGCCCATCCCTGTCGACGCATTAGTCTTACTGAGTCAGAAAGCCGCAGAGTTTGCGCAGCCGGACTCAGGTAGTTTGAGAGGATTCGTTTTTTCAGCATGCGGGGGCTGGGATGGATCTTCAAGGGCAAAGCTGTGGGGTTCGGTTTTCCGCCTGTGTGGCGGGGCTTGTGCATCCAGGCCGCCTCCGAGCGTGTGGTCTTCATCAACACCGGCTTCCTCGACCGCACGGGCGACGAGATCCACACCTCGATCGAAGCCGGCCCGATGATCCGCAAGAACGACATGAAGGCGCAACCCTGGATCAAGTCTTATGAGGACTGGAACGTCGACAAGGGCCTGATCGGTGGCCTGCCCGGCCGCGCCCAGATCGGCAAGGGCATGTGGGCCGCGCCCGACAAGATGGCCGATATGCTGACCCAGAAGATCAGCCATCCGCAGGCTGGTGCCAGCACCGCTTGGGTGCCATCGCCGACGGCCGCCACGCTGCACGCGCTGCACTACCATCTGGTCGACGTGGCGAAGCGCCAGGCCGAGATCAAGCAGTCGGTGCCGCGCGCAAGGCTCTCCGACATCCTCACCATTCCGGTCTCGGGGTCGAACTGGGCGCCCGACGACGTCAAGCAGGAGATCGACAATAACTGCCAGGGCATCCTCGGCTACGTGGTGCGCTGGATCGACCAGGGTGTCGGCTGCTCCAAGGTGCCTGACATTCACGACGTCGGCCTGATGGAAGACCGTGCGACACTGCGTATCTCCAGCCAGCATCTCGCCAACTGGCTACACCACGACGTCGTTAGCAAGGGCCAGGTGATGGACGCACTGAAGCGCATGGCTGTCGTGGTCGACCGGCAGAACGCCGGTGATCCGCTATACAAGCCGATGGCCCCCGGGTTCGATGGCATCGCTTTCCAGACCGCGTGCGATCTGATCTTCAAGGGGCGTGAGCAGCCCAACGGCTATACCGAATTCATCCTTCACGCCCGCCGGAAGGAATCCAAGGCAGCCCGCTGAGGCGCGGGGAGATGCAAAAAGCCCCGGTTCGCGCCGGGGTTTTTTACTCGCGATTGTACCGAGGAGGACTCGCGAGCGATGGCAGGTACGCTTGTTCTGGATCGACAGAGCATAAACCTTGAGGGTCATCCTCCACTGACAAGTATGTATTTCATTCCGCCAATACGGCTCCGCCGACGCGCACCATCGCGAACAACATTCGGGACTCGGCTTTCCTTGCTTGTCGCAGACCGGCCGCGCGCGAATTACAAGACAGACCGAAAAACTCGTTGGGCTGCGAAAAACCCCGCCGTCGCTGGCGGGGTTTTTATTAGGGGACCTACTTTGCCCCGAAAGGGGGACAAACCTGTAGAGGACGAACTATGCCCAGGTGCTGCAGTGGGGCCGAGCTCGTCATTGCGGCATTCGGTTGCCGGTGGTGTGTCCGCGATTTCTACGAAGGCACGCCGCTACAACGCTGTCCTTGTCGCTTATCTCGTAGAGGAAGGCGCCAAGACTCTCGAATAAGAATAGCTCCGATCCGTCTTACCCTACCTTCGACCCTAGGGATGGCGCCATAAGGCGCCGTAATCCATGTTTGTGGAGCCTTAAGACGCCATAGAGTGCTTGACTTTTGGGGACGCGTCGGGGTATAGATGGTGTCATAAGACGCCATAAAATCAGGTAAGGGAGCCTTAAGACGCCATGCCCCCCCGTAGCCAACTCATGATCGCGCCGCCTTCTGCGATCCAGGAGGCAATTAGGCGTCTAGGGAATAATCTCCGAACCGCGCGCCTGCGTCGCAACCTTAGCCATGCCGAACTGGCGGCCAAGCTGGGCGTGGACCGACACGTCATTGCCGATGCCGAGAGCGGAAAGCTCAGCACGAGCGCTGGCGTGTACATCGGTATGCTCTGGGCGATGAACCTGCTCCCCTCGCTGGCCGAAGTCGCCGATCCGAAGAATGATGAGGAGGGATTAGCGCTCAGCGGCCTCGATGAGCGCGAGCGCGCGCGACCGGGAAGGGGGCCGAGCAATGCCTTCTGAGGAATGCTTCGTCTACATCACACTGCCCGGCCAAACCGAGCCGGTGACCGCAGGCCGCTACCAGCTCGACATCAATCGCCAAGGCGTCGCAGTGGGACAGTTTGTCTACGGCCTTAGCTATATCGAGCGGAAGGATCGTGTCGAGTTCGACCCGGTCGAACTGAAGCTCCAAATTCCCCCGTTCCGGACGACAAAGCTCCGCGGCAACTTCGGTGCGTTGCGCGACAGCTCTCCGGACGCGTGGGGACGCAAGCTGATCGAGACTCGCCTGGGCAATCCCTCGCCGACCGAGATTCAATACCTGCTCAACTCGCCCGACGATCGTGCCGGCGCGCTGGGCTTCGGTCTCAGTGTGCAACCTCCAGCGCCGGTTCGCACGTTCAACAAAACCCTCGATCTGGCACGTTTAATTGCGCTTGCCGACCAGATCGTCGCCGCCGAGAAGGATCCGAAAGCGCCAGCACCGGCGGGCTCAGACGCCGAACAGGCCGAGGCGCTGATGCGCGCCGGCACTTCCATGGGGGGCGCGCGACCCAAGGCCACCGTAGAGGACGAAGGCGCGCTCTGGCTGGCGAAATTCCCTCACCGCGAGGACAGATGGAACAATCCGCGTGTCGAACACGCCATGCTGACGCTTGCCCACGAGTGCGGGATCTCATGCGCCGAAAGCCGGATGACTACCGTCGGAGACAAGGATGTAGTGCTGGTGAGGCGGTTCGACCGTCATAAGGCTGAGAAAGGATATTTCCGAAGCAGGATGGCAAGCGCACTGACACTACTCGACGCGGACGATACCCCCGATACCGTCAATAAGCACCAGAAATGGTCTTATCTGCTACTTGCTGACGAGATACGGCGAGCGGCATCGGGTAGCCAGGCCAAGGATCTGCCCGAACTTTTCCGCCGCGTCTGCTTCAACGCGCTCATCTCCAACACGGACGATCATCCGCGCAACCACGCGATCCTCGCCAAAGAGCATGCTTGGTCATTGTCGCCCGCTTACGACCTAACTCCCAATCCCATGATCGCGCTGGAGCGACGCGATCTCGCGATGGCGTTCGGCAACTGGGGGCGGTACGCCAATCGGGCCAACCTGTTGTCACAGTGCGAGCGCTTTCTGCTTTCCAAGGAGGAGGCCACCGCGATCGTCGACGGCATGACCTCGACCATCGAGGCGGCGTGGTATCGGGTCTGTCGACACGCAGGCGTCAGCGAACGCGATTGTGAACTGATCCGCGGCGCATTCGTCTACGAGGGATTTGGCTACGACTTGAACGATCCCACAATAGCGACAGACGACGTCGACGAATTGCCTACCATGCGCCCCAGTTAAGGTCGGCCCGAACTATCTGGAAGCCGGATGATGATCATCATCGGCATCAGCAGATCGGGATCGGCACCCCGGCGATCAGCCGTCGGCGCGACGATTGCTCAGGACCGCGTTTCAGGATTAAGCTCAACCGGGTGCGCCGCACGCAGCTTTTCTGCCGGCGCCGTCTTAGGAATATATTCCATAATCTATGTTATGCAAACAATATCAACAGGTTAGCATTATGCAACATTCATCGCGCCGTTGCAACTGGCTGAGACATTCAATACGCTCTTCATCCGACCGGCGTATCCAGTTATTCCTTTGCTGAGCCATGATAATTTCGATCTCTCTTCGACCTTCGTCGTCCGATTTTGATTTCGATTTGGAGTCCGGGTAGAGCACCCAATGCCGAATCATTTGCCAGTCTTTGAAACACTGCTGAAAAAGAGTGGCCGTGTATGGAGTTGGAGCGTTTGCACGACCGAAGGCCGGGTCGTCATGCTCGGCACGGAAAGCCGCAGAACCTTTGCCAGATACAAAGCAAATACAGCGCTCTTCCTTATGTTGCTTTGCGCTCCATACTCAAACATGCAGCTGAGTGACAGCGACCGCAGGGGAGCAATGGAAAAGAAATCGGTAAGGATCAGAGATGCCTGGAATTCCTGAACATCGAAGCTTCATCTAAGAGAAATCAACTGCAACAATCCGGCCCATCCTTCGGCGCTGGAGAGGGACGGCCCGTGTCTCAACTAGAAAATTTTGCGGAGCCCGGGTCGAAGCGAATGTCATAACGATGCAGCTTCGCATAGACAGTACTCTTGGCAAGTCCGAGTGCGGCCGCGGTGGCCGTCACGTTTCCGTTGCACGACCTGAGCGTGCGCGAGATTAAGTCACGTTCGGAAGACTCGGCGAGAGACAGACCGGGCTTGCGCTCGCATGGTCGTTCGGTCCTCCGGATGGTATCGGGCAGGTCCGACGGTTCGATCGGGTCGCCGTTGCCTGTCAGCATGAGACTCTCGACCAGATTGCGCAGTTCGCGGACGTTGCCGGGCCAATCATGGTGCCGAAGGTGCGCGAGCGTCTCTGGCGCAAAACGGCGATCGGCAAGACCGTAGCGCGCCCTTGTCTGGGCGACGAAGTGATCGACCAGCAGCGGAATGTCGTCGCAGCGCTCCCGCAGCGGCGGTATGTCGACGGGAACGACGGCCAGCCGGTAGAACAGGTCCCTGCGGAAGCGCTGGGCGTCCACCTCCGCTTGCAGATCGCGGTTGGTCGCGGCGACGAGGCGGAAGTCCACCTTGCGCACCTCAGTCTCCCCGATCCTGCTGATCTCGCCATTCTCGAGAGCTCGCAGCAACATGGGCTGGAGCTCGAGCGGCAATTCACCGATCTCGTCGAGGAACAGGGTGCCGCGCGCCGCGGCCTCGATCTTTCCGGCCATGCCGCCGCGCCGCGCCCCGGTGAACGCGCCGTCGACATAGCCGAACAGTTCGCTGGCCAGCAGCTCGCGCGAGGCGCAGCCGCAATTGACGGCAATGAACGGGCCGCTCCGACGCGGTGACACGGCATGGATTCCGTGTGCGAACACCTCTTTCCCGACGCCGGTCTCGCCGAGCAGCAGCACCGGAGCCGCCGATATGCCGACGCGACGGCACTTCTCGACCACGCTGTGCATCTTTGGGCTGGCGTAGACTGTATTGGCAAAAGCCTGGGCCTCGCCTCGCGCTGACGACAAGAGCTTGCTGGAAGCCGCCGGCTTCGGCGCCACCATCACCGTGCCGAGGTGCTCACCCTGATGCACCACCGGCTTCAGCCATTCCTCCTTGATCCACGCCGGACGCGAGGCGCCAAGCAGCTGATCGTCGCGGCTGCCGAGCTGGGGAAAGCCGGACTGGCCTCCCGGCGCGCCGAGATCGCGCATGATCTGCGACATCTCTCCGCTGGCCTTGAATGGACGTCCGGCGCTGTCGAACAATACGGCATGATGCCGATCCGAAGACGGCAGCATCCAGAAGCACTGGTCGAGCAGCCGATAGCGGGCGTCCAGCTCCATCTGCAGCAGCTGAGCCTCGATGCGCGCCGCTGCCGAAATCGCCAGCGCGAGCGCCGGCCGCCCGTAGGAAGACGATAATCCGGAGATATCGATCGCGCCGATCACGGCGCCGTCGATGGGATCGCGAATGACGGAGGCCGAGCAGGTCCAGCGGTGGATGCCGGAGCAGAAATGCTCGGTGGCATGCACCTGGATCGGTTGCCCGGATTGTAAGGCCGTGCCGATCGCATTCGTCCCGCAGGTCGTCTCGCTCCAGTTGCTGCCGGGCAGCAAGTGCGTCTTCTCGACGGCATCGCGTAGCGCGAGCTTGGTGTCGCCCTCCAGGCGCAAGACAATGCCGTCGGCATCGGTCAGCACCATCACGGTGCCGGTTTCCAGCATGTAGTCGCGCGCCAGCGCCATCGTCGACGCGCCGGCCTGGACGAGACGACTGCGCTTGTCGAGCAGACGCTGCAGCCGGTCATCCCTGATCGGCACCGGAGCCTGGCCACGCCGATAGTCGACATCCGATTGCTGGCAACGCTGCCAGGAATCGGTAATGGCTGATCGCACGACCTGCCGACGCGAGCTGCTGCTTCCGGACAGGAAGCGTTCCCAGCTGGTCAGAACGTCGCGTTCGATACCTGGATTGGCGAAAGCATCCTCTGGCGTCTGACCCAACACGTTCCCTCCTTTGACGCGCTGAGTGGTCCGAATTGAACTGCCGGACCCCGAGCTTTATCTCCTGATTGTGAAGCCATCCATCGAAACGCGCAACCGGGTATCCCGACCTTGGTGCTATCCGGCTCGCCTCCGACCGCACCGCAACACGGCGAGGTCGGAGGCGGATTGAAGGCCTCAAGCCAGCAAAACCTACGCGGCCTTGCGCTGGCTCAGGCTGTCGTAGAAGGCGGTTTCGAAACGCATGTAGCCGGTGAACGAGGCCACGTCGGCAAAGGGCAGGATCTGGGTGGCCCAATAGCCGCCAAAGCCGTTCTGACGGTCGATCCAATAGAACAGGTTCGCCAGCCCAGCCCAGCCGAGCGCGCCGGCCGGCCGTCCGGTCGGAGCCGTCTCGTCATTGACCATGAAAGTGAACGCCCAGGATTTCGACAGGCCAGGGAAGAACTCCGCATCGTTCGAGAGCGATTTGATAACGCCCGGCAGCGCCGTCACCTTGAGATCGCCGAGCTGGTTCTTCTCGGCCATCATGACGGTCTCCGGCTTCAGCACCCGGCCGTGCGGGCCGGCTCCGTCGTTCAGCCACATGCGGATGAAGCGCATGTAGTCGCCGACCGTGCTGTAGAGGCCGTGGCCTCCCATATGGACCTCGGGATTGGCAGGCAATTCGAAGTCCATCGAGGTCAGTGAGCCGTCGGCGTTGCGCGCGTGCACGCCGGCCAGCTTGCTGCGTACCGCATCGTTGATCTCGAATGTCGTGTTGGTCATGCCGAGTGGTTTGAAGATGCGCTCGGCGAAGACCTCGCCCAGCCGCTTGCCGGTGATGCCTTCGACGACTTGCCCGACCCAATCAATGTTCGTCCCATATTCCCATTTCGAGCCGGGATCGAACAGCAGCGGGGTCATGATGGCGGCCTTCGACGAGGTGATCACGCTCGGCTGTCCGTGGTCGGTCGCCAGGCGCAGATAGTTCTCGTTGAAGAAGTCGTAGCCGAACCCGCCGGTGTGCAGCAGCAGCATGCGCGTGGTCACCTCACGCTTCGGGGCGCGAAGCCTGGGCTGGCCCTTGGCATCGAAGCCGTCGATCACCTGCAGCTTGCCGATATCAGGCGCGTAGGTCCTTGCCGGCGCATCGAGGTCGAGCTTGCCTTCCTCGATGAGTTGAAGGGCGGCCGTGCCGGTGATCGCCTTGGTCGTCGAGAAGATGGCAAAGCTGCTATCGGTCGTCATCGCCGCCGACTGGTCGATGCGACGCTTGCCCACGGCCCCCTCGTAGATGTTGCCGGTGCGATCTGTCACCATCGCCACCACGCCCGGGACGCCCTGGCCGGTCGTGACGGTTTCATTGAGGACGGCATCAGCCGCCGCCTTGAAGTCCTTGGTCATGTGTTCCTCCGAATTGTCGTGATGATGCGGGACGCAGGGCCGCGCCCACCAATAAAATGGTTGCGCGGCCCCGTCGTTACTGCTTGGCAAAGCCGGGATAGGCCGAAGAGGCGACCTCATCGCACTTCTGGCGATAGGTTCCGACGCCGCCGATATAGGAGAGCAGACGGCGCGGCTTGCCCTCGACGTTCGAGCCCATGTACCAGGAGTTCGTTTTGGTCACGAGGGTCGTGTTCGCGATCTCATCGTGATGCGCGATCCAGGCGTCCTGCGTATCCTTGGTCGGCTCGATGACGCTCAGATGGTTCTTCTTGAGATAAGCGATGCAATCGCTGATCCACTCGACCTGCTGCTGAAGGCATGTCGTCATGTTGCAGAGCGCCGTCGACGGCGCCAGCGGCGCGCCTGTGGTGAAGAGGTTCGGGTAGCCGTGGACCTGAAGCCCCATCGTGGTCCTGATGTCGCGGCTCCACTCGTCCTTCAGCGAGCGACCGTCGCGGCCCCGGATATCGATGCGGGTCAGCGCACCCGAGCCGGCGTCGAAGCCGGTCGCCAGGATGATCACATCCAGGTCGTACGCCGTTCCGTCGGTGAGCTCGATACCCTGGGGCGTGATGCGCTTGATCGGGTTGTTCTTGACGCTGACCAGCTCGACATTCGCCTGGTGGTAGGCCTCCAGGTAGTTGGTCTCGAGCGGGACGCGATGCGTGCCGAATCCGTAATCGGTCGGGATCAGCGTCTCGCAGAGCTTGGGATCCTTGAGGCGTGCCCGCATCTTCTTGCGGACGAACTCGGAGATCTCCTCGCTGACGTCCTCCTCGAAGAACATCTCCACGAATGAGGCGAGCCACAGCCGCAGCGAGCCTTCATCCCAGATCTTCTCCAGAACGGCGTGACGTTGCTCCGGGCTGAGATCCTTCCAATTGCCGTTGGTGAAGTCGTATTCGAACCCGGTGAACGAGTGGGGCAGGGTTTTGCGGAATTCCTCGAACCGCGCCTTGTAACCCTCGACCTCCTTCGACCCGTATTTCGGGTTCTTCATCGGGATGATGTATTGCGGCGTGCGCACGAACACCTTCATGCTGCCGACCTCGCCGGCGATCGTCTGAATCACCTGGATGCCGGTGGCACCGTTGCCGACCACGCCGACGCGCTTGCCGGCGAGATCGAGCTTGTCCTTAGGATAGCGGCCGGTGTGGACGAGGGTGCCCTTGAATGTCTCCTGTCCAGGAAACACCGACGTCAGCGGCGCCGACAGCATGCCGCAGCAGGTGATCAGGAACTGGGCGTCGATGGTGTCGCCCTTGTCGGTCGTGATCGTCCAGCGCTGTGTCGCCTCGTTGAAGACCGCGCTCGCAACCGTCGTGCTGAAGCGGATATCTTTGCGCAGGTCGAGCTTGTCGGCGACGTAGTTGAGCCACTTTTCGATCTCGGGCTGACCGGGGAAGCGCTCGCTCCAGCTCCAGCCTTTGTAGAGCTCCTCCGAGAACAGGTACTGGTAGATATAGGCCTCGGAGTCGAAGCGTGCTCCCGGATAGCGATTCCAGTACCAGGTGCCGCCCACGCCGGTGGCCGTATCGACGGCCTTGACCTTGAGGCCCTGCTCGTCGCGCAGTTTGTAGAGCTGGTAAAGGCCGGCAACCCCTGTGCCGATCACGACCGCGTCCAGGCTTTCATGTTGGCGCGCGCCATTCGTCCCGTGCTCACTCATGCATTCCCTCCCATTGTGAAAACTTTGTTCTGTCCCTCGTCGCGAGGTGAGGGACGCAAGGGGAGCTACGCAGATTGCGTGCCAGGACCGGGATCTGGGCTTAAGCGCTTGCGGTGACTGGGTTGTCGGTTGGGGGGCGATGTCAAATGCGTTCGAAATTCAAACGGGACGAGGTTGGATCGACCGAATTTCGATCGAAGTGCCCCCTGCATTCCGGTGCCGAGGACGCTGCCATATCTTGGATCCTTCAATCGTTCGACCTCCGCGCCGGCGTACACAAGGCTGGGCAGGCGCGCTGCCGAAAGCCCCGAGGATATTGGTGATCGATGGAGGGAAGGGGCCCGAACCCGCGGTCCGAGAGAACGATGGTCTGCGCTCCGCGGCCGACAGGTCTTCGCGCCTGAGCATTTCTGAATCCCTATTCGCAAGAATTGCGCTAAGATGGGTTTTTCAGATGGGGTTTTCCCATGTTCGATACTGCAACTGCCGCGCTTTCGCGCGCGATCCTCGACGAGATCTGCGAGAGCGTTTCCGGCCACGAGACGGGCGCCAAGGCACATGTCGCTTCCGCAATCCTGGAAGCGGCCGCCAAAGGCGCGACCTCGCCCGACAGCCTGAAATCTATCGGCCGCAGAGTCCTCTCCGAAACGCCATCCATGTGGCGGTAGTGGACGCTAGTCCGGTGAATTTCCAGGTCACAGTCCTGAAGATCCTCGTGAGCTACCCGGGCGGGTTCGCTTCGATCGCGGACCTCAAACGCGATATGGCGATCCTTGCGACTAGCGGGAAGGACTGGGCCGAACGCACCAAACGCCTAGCTTCCCGCGTGCCTGATCTTGATATCTTTTCGCAAGGCCTCATCGAACGCCTGAATGGCGGCTGGCGTATCACGGACAAAGGGCGCTCCGTGCTCGACCTCATGGAGGCTCGGCCCGGCGCCAACGAGCCGCAGCGCGTCGAAGAGGTTCGACCCGCGCCGCCCAAACCAGCCGTGCCTCCGCAGCGGCTTCCGGCGGAGTCGGACCCGCGCCGGCGCGAACGCCGGCAGCGCCGCCGCGCGGCTCGCGAACGATCGAGGGCGAACGCCTCCTAGGAAGGCTCTACATTCGCGAGCAAGGAATCCGAGCACCCCTTCGCTGCTTCAGAAGAGACCCACCTCAAGGCCGAGTCCTTATCACCAGGGACAGCAGCAGGTGCAAACCATCCAGGCGTTGTTTTGAACTTCAGTCACCGCGCGAGCGGGCCGCTTCAGCCTCGCCGCCTTCAATCCGCTCCCAATTTTTTTGGACCATCCACAGCGTCATATTTGGAATCATGCGGCTAAGTTATTGATCTACTGCAACTTTAGTGATTCGCATAAGTTTCATTATGGAATATCCGAAGGGCGAAGTCGCGGTGGACGGGACCGTTCACTGCAGCTGTGGGGCTTCGCCGGACGTAGCCACGACGGGCTTTGCGCACGAGCCAAGCCTCGAGCGCCTCGACGGCCTGCACCCGGCCCAGCGGACAGATCGAGGCGCCGGCGGCCGCGCTTTCCGAGACGGCCCCATTCCCGCAGCAATGCAGTGTCGCCAAACAGGGCTGGCTCGATCATGAGCACATAGAAGCGGGACATGTTCCGGGCCGGATCGCGGCGTTCGAGCACGAGGTATTGCAGTGAGTTCGGACAAACGTCAGAATCGTAGCTGCCGAAAGGGCCGTCCAATTAAATTACTGAATCGTCAGGTTGCGAGCGTCGCTGTCGAATCGACTAGAGCGATTCGACGTGTGGCCTTAGCAGGTCAACCGTTTCGATCAGTCCCGCAGCCTCCATCACGAGCAATAGCTCCGCTGGCGTCATTTCCGGTTTTTTGAACCGTTCGCGCATACGCCGAATGGCTGCAACGGCGCGAGCTTCGTCGAGTGCAATGGTATCCGCAATGAAAGCGTCGGCGGATTTCGCCTCCATGTTCAGGTCGGAAAGAACTGTCGCCGGAAAGTCCTTAAGGTTTTCCGTTACGATCATTGCGGCTTGCGTCTTGGCCGCCGCAGCAACAACGTGGTGATCGCCGGGATCGGGGAGACCCGCCGCAACCGGCAAGAAGTTGTCAAAATCTGTAACCATGGCATCTTCGAAGGCAGCTTCCATGCTGGCGCGCGCCCGCTCCGCGCGCGCCGTTGCATCGTCAAAGCCTTTGCCGCTCAAGATTTCCTCGATAGCTGCTTCGGTCTCGTCCAGGACGCGGCTCGACCAGCGGAGACGAAAAAATTCCGCCTCCGCCAGGGAGAGCAGCAGGTTCCTTTTGAGCGCGCTCGCAAGCGAGCACGCATCGACGAACGCGGTGAAACGGTTTGCAAACAAGCCTACAGATGCTCCGCGTCCAGCTCGGCGAGATTCGCAAGCGCGTTGCCTCGCTTCTCATCACGCGTGCGCTTATAGGCGAATAGGTCCTCTGCCCTAATCCTGCGATGACGCCCCACTGTCACATGCTGAATTTCGTTCTTCTCAAGCAGCGAGACTAGAAACGGACGTGAGACATTCAGGATGTCGGCAGCTTGCTGCGTGGTCAACATCTCATGCACAGGCACGAGCGTCACCGCATCGCCGCGACCGATATGCCGAAGCAATTCCATCAAGAGGCTCGACAGGGCCGGCGACAAGGTTATCTCAGCAGCCTGTTGCGCATCGTCGAGCACGCGCAGTTTGGCGTCTCCCGTCGCATGCGACGCGAGAATCTGACGAAGCTGGTTGGCTGCCGCCTTCTCGCTCGCGGAAGGCAGGCGAGTACCCCCCAGCTCTTCGGCGTAGGCTGGCATGGTCATCGTATCTTCTCCCCTGTACGGCTTTGTATGTACGCCATATTCGAAATAAACGCAACAAGTGAAATAAACGAAACGCCCTAAAGTTCCTAGTCAGCCCCGGCCCTCCTTCAAGCAGGTCGACTTCATGGGACGGCTTTTAGAGCCATCCGAGCTCATGAACCGGATGGGAGGAGATCTGGACCAGGAAAAAATTGGCGCAAACCGCCTCTCAAAGGGCTCCTGGCCAATTCTGCAGCACGTGCAGGTTCAGCGCGATCCTTCGCAAGGACCGTTCTGGTTGTTCCCATTCTAGGAATATATCCCAAAATCTATGCTATGCGAACAATATCAACAACTTAGTATTATGCAGTATTCATCGCGCCGTTGCAACCGGCTGGGCAAATCGGCCTGGACCTGATCGAGCATGCCACCAATATCGCGCTAATGTTTTGCGAAGCTTCATCTGGTTGCTGTCGCTCTTCCAGTCTGGCGATGTCACGGTGGACGGGATGGTTCATTGAAGCTGTGGAATTTCGCCGGACGTAGCCACGACGGGCTTTGCGCACGAGCCAGGCCTCGAGTGCCTCGACGGCCTGCACCCGCCCTGCGAACAGATCGAGGCGCCGCCGGCCGCGCTGGCCGAGACGCCCCCATTCGCGCACCAATGCAGTATCGCCAAAGAGGGTCGACTCGATCGTGAGCACATAGAACCGGGCCATGTTACGGGCCGGATCGCAGCGTTCGAGCACGACGTATTGCACCGTGAGTTCGGACATGCGCCAGAATCGCATGCTGCCGAAACGGCCGTCCAATTAAATTACTGAATCGATCAGGACGAACGATTCAAAATTTTTATGCCAGCGAGCTTCCCGGCTATTTTCCAGCCGCTCACCGAGCGAGAATTGGCGTTGCCCCTGTGGGACCCAGCTTACGGCTGCGCTGAAGCCCCGCAAGCGGGTCTTCCCTTTAACGGGCTGCCATCTCTGGATTGATCGTCGTCGCACCCATTGCGGCTCGGATTCTGCTCATGGAGCGGCGGACCGCTTCAAGGGAGGCCGCGCTCGCGTTTTAGCGCCGCGCGAAGCACTATGCATTAAGACGATCCTTCGTTCCCTCGAAGGAGCCCGGGCCAGTAGTGTCCGTCTTTCGTCGGTCGTGGCCCAAAAATCGCTTGGCCAACTCTAATGACGTCAGCCCCCTCTTCGATTGCTATCTCGAAGTCGCTTGTCATGCCCATAGAGAGCAGGCTAAGTCGCGGCGATGTCCTATCGTTAACGCGTCTCGCAGCCGCCGCAGCAACTTGAAACACCCGCGAACCTTGTCGGCGTCACCACTGAAGATGGCGAGAGTCATAAAGCCGCGAGGAATCAGGCCCGGATAGTCGGGAAGCCGACGCACAAAGTCACCCACTTCGTTCGGCGCGAGACCGTATTTGCTCACCTCACCGGAGGTGTTGACCTGGACGAATACGCAAGGGGGGACTGTGCAGCAAGTGGTGGACCGTCACCGCGCGGCCTTGACTCAGGCGCGCGCTTCCACAGCGCAATTCCGCGTTAGCGGAGGTGCCCGTTCGACCTATCAGTCGCGCGTAAAGCCGGCGCAGAGCCAGCCGATTAGCCAAAAGCCATAGAACAGAGCCGCTGCGGAGACGGTCGACGCTACGGCACCATATGCGAATGGCTCAATCGCATATTCCAAAGGCGCCGGCTTTTCTTTCGCGTAGGAGAGGACCGTAGGAAGGCCTTCATAATAGAACGGGCCTGACGGGCAGCCGGTCGCATCAAAATCGATCTTCGTCTGATCATAGCTTTTCATCTTGATCGGCCAGTTGTTCCGCACTCTATCATTCATGCAGACGGCCTGCTCGTAGCGACCCTGCGCACTGTTTTGCTGGCCTATGGCAATCGGAATTGTGATCGCGAAGCCACCGACCAACGCGATGACGCCGAGTACAATGCCAATGCGTTTGAAGCCTCTGATGAATCGCGCGCCGGCCGTGAGCGGGGGCTTAAGCGGTGGTGCGTAGGGGCGTAGATCAGTCATGGGGTTTCCATCAAATCGCAACCGCAGGTCGACGGCAAGGGGAGGCCTTGATACGATTGGCCTACTTCCTTCGGGTCCGCCGTCGCGACTTGCGTCAGATGGCGCCAATCTTCACGCAGAGTGCATGGGCGACCATGAATATCGGGAGGGCGATGAGGAACCATACAATGGCGCCCGAGTCGCGATCCGGCGCAAACTCGCGGTTCGCGTCTGTCTCGCGGCCGTGGGGGACAGCCGTAAAGACCTGACCATGAAGGCTGCGCTTGCCAGCCTTCCTCAATAGCTGTTTGACTGTAGTTTGCGCCCGCGCCTCACGATCTACGGCAATCTTTGAAGTACGCATCAATGCCCTCCCGTGTCATCTGCAATGTTACTGGGTCGGTTATCAGCTCGGCTCTGTCATCGTCGGGAAAGTAAACGAAAGGCGTCATGCCGGTGTAACCGCCAAAGCCATTCTTCGCGTTTACCTCTCCGCAAATGGTGGCCCTGCCGATTACGCCCCGGCCTTCGAATATCCGACCGAAGCGAGCGGCGTCGGGATCTTTGAGCATGCGCACGATCGCTCGCCGCGCTTTCGGAAACGACTCCTGCGATTGATCATTCGCCTGTTTCATTGCTGGCGCCTTCGTAGCTGGCCGTGGCACGGCTGTTGCCGCGCCGATTGCTTTAGCCGCCGCCAACTGCAAGCTTTCCGACGGCGGAGATTTGAAGAGAGGGGGAAGAAAGAACAGCAACGCCACACCGGCTACAAAGCCGAGGGCAACAATTGCCCAAAGCGACCGGGTCATGAAATACCCCCTCAAAATGGGAAGCGTATCGCAACCCGGGCGGGCGGAAAAGCTCCTCCGGTGGGGGGGCGGCCTGATACCGTCGGCGTCAATTTGATTGGTGGCGGCGTCAAGGCGGTCAATGCCCGCCGTCACATTGTTAGAGGTCGTCACCGTGACGTTGCCGCCGCCCGCGGTCGTCGCCGCGATCGCGCCGAGACCGCCAGAGTTGCCGCCCGTAACCGCACCCGTCGGCGTCACAACGATGTTGCCGTTGTTGGCTGCATTGGTGATCTGCGCTGCGATACCAGGTGCGGCACCGCCATTGAGGGTCCCGCTCGGATTGATCGTGATGTCGCCGCTGGTGCTGGTGGCGCTATTGGTCACACTAATGGCCGGACCGACGCTTGATGTGCTGATGCTGCCAATGCCACCGACGCTCATGCTGCCAGTGCTGCTGGAGGTCGCGCGGATTCCGCCAAAGCCGGGCGCGGTAATGGCGCCGTTGAACGTGATCGACGTATTGCCGGTCCCACCGGTGATGCTGGAAAGGATGCCCACATTGCCGGGGACGTTGATCTCCCCCGCCACGATGGTGATGCCGCCACTGCCGCCGCCCGCCACCTGGGCGTTGATGCCGTCATTGACCGCAAAAATCGGCGTCGCCGTGATGTTGATGGCGCCGGTCGACGTAGTCGCCACCACGCCGCTGCTCAGCCGCGCACCAGAAGTGCCGAGTTGGCCGCCGGTTGCATTGACCACGATATTGCCGCTGGTCGTGCTCGCGTCGATCCCGCCCCCGCTTGGTACGCATACGACGAGGACCGCCTGATTGACGCATGCGCGCGGGCACGGCGAGCTCTATGATGGCGTTGCGTGAAGGTCAGGCGGCCTGCTGACCGGCGGGCTTGTCGGCTTGGCGCAGGAGCTTCCATTCCCAGGGCAGCAGTTCGTGCAGACGCGACGCGGGAAGATCGGCGATACGGGCGAGGACGTCGGCGAGCCAGGCCTTGGGATCGACGTCGTTGAGGCGACAGGTCGTGATCATCGTCAGCATGATGGCGGCACGGTCGGCGCCACGCTGGCTGCCGGCGAAGGTCCAGTTGCGCCTTCCCAAGGCGATGCCCCTCAATGCGCGCTCAGCGCAATTGTTGGTCAAGCAGATCCTGCCATCGTCGAGGAAGCGGGCGAAGTCGTCCCAGCGCCTGAGCATGTAGTTCATAGGCTTCAGGACCTCGGAGGAGCGCGAGAGGGTTTCGCGCTCACGCAGCAACCAGGCGTGCATGTCCTCGAGAAGCGGCTTGCTCTTTTCCTGGCGCACGGCGCGCCGCTCGTCGGCGCCGCGGCCGTTGATGGCACGCTCGATCTCGAACAACGCATCGAGGCGTCTGACCGCCTCCAGCGCGATCGGAGAGACCGGTTTGCCCTTCTTACCTTCCCGAGCATTTTTCTCGATGTCAGCCAACTCGAAGAAGCCCCGCCGCGCATGGGCCAGGCAAAACGCCGGTGTGATCGGCATCGCTTTCTTTTGCGGGTCGAACAGCGGCTCGAAGCCGTTGTAGCAATCGGCTTGCAGGATACCGGCGAAGGCGGCCAGATGCTTCTGGGGGTGCTCGCCTCGTCGGTCGCTCGAGGCGTAATAGACCGCCGCCGGCGGCGCAGGCCCGGCGAAGGGCCGGTCATCCCGCACATAAGTCCAGATCCGCCCGGTCGTGCACTTGCCCTTCGCCAGGATACGGATGGTGGTGTCGTCGCCATGCAGGCGCTCGGCAGCGAGTACATGGCGTTCGATCAAGTGGAAGAGCGGCATGACGGCAAAGGTCCCGTGGCCGACCTGGTCGGCCAGGGTCGACAACGGCAGGTCGATCCCCTCGGCCTTAAAGCGCGCGCTCTGGCGGTTGAGCGGGATATGCATGCCGAACTTGTCGAACAGGATCGTCGCCAGCAATTGTGGGCCGATGAAGCCGCGCGGCGTGGCATGGAACGGCGCGGGCGGCTGGCTGATCTTCTCGCAATCGCGGCAGGTGAACTTCTCGCGTACCGTCTCGATGACCTTGAAGCAGCGCGGGATCTCCTCCAGCGTCTTGGTCACATCCTCACCGATCTTCGCCAGCCGCGATCCACCGCAGCAGGCGCAGCTCGTTGGAGCCTCAATGACGACGCGCTCGCGTTCGATGTCATCCGGCCATGGCTTGCGCACCGGCCGCTTGCGCGTGAAGGCGCGTACGCTCTGCGCCTTTGCCGCCGCGGCCTGCGCGGCGAGCTCATCCTCGCTCGCCGTGGTGACGAGTTCTTCAAGTTCCAATTCCAACTGCTCGATCAGCCGCGCCGTGCGCTCGGAACGCGGCCCGTACAGTTCGCGTTTGAGCTTCTCGATCCGCAGCTCGAGATGCGCGATCAGCGCCTCATTGTCCGACAGCTTCGCCCGCGCGTTGGCCGCTTCGGCTTGCCAATTGATGGCTTCGGCCTGTATCCGGCTGACCTTCGCCGCGGCCGCATCGCGTTCGACCTCGACCCTCAGCCGCGCGTCGCGTTCAGCCCGCAACGCCTCACGTTCGATCAACAGCGCCGCCTGGGCGCTGGCGAGATCCGAAGGAAGGTCATCCGGCTTCAAACTCATGAAGCCAGTGAATCAGATTTCCCGGTAGGTTCAATCGCAGAATGCTATCCAACTCGCGTTGGACGCAAAGTTTCTTGAGGATTCCGCCAGTCGATCCCAGATAGCAGGTAAGAAAGCTGCGCCGGAGAGATCGTCACGGCTTCACCGGCAGCCGAAGGCCAGATGAATCTTCCTCTTTCGAGTCTTTTTGTAAACAGGCACGCTCCCTGAGAATCGTGCCAGATGATTTTTATCAGATCTGAACGGCGCCCCCTGAAGCAAAACAAATGACCCCCCAGTGGGTCATGCTTCAAGACCTCCTGCACCTGCAAAGCCAGGCTCGGAAAGCCGCGCCGCATATCGGTATGGCCCGTCGCCAGCCATACCCGCACGCCAGAGGGGATCGGAATCATCGCAGCGCCTTCAACACCGCCGACACCAGCAAGGGCGGCGCCGACCCGCAAATCCTGATCCGTCCGCTCCCCGTCAATTCCACCACGATCACTTCACCGGACGGTGCCGCTTCCTTGATCGGCTCCGCTTCCATCGCCGCTTCCACAAAGCCCTGGTCAGCAAGGTCCTGGCGAAGCCGACGCCGCCAGGTGTAAATCAGCCCCGTTGAAATATCGTGATCCCGCGCAACCTGCGCCACACACGATCCCGGCGCAAAGGCCTCCGCAACGATCCGGCACCGCTCATCCTCGCTCCAACGCCGCCGGCGTTCCGGCCCCGTCAGCACCGAAATCTGACCCATCAATCGCTCTTAAGCTCGCTCTTAAACACGTGCTTATGAGTGCTCAATCCGCCTCTCAGAACAAGGCGGCCTTCATCGTGGGCGTACCCCGCTTGCGCCTCCCTGAAGGATGCCGTTCGTCATATTGACGAAGACATTGCCGCTGGTCGCGGTGGCATTGACGTTGGGGCCAACGCCCAACGCAGTATTGGTCCCGCCGGTAATATTCACCGTGCTATAACCACGAACTCGTATATCATTGAAATAACTTTATAATTCGGCGGCGCAGCCCCGAAAACCCGGCCGCTGCTGTTGCACTGCGACCGGCATCTGAAAGTCGCCACAAGGGGCCGAGCGCGGCGACAAGTGCAGCGAGGGCGGGCAACCCAATCGGATTCAATGCACGCCTTGGTTTGCCCTTACAAGGAAGCTTTCACTTGAGCGACATGCGATGCTGTCGCGACGGACAAACAAGGGGCGCGCCACGTGACGAATCGCGCGACAGCGAGATCGCGTGCAGTGCGGTTCATACACTCTGTTTATAGATGCAGAAAAAAATCCTGGTTCGAAAGGGGAACGATGCCGGTGAGATGAACTTCCAAGTTTGTTGCTCCGCCTAGCTCGGCGATTCCGCTCGAATTCGCGTATACGATGGTTTCATTGTGGGCCGCATCGAAGAACCAAGCTACCGAGTGAGCTGAGACTTGGCTGGTTGCCGATGCAAGGGGAGTACTATTGACTGACGCTACGCCGGCGAAGGACGTGAAATCGAAGTGATCTGACGCATGTGTGAAATCGGTGATCACGTCATAGTTGCTTACACCAGGGGCGGAATCAGAGGCCGCAGTGTAGATAAAAGTATCGTTCCCCGCACCACCGGTGAGGATGTCTTTGCCGGCACCTCCGCTCAGGAAATCATTTCCTGCCCCCCCGTTTATGGTGTCATTGCCTGCTTCCCCGACGATAGTGTCGATAGTGCCGGTGGATGTGGCATTCGGCGCCTCACTGCTCTGATCGAGCGGGACAGGCGGATCAGTTACTAAAGTTCCCCCGCTGCCATCGCCAGTAAAGTGAAAATTCTCAAGCGTATAGTTCCCTACCATGTTGATATGAGCGGTATGCGATCCATCGGTTACCGTAAGAACGTTATTCTCATAGCTCTTCGCAAATTGCGAAGATGCAAAATCGATGTCCCTTAGATCTAACTTATCAGAAGTCGCGGGTTCTCCGGTGCCGGTACCCGTGAACCCAGCAATCGTCCCTGCAAATGCAGAAGAGTTTAGAAGTGTGAGTTCACCCGTCGCCCCGCTCGCGAAAGTAACATGGTCATTAGATGCCTGGTTGTATTGAATGTGCGAGGTCCCATAGATTACTGCATTGCCGCCGCTGGTTTCGGCAGATGAGATTACGATGTCTCCTCCATGAGCATTGATAGTCCCGCTATTGGCTAGAGTGCCCGTGAAATCGAGAGTTCCACCCGTTACCGTCACCGTTCCATTGTTGTTGAATGCTGCGCTGATCGTCGAGTCGGCCGCGCTGCCGCTCTTCGTGAAGGTACCGAGATTGTTGACCGCCGCCGTGCTGCCGTCATCACTGCCGCCACGGTTGCTGGCGAAGACGTACATTCCGCTCGTGGTCTGGTCGTCGAATGTCGCGCCGGCCGCAATCGTCAGGACGCCGGAGCCGATGTCGCTGATGCCGGTGTTCGGATCGCTGCCATTCAGATCGATCTGAGCATATGCTCCCGTCGCCGTGCTGCTGCCGCCAAGCTGCAGCGTCCGCCCGCCATCCAGCCCAAAATATGAATTCGTGAACGTAGCTCCGCCCGACGCCTGCGTCGTTCCCGACCCGCTCTCCGTGCCGCCAGAGAACGTCGACAATCCCGTCGCCGTTAGTGTGCCGGTACCGTCGAGCTCGCCTCCCGACTGCGCCAGCGAACCTGTTGTAGCCGCCCCGGCAAACGTCACCGTGCCGCCACTGACCGTGGTCGTACCTGTCCCACTATATGTGCCGTTGATCGTCGTCTGTCCGCCGCTGAAAGTCGCATTACCGACAATACTGGAGGTCGCATCGAGCGTGTGAGTGCCGCCGCCAAAATCGACCGTACCCGCGCCGGTGTAGCTGCCACCAACATCCGTGCCACCGTTGCTGAGGTGCAGCGTGCCGCTGCTAACGTTCACCACTCCCTTGTTGTTGAATGCCGTGCTGATCGTCGAGTCGGCCGCGCTGCCGCTCTTCGTGAAGGTACCGAGATTGTTGACCGCCGCCGTGCTGCCGTCATCACTGCCGCCACGGTTGCTGGCGAAGACGTACATTCCGCTCGTGGTCTGGTCGTCGAATGTCGCGCCGGCCGCAATCGTCAGGACGCCGGAGCCGATGTCGCTGATGCCGGTGTTCGGATCGCTGCCATTCAGATCGATCTGAGCATATGCTCCCGTCGCCGTGCTGCTGCCGCCAAGCTGCAGCGTCCGCCCGCCATCCAGCCCAAAATATGAATTCGTAAACGTAGCTCCGCCCGACGCCTGCGTCGTTCCCGACCCGCTCTCCGTGCCGCCGGAGAAAGCCGACAGTCCCGTCGCCGTCAGCGTGCCGCTGCCGTTGAGCTGACCGCCAGACTGCGTAATGGTCCCCACAGTCGCGTTGGCGCTGCTGACATTCAGCGTTCCAGATGTCACGGACAGCGCGCTACCCAAACTTGACACCGCCCCGGCAAGGGTCGCCGTGCCACCACTGACCGTGGTCGTCCCAGACACATTGTAGCTGCCATTGATCGTGGTGGAGCCATTGCTGAACGTGACATTTGCGATCGCGACGCTGGAGGCCGCATCGAGCGTGTGAGTACCGCTGCCAAAATCGACCGTACCCGCGCCGGTGTAGCTGCCACCAACATCCGTGCCACCGTTGCTGAGGTGCAGCGTGCCGCTGCTAACGTTCACCACTCCCTTGTTGTTGAATGCCGTGCTGATCGTCGAGTCGGCCGCGCTGCCGCTCTTCGTGAAGGTACCGAGATTGTTGACCGCCGCCGTGCTGCCGTCATCACTGCCGCCACGGTTGCTGGCGAAGACGTACATTCCGCTCGTGGTCTGGTCGTCGAATGTCGCGCCGGCCGCAATCGTCAGGACGCCGGAGCCGATGTCGCTGATGCCGGTGTTCGGATCGCTGCCATTCAGATCGATCTGAGCATATGCTCCCGTCGCCGTGCTGCTGCCGCCAAGCTGCAGCGTCCGCCCGCCATCCAGCCCAAAATATGAATTCGTAAACGTAGCTCCGCCCGACGCCTGCGTCGTTCCCGACCCGCTCTCCGTGCCGCCGGAGAAAGCCGACAGTCCCGTCGCCGTCAGCGTGCCGCTGCCGTTGAGCTGACCGCCAGACTGCGTAATGGTCCCCACAGTCGCGTTGGCGCTGCTGACATTCAGCGTTCCAGATGTCACGGACAGCGCGCTACCCAAACTTGACACCGCCCCGGCAAGGGTCGCCGTGCCACCACTGACCGTGGTCGTCCCAGACACATTGTAGCTGCCATTGATCGTGGTGGAGCCATTGCTGAACGTGACATTTGCGATCGCGACGCTGGAGGCCGCATCGAGCGTGTGAGTACCGCTGCCAAAATCGACCGTACCCGCGCCGGTGTAGCTGCCACCAACATCCGTGCCACCGTTGCTGAGGTGCAGCGTGCCGCTGCTAACGTTCACCACTCCCTTGTTGTTGAATGCCGTGCTGATCGTCGAGTCGGCCGCGCTGCCGCTCTTCGTGAAGGTACCGAGATTGTTGACCGCCGCCGTGCTGCCGTCATCACTGCCGCCACGGTTGCTGGCGAAGACGTACATTCCGCTCGTGGTCTGGTCGTCGAATGTCGCGCCGGCCGCAATCGTCAGGACGCCGGAGCCGATGTCGCTGATGCCGGTGTTCGGATCGCTGCCATTCAGATCGATCTGAGCATATGCTCCCGTCGCCGTGCTGCTGCCGCCAAGCTGCAGCGTCCGCCCGCCATCCAGCCCAAAATATGAATTCGTGAACGTAGCTCCGCCCGACGCCTGCGTCGTTCCCGACCCGCTCTCCGTGCCGCCGGAGAAAGCCGACAGTCCCGTCGCCGTCAGCGTGCCGCTGCCGTTGAGCTGACCGCCAGACTGCGTAAGCGAACCCATACTTGCCGTATCGGCCAGGGTCACTGTGCCGCCCGTTTCGGCAAGACTGTTGATGACCGATATCCCATTTACTGTAAGTGCCCCCCCGCTGAGCGACAGCACCCCGGCCATGGCATACAATCTGCCGACTGTGTCGCTGCCCGTGGTATGTGACACCTCCACTGGCAGGTTAATCAATGCAACATCCTGTGCTCCCGGCAAAGAATTGGTGCTCCAATTTCCCGGAACATTCCAGTTGCCATCACCTGCGATCCACTGCACGGAGCTGATGCTCGTCGTCACCGTCACCGCGATCGCCTGGCTGTCGATCCCGCCGAGGCCGTCCGAGGCCTGCACCGTCACGTCATAGACATTGTTGCCGCCGGCATCGGTCGGCGCCTCGAAGTTCGGCGCCGTGGCAAAGGCCAGCGCGCCCGTCGTGCTGTCGATGGTGAACTTGGCGGCATCCGCCCCGCCGACGATCGAATAGCTCAGCGTCGCCCCGACATCCGGGTCGCTCGCCACCACCGTGGTCACCGCGGTACCGTTCTCCGCCACGCTGACCGCAGCCGTGGCGCCGCCGCCGTTCGAGCTGATCACAGGCGCCTCGTTGACGTTGGTCACCGTCACCGCGATCGCCTGGCTGTCGGTGCCGCCGAGGCCGTCGGAAGCCTGCACCGTCACGTCATAGACGTTGTTGCCGCCGGCATCGCTCGGCGCCTCGAAGTTCGGCGCGGTGGCAAAGGCGAGCGCGCCGGTCGTGCTGTCGATGGTGAACTTGGCGGCATCCGCCCCACCGACGATCGAATAGCTCAGCGTCGCCCCGACATCCGGGTCGCTCGCCACCACCGTGGTCACCGCGGTACCGTTCTCCGCCACGCTGACCGCAGCCGTGGCGCCGCCGCCGTTCGAGCTGATCACAGGCGCCTCGTTGACGTTGGTCACCGTCACCGCGATCGCCTGGCTGTCGGTGCCGCCGAGGCCGTCGGAGGCCTGCACCGTCACGTCGTAGACGTTGTTGCCGCCGGCATCGGTCGGCGCCTCGAAGTTCGGTGCCGTTGCAAAGGCCAGCGCACCGGTCGCGCTGTCGATGGTGAACTTGGCGGCGTCGGCGCCGCCGACGATGGCATAGCTCAACGTCGATCCCGCATCCGGGTCGCCCGCCACCACCGTGGTCACCGCGGTCGCGTTCTCCGCCACGCTGACCGCAGCCGTGGCGCCACCGCCGTTCGAGCTGATGACAGGCGCCTCGTTGACGTTGGTCACCGTCACCGCGATCGCCTGACTGTCGGTGCCGCCGAGGCCGTCGGAGGCCTGTACCGTCACGTCGTAGACATTGTTGCCGCCGGCATCGGTCGGCGCCTCGAAGTTCGGCGCGGTGGCAAAGGCGAGCGCGCCGGTCGTGCTGTTGATGGTGAACTTGGCGGCATCCGCCCCACCGACGATCGAATAGCTCAGCGTCGCGCCGGCATCGGGGTCGCTCGCCACCACCGTGGTCACCGCGGTCGAGTTCTCCGCCACGCTGACCGCGGCGGTGGCGCCGCCGCCGTTCGAGCTGATGACAGGCGCCTCGTTGGCGTTGGTCACCGTCACCGCGATCGCCTGGCTGTCGGTGCCGCCGAGGCCGTCGGACGCCTGCACCGTCACGTCATAGACGTTGTTGCCGCCGGCATCGCTCGGCGCCTCGAAGTTCGGTGCCGCAAGGAAGGCCAGCGCCCCGGTCGTGCTGTCGATGGTGAACTTGGCGGCATCCGCCCCGCCGACGATGGCATAGCTCAACGTCGATCCCGCATCCAGGTCGCTCGCCACCACCGTGGTCACCGCCGTCGAGTTCTCCGCCACGCTGACCGTGGCCGTGGCGCCGCCACCGTTCGAGCTGATGACAGGCGCCTCGTTGGCGTTGGTCACCGTCACCGCGATCGCCTGGCTGTCGATCCCGCCGAGGCCGTCCGAGGCCTGCACCGTCACGTCATAGACATTGTTGCCGCCGGCATCGGTCGGCGCCTCGAAGTTCGGCGCCGTGGCAAAGGCCAGCGCGCCCGTCGTGCTGTCGATGGTGAACTTGGCGGCATCCGCCCCGCCGACGATCGAATAGCTCAGCGTCGCCCCGACATCCGGGTCGCTCGCCACCACCGTGGTCACCGCGGTACCGTTCTCCGCCACGCTGACCGCAGCCGTGGCGCCGCCGCCGTTCGAGCTGATCACAGGCGCCTCGTTGACGTTGGTCACCGTCACCGCGATCGCCTGGCTGTCGGTGCCGCCGAGGCCGTCGGAAGCCTGCACCGTCACGTCATAGACGTTGTTGCCGCCGGCATCGCTCGGCGCCTCGAAGTTCGGCGCGGTGGCAAAGGCGAGCGCGCCGGTCGTGCTGTCGATGGTGAACTTGGCGGCATCCGCCCCACCGACGATCGAATAGCTCAGCGTCGCCCCGACATCCGGGTCGCTCGCCACCACCGTGGTCACCGCGGTACCGTTCTCCGCCACGCTGACCGCAGCCGTGGCGCCGCCGCCGTTCGAGCTGATCACAGGCGCCTCGTTGACGTTGGTCACCGTCACCGCGATCGCCTGGCTGTCGGTGCCGCCGAGGCCGTCGGAGGCCTGCACCGTCACGTCGTAGACGTTGTTGCCGCCGGCATCGGTCGGCGCCTCGAAGTTCGGTGCCGTTGCAAAGGCCAGCGCACCGGTCGCGCTGTCGATGGTGAACTTGGCGGCGTCGGCGCCGCCGACGATGGCATAGCTCAACGTCGATCCCGCATCCGGGTCGCCCGCCACCACCGTGGTCACCGCGGTCGCGTTCTCCGCCACGCTGACCGCAGCCGTGGCGCCACCGCCGTTCGAGCTGATGACCGGCGCCTCGTTGACGCCGGCTACGAGGTTGAAGCTGGCGGTCGAACTCGCCGACAGCGAGCCATCCGAAGCGGTGTAATTGAACGTTACCGGACCGGTGTACCCGGCCGCCGGTGTATAGGTCCAGGTGCCGTCGTGGTTGTCGACAATCGCTCCGCCGCCGGTTGCCACGCTCACTGCGGAGATCGACAGCGGCGGTCCATCGACGTCGGTGACATTGGCCAGCAGCGTCGCCGCGTTGATGGTGTAGACCGTGTCTTCCGTCCCTTGGGCCAGGGTGACTGGCGCCGCCACCGGCGCCTCGTTGGCGTTGGTCACCGTCACCGCGATCGCCTGGCTGTCGATCCCGCCGAGGCCGTCCGAGGCCTGCACCGTCACGTCATAGACATTGTTGCCGCCGGCATCGGTCGGCGCCTCGAAGTTCGGCGCCGTGGCAAAGGCCAGCGCGCCCGTCGTGCTGTCGATGGTGAACTTGGCGGCATCCGCCCCGCCGACGATGGCATAGCTCAACGTCGATCCCGCATCCAGGTCGCTCGCCACCACCGTGGTCACCGCCGTCGAGTTCTCCGCCACGCTGACCGTGGCCGTGGCGCCGCCACCGTTCGATGTAATTGCGGGTGCATGATTGCTGCTGTTGATCGTCACCGTGACCGTCTGCATGGCCGTTCCACCATGGCTGTCGTTGACGGATACCGTGAACGTGTCACTGTGGCTCTGCCCCGCCGTGATGATCTGCGCCGCCGCTTCGCTGACCTCGTAGTTCCAGATCAGTACGCCGCCAGTACCGCTCCCCGTCGCGTCGTGCGACAGTGCGACCGTCAGCATTCCTAGATTGCCCGCCTGCGGCACAGCCGAGGCGGAATGCACATCGGTCAGATCGACATCCGAGAACGATAGCGTCCCGCTAGTCGTCAGCGTGGTGGCGGCCGGATCCTCCGTCACCGAACCCAAAGCAGAGTCCGTCGCTCCGATCGCGATCACCGGCAGATCGTTGTTGCCGGTCACGGTGATCGTGATCGGCTGCGTCGCCGACAGGCCGTGAATGTCGACGACGTCGACATTGAACGTGTCGGTGACGATCTGGTCCGCCGCCAGCCGCTGAACGTTCGCCTGGTCGTTCGCCAGCGTGTAATCCCAATGGCCAGTCTGGCTAATCGTGAGCGCGCCGTAGGTCCCCTCCAAGGTCGAATCGGCTTCCGCCGGCGCCCACGAAACGATTTCAGCACGCGTCCAGTTCTCGTCATCGGCTGTAGTCAGGGTATCCGAGCCGAAAATATTGCCAGTGACCGAGAAGCTGTGGGTCGACGTCACACCTCCGCCGTGCAGCAAGTCGAACGAGGCATAAATGATGCCGGGATTGGAGGCCTGATGGGAAAGCCGCAAGGCGATTTGGTCGTCACCGGTCGCCGGCGACAGCCGGATGCTCTGCAGTAGTTGCGAAGTATCGGCATCGAAATCGAAGTTCCAGAGTTGCACGCAGACAATCCCATCCGAGCCTTGCTGGACAACCAAGGCAGGTGCATCGTCCCCCGATTGCGTGGCACTTCGGTCGGTCAGCCGGATTCCATACGCCTCGCGGGAGTTCGCCGGCAGGATCAGGTCGAAACGGCCTTCGACCACGAAGCTCGCATTGCTCTTCAGCCCGTTCACCGTATTTGCAGGGTCGATATTTGAAAGCAGCCGAGCAGCGGATCCGACGAAGGGATCAGGCGTCCCGGCCCCAAAAAGCGGCGCAGCACCACCGCCGTCCACATTCAAACGTCCATTCGATTCCGTGAAGGTACCGACCGTGCCGTACGAGGCGGGGTTGCCGGGCGCCGACGGCGGGGGATTACCGTCGCTGAACGTATCGTCGAAGAACGCAGCGCCATTCTTCGTGATCTTGAACTCGTCCACCTGGAAATGAAAATCGGCCGGATGGCTGAAGCTGCCGCCCTCCACCTGCCAAATGATGCTGTCGTTATCGAGGTCCTGCGCCGTCAGTTGGCCCGACGCCGTAATAGTGCCATCTTCCTGAACATTTCCAGTCTGCGGGCCGGAGGTGATGACCGGCGCCTCGTTGGCGTTGGTCACCGTCACCGCGATCGCCTGGCTGTCGGTGCCGCCGAGGCCGTCGGAGGCCTGCACCGTTACGTCATAGACGTTGTTGCCGCCGGCATCGCTCGGCGCCTCGAAGTTCGGTGCCGCAAGGAAGGCCAGGGCCCCGGTCGTGCTGTCGATGGTGAACTTGGCGGCATCCGCCCCGCCGACGATCGAATAGCTCAGCGTCGCCCCCCCATCGGGGTCGCTCGCCACCACCGTGGTCACCGCGGTACCGTTCTCCGCCACGCTGACCGCAGCCGTGGCACCGCCGCCGTTCGAGCTGATCCCCGGCGCCTCGTTGGCGTTGGTCGCCGTCACCGCGATCGCCTGGCTGTCGGTGCCGCCGAGGCCGTCGGAAGCCTGCACCGTCACGTCATAGACGTTGTTGCCGCCGGCGTCGCTCGGCGCCTCGAAGTTCGGCGCCGTGGCAAAGGCCAGCGCACCGGTCGCGCTGTCGATGGTGAACTTGGCGGCGTCGGCGCCGCCGACGATGGCATAGCTCAGCGTCGATCCCGCATCCGGGTCGCTCGCCGCAACCGTCGTCACCGCCGTCGAGTTCTCCGCCACGCTGGCCGTGGCCGTGTCGCCGCCACCGTTTGAGGTAATGACCGGCGGATGGTTGGCGCCGGCTACGAGGTTGAGGCTGGCGGTCGAACTCGCCGACAGCGATCCATCCGAAGCGGTGTAATTGAACGTTACCGGACCGGTGTACCCGGCCGTCGGTGTATAGGTCCAAGTGCCGTCATGATTGTCGACGATCGCTCCGCCACCGGTTGCCACGCTCACCGCGGAGATTGACAGCGACGGTCCATCGACATCGGTGACGTTGGCAAGCAGCGTCACCGCGTTGATGGTGTAGACCGTGTCTTCCGTCCCCGGCACCAGGGTGACTGGCGCCGCCACCGGCGCATCGTTCACAGGCGTTATGTTGACCGTAACGATGTTACCGACGCCAGTATGAGCATCCTGGAAGGCGTAGAGAAGCTGGACACTCGGCGGTGGTGTATCACTTTTGTCAGCATAGGTAATATGATGCAGCACGTCATTGACGAGCGCCGTCGTCGCTGGAGTCTCTGCGCTTGTAAACTGCACAAATAAACGGCCGCCCGGAACACCCACAATCGTGTTGTTGAAAGTCGCGAAGACTAAACCATTGGAAAGAAGTGTACCGGACCGAAGCGGATCGCCGTTCACCGTGAAACTTGCCCCGGAGGTATCGAAGCTGAACGAATCTTCGGGATTTACCCCACCCCATCGGACGATGGAAACCAGTGATCCTGCATAATCTCCTGCACCGCCGTTGAGCGCCGAATATTCAGCATCAAAAACCGTTACATCCGTATCGAGCAGGGCCAGGGTCTGTTCGACGCTAGACACTGTGAGATCGACATTCGTCAGTACCGGCGCATCATCAACTGCCGTCACGTTGATGGTCGCGGTGGCGGTGCCAGTTGAAGTCCCGCCGTCGCCATCGTTCAAGGTGTAAGTTACTGCGCGCGCTAGGGTCGACGGAGTGTCAGAGCTGTTCGAATAGAGGATGTGCTCGAGAAGAGCTGAGACCGCCGTAGGCGTGGCGCTTGGACTATCGAACGTGACGACCAGATCGGCACCGTTAGCGCCACCCGCTAGGGTACCGATCACTGCGCCACCATACGTCACATTGCTGCCGCTGACGCCGATCTGACCGACGCCTGCACCCTGATTCTGGATCGTCAGCTGATCCGCCGCGGTCCCATTTGCCGCAAAGGTGACCGTTAACGAGCCGCCGTTAAAATCCGCAGAATCAGTATCGGTCACGGTAGCTGCAGCGGAAATAGCCACCGCCGCCTGATTCTCTGCATAGCTAAGCGTGTTGCCCGCCGTCACAACCGGCGCCTCGTTAACGTTGGTCACCGTCACCGCGATCGCCTGGCTGTCGGTGCCGCCGAGGCCGTCGGAAGCCTGCACCGTCACGTCATAGACGTTGTTGCCGCCGGCATCGCTCGGCGCCTCGAAGTTCGGCGCGGTGGCAAAGGCGAGCGCGCCGGTCGTGCTGTCGATGGTGAACTTGGCGGCATCCGCCCCACCGACGATCGAATAGCTCAGCGTCGCCCCGACATCCGGGTCGCTCGCCACCACCGTGATCACCGCGGTACCGTTCTCCGCCACGCTGACCGCAGCCGTGGCGCCGCCGCCGTTCGAGCTGATCACAGGCGCCTCGTTGACGTTGGTCACCGTCACCGCGATCGCCTGGCTGTCGGTGCCGCCGAGGCCGTCGGAGGCCTGTACCGTCAC
This sequence comes from Bradyrhizobium sp. 186, assembly GCF_023101685.1. NCBI lineage: Bacteria > Pseudomonadati > Pseudomonadota > Alphaproteobacteria > Hyphomicrobiales > Nitrobacteraceae > Bradyrhizobium > Bradyrhizobium sp. 186. The sequence goes on along the minus strand of NZ_CP082165.1, from coordinate 196,518 downwards.
GTCGTAGACATTGTTGCCGCCGGCATCGGTCGGCGCCTCGAAGTTCGGTGCCGTTGCAAAGGCGAGCGCGCCGGTCGCGCTGTCGATGGTGAACTTGGCAGCATCCGCCCCGCCGACGATCGAATAGCTCAGCGTCGCCCCGGCATCGGGGTCGCTCGCCACCACCGTGGTCACCGCGGTACCGTTCTCCGCCACGCTGGCCGTGGCCGTGGAGCCGCCACCGTTCGAGCTGATCGCCGGATCGTGATTGAGGATCTGAGCGACTGCAACTGTTTGGTCCGCGAACTGAAACAACTCCACATTAGAAACTGTGTCGTTGCCATCAGGGGAGCTAGGCCGCGTATCAATAATGGAATAGCTGCCGTCCGCGTTTAGCGAGACGTTGTAGTTCGATCGATTGCCGGAATAAACCGCCGTGTCCGCATCCGCTCCGCCGTCGATGATGTCATTGCCAGCACCGCCGATAAGCGTATCTGTTCCAAGATACCCAAGCAGCTGGTCGTTGCCGCCCCGTCCATCGAGCTGATCGGCCCCAAAGCCTGCAAACAGGATGTTGTCGGCGCCATTTCCGAGGATCGTGTCATTGCCCGCATTGGTGAGGACGTTCTCGATTGAGATCAGCGTGTCGTTACCAACAGTCGTTCCAGTCGCAACCCCCGCTGCAAGGTCAACAAAAACGTTTTCGCCTATATCGTTGCCTATCTGAAGCGTATCCTGTCCAGCTCCGCCATCGATGAAATCGTCTCCATCAGAGCCGCCACCGAACCGGCCTTCAAAGAATTGGTCGGCGCCGGCACCGCCGAGCAACGTGTCGTTGCCGTCACGGCCGGAAAACTGGTCGTTGCCGTCGAGGCCCGTAAAGGTGTTCGCACCGGCATCACCCGTGAAACTGTCATTGAAGTTGGTGCCGATAGCGTTCTCGATGCCGGACAGCGTCTCAAGATTGTCGAAGCCGTCCCGGGCCAATCCCTGCCCGAGATCAACAACAGCACGGAAAGTGCCGCCCTCAGCAGAATCCTGGGAAAAATCTACTGTATCGATCCCGCTGCCGCCGATAAACGTGTCAACCCCGGCCCCGCCACGCAGCAGATCGTTGTCAGCGCCGCCATCAAGCGTATCGCTGCCAGCCAGCCCGATCAGCGTGTCATTGCCCCCAAGCCCACTGACCGTATCTTCCTCAGCGGTTCCTGTGAGAACGTTGTCGCCGGCGTCACCCACAACATTGCCCGTGACGTTCGTCACGCTCACCGCGATCGCCTGACTGTCGGTGCCGCCGAGGCCGTCGGAGGCCTGCACCGTCACGTCGTAGACGTTGTTGCCGCCGGCGTCGGTCGGCGCCTCGAAGTTCGGCGCGGTAGCAAAGGCCAGCGCCCCCGTCGTGCTGTCGATGGTGAACTTGCCGGCATCCGCCCCGCCCACAATGGTATAGCTCAGCGCCGCCCCCGCATCCGGGTCGCTCGCCACCACGCTCGTTACCACCGTGCTGTTCTCCGCCGCGCTGAGCGTGGCCGTGGCGCCGCCGCCGTTCGAGCTGATGACAGGCGCCTCGTTGACGTCCGTGACCGTAACCACGACATTCTGGGTCGTCGTCAGTGTGGCGTTCGTCCCATCCGAAACCCGAACGATCACGGTGTATCCGGGGTATGGCAGGTGCGTCGGTAGCATGTGCGTGTCGGTTTCAAAATCGGGCGCCGACCTGAACGACAACGCACCCGTCGGGGCATCGATCGAGAAGAGATTGTTGTCGACCGTGTCCGCATCGAGCGAATAGACGATCGAGTGAAACAACCCGACATCTTGGTCGCTCGCCGCAACAGTACCTACCGCTGTGGTATTCTCCGGAACGCTGAAGGTCTGGCCGGCCGCGACGACCGGCGCCTCGTTGACGTTGGTCACCGTCACCGCGATCGCCTGGCTGTCGGTGCCGCCGAGACCGTCGGAAGCCTGCACCGTCACGTCATAGACGTTGTTGCCGCCGGCATCGGTCGGCGCCTCGAAGTTCGGCGCCGCAAGGAAGGCGAGCGCGCCGGTCGTGCTATTGATCGTGAACTTGCCGGCATCCGCTCCGCCGACGATGGTATAGCTTAGCGTCGCCCCCGCGTCCGGGTCGCTCGCCGCAACCGTCGTTACCGCCGTCGAGTTCTCCGCCACGCTGGCCGCAGCCGTGGCGCCGCCACCGTTCGAACTGATGACAGGCGGATGGTTGGCGCCGGCTACGAGGTTGAGGCTGGCGGTCGAACTCGCCGACAGCGAGCCATCCGAAGCGGTGTAACTGAATGTTACCGAACCGGTGTACCCGGCCGCCGGTGTATAGGTCCAGGTGCCGTCGTGGTTGTCGACAATCGCTCCGCCGCCGGTTGCCACGCTCACCGCGGAGATCGACAGCGGCGGTCCATCGACGTCGGTGACATTGGCCAGCAGCGTCGCCGCGTTGATGGTGTAGACCGTGTCTTCCGTTCCCGACGCCAAGGTGACTGGCGTCGCCACCGGCGCATCATTGACCGGCGCGATATTGACTGTGATCGTCTGGCCTGCGCCGAACTGAGCATCCTGAAATACGTAGAGGAGTTCAACGCTGGACAGCGGGCTATCGCTCTTGTTTGCATAGGTAATGTGACGCAGCACATCGTTGACGAGTGCCGTCGTTGCGGCAGTCTCCGTGCTTGTGAACTGAACGAAAAAATGACCGCCTGGAACACCCACGGTCGTATTATTGAAGGTCGCAAAGGTTAACCCAGCAGACTGAAGCGTGCCCGATTGAAACGGATTGCCGTTCACCGTAAAATTTGCACCGGTGGTGTCGAAACTGAAAGAATCCTCCGTGTTGACCCCACCGTTTCGAACAATCGATAAATTGCCGCCTGCGTAGTTTCCGGCACCGCCATTGAGAGCAGCAAAATCAGCGTCGAAAGCCGTCGCGTCGATGTCGAGCAGTGCCAGAACCTGCTCGGTGCTCGACGCCGTCGGCCCGACATTCGTCAGCACCGGGTTGTCGTTGACGTTGGCAACCGCGGCCGTCGGTCCACCGACCAGCTGCTCCGGCGTACCATGGCCGTCCGTATAAAAGACAAGTACACGAATTTGCGCGCCAACGTCGACATCGCCGAGCGTATAGGTCGCCTGGTCGGAGCCGATATTGCTGGGCGTCCAGCCGCCGCCCATCGAGCGCTGCCAGACGTAGTGCAGTGGCCCAAGCCCGTCCGCATCCGCCAACGTAGAGGTGTCGGCCGTAATAACTTGATCCTCTGCAATCGTCCCGGTGATCGTTACCCCGCCCGTCGGCGCATCGTTGACGTTTGCCACCGTTGAAGTCGGAGCACTGCTCACGCTTTCCAGCATGCCATGCCCGTCGGTGTAGGTCGCCACAACGTCGACCGTGTGCCCGACATCGGCATCGCCCAACATGTAAGTCGTACCCGTCGCCCCACCAATATCGACACCGTCGCTCTGCCATTGGTAGCTGATCGATCCCAGACCATCGGCGTCCGCCAGCGTGTTCGATGCCGTCAGCGTCTGATCTTCCGTCGGCGTGCCGGAGACCGTTACCGACCCAGTGGGCGAGGCATTAGTCGCCACCGTCACTGCGTAGTTGCTCGAGACATTGCTCACATTGCCCGCGATGTCAGTAATTTTTGCATTTAAGCTGTAGTTGCCCGCGCTCAAAGGCGACGTCGTAATATCCACAAAACCATTGGTGATGTCGGCGTCCAACAACGTCACAGCGGCACCCAAGGCAGTGGCACCGTTGAAGAGCTGTAAAGCGTCGCCCGCTACGGCATTGGTGCCGGTCAGTACAACGTGTACCGTCGGAGTGGTGTCGTCAGTGCTTCCGCCATTCGCCACGGTACCAGTCACTGGCAAAACGTTGTCCGTGACCTGAGTGATTGCCGGTGCATTTGGAGCAACCGAATCGATTGTCACAGACAACGCGCTCGAAGCCGCGCTCGTATTTCCTGCTGCGTCAGTCGCCCTGGTTGTGATGTTGTGCGTCCCGTTCGACAATGTCGCCGTTGCAATCGTGTAGGTGCCGCCAACGGCGACCCCCGTTCCGACCGCAACGCCGTCGCTGAAGATGGTTACGGTGCTGCCGCTTTCAGCCGTGCCCGTGAACGTCGGCGTTGTTTGCTTCGTGATATTATCAGTGCTCGAAAAGCCGGAGTCGGATGCCGCAGCCAGATCGGATGTCGCCTGCGCTGCAGGCGCAGACGTGTCAATATGCAATATACCCGAAGGGTTGTTGACAGCTCCGCTCGTATTGGCGTTGTTCCCGACCCTATCTCGAACGCTCGAGCCGTTCAAATTGAACGCTGTCACCGTCAAGTCAGCCGTGTCCTGTCCGGCGGCAACTGTATAGCTAAAGGTCAGCGCATTTGTGCCAGAACCGCCGACGAAGGTCGCAATCCCGCCGTCGTTCAGCGACAGGCTGGGAACTTTGCTGCCAGGACCGCTGACCGTAACTGTCTCGCTGAAATTGACCGTCAACGTGACGATCTTCCCAGCGTTCAGGTCTCCGTTGCCGCTAGTGATTCCGGGACCCGAGGCGGCGACCGAAGAAACGGCTGGCGCGGCCGTGTCGATAACAAGGGTCCCAACCGGATTAAAACTATTTGCGCCGGTCAGTACGGCGTTATTACCGGCCGTGTCCTTGATGGTCGAACCATTGAGGTTGAGTGCGCTGGTGACCGCCAAACTGAGGTCGGAGGCGTTCTGGCCGGCCGCAACCGTGTATTTGAAAGTCAACGTATTGCTACCAGACCCGCTCGTATAAGCCGCGATCCCGCCGTCATTCAAGGCAAGCGTTGGAGTTCCGCCCGAAGTGTTCACTATCACGGTCTCACCGAAAGTGACCGTAAACGAAACGATGTCACCCACTTTCAGCGTGCCGTTTCCGCTTGCAATTCCAGAACCGGACGTTGTTATCGTGGAAATGGTTGGCGCGGTGTTGTCGACTGTAACAGCCTTCGTGTTCAGGATGGTTGAGCCGCTTGTCGCTCCGTCCGTCAAAGTGATTGTGTAGTTGCCGTCGGCGAGAGCGGTCCCGGAGAAATCAAAGGTCCAGCTCGTTTGTCCCGACGCGAGATTTACCGTCCCGATTAATGTGCGCGAAACGTAAGTTCCGCCGATAATCCAGATGCCGAGAACGCTCGCACCGGTATCCTTATCAGTGCCACTGAAAACAAGCGTATTATCGTTGGTGATAAAATCACCTGCCGTGCCGGAGTCAGTTGCTAATCCGGTGAGCGCGGCTTTTTTGACAGACATAATCCCCTCCAAAAATTGGCTCAGACAAAACGTGGTGTCCTTGGGGGTTTGCCGTCGCCCTCTTATTGTTTAAAAATCTTGTCTGCCATCGCAGTGATGGCAGGCGCAACTCGCGTCGAGCGCCTAAATTGCTCAAGAACTCCCGCTACGAAGTAGACTAGGCTTGCGTCCAACCGTTCAAGCACGAGAGCGTGCCATTCTCGCATCCGCTACTGTATCGGCTCGGGACGTCGCCCTTGGCCTCCCCCTAAAATCAATGCGAAATGAAAAATAGACCATAGCGTATTAAACCAGCTTTGATTTCCGGCGTCTCGACCCGTTTGGGTTAGACAGCCTATGATTTATCGCTAAACTCGTCCGCAAGTAGCTTTCGGTCTGGCGGGATGCTGACTTCAGTTCCTCGGCCGGGAGTACCGGGGAAATACGGATGCCGGACTGGAATCTTGAGCCTGTTGAGCGGGCTTTCGCCGATGCTGCTCTCGATCCCGCCTCATGGGTGAAGGCTCTGGATACCGCAACTGCTCTCACTGAGAGTTTCGGAGCTATTCTTCTTCCCATCAAAGGCGGCTTGATTCCCAACGTACCCTTCACAGAACGAATGAGTGAGTCGGCCGACACGTATTTTGGGCAACAATGGTATCTGCGGGATGAGCGCAATCGGGGCATCGACATCATGATGCAACGAGGCGTGGCTGACGATCTCGATATTTCAAGCGCTAATCAAATAAAACGCCATCCGTATTACCAGGAGTTTCTGGCCCCACACGGCTTGCGGTGGTTTGCGGGCGTCGGGGTCGCTTGTGGGGACGACTTGTGGTGTCTGTCACTCCAGCGCACGATCGAGCAAGGCCCATTCTCGGAAACGGAAAAAGGCCAACTTGCACTGTTGTCGAGCCGTCTTGCGGGAAGTGCAGCTCTTGCTCGCGCTATGGGGTGCGCCGCAACAAATGGAGCACTTGACGCATTCGAAGTCAGCGGTACCGCCGTGGTGTTGATCAATCGGATGGGCGAAGCCTTCAAGGCTAATCCCTCAGCAGAGCGGCTTCTTACCGGAGACATTCGGATCACGAAAAGGAAATTGGTCGCGAAAGACAGGGGTGCCACCACCGCATTGGAGCGCGCCCTTCATGATTTGCTGTGGCGACGTATTGGCGGCGGTCTCTCACCGCCAGTGCCTCTACCCCGGACTGGCCGAAGACCCCTGTTTGCATACCCAACAAAGCTTGCAAGCATGACTGCAAACGCACTCGCGGATTGCCAGGCCGTCGTTATTCTGATTGATCCAGACGATACCTCCCAGCCGCCACAGGCAGCGCTACGGGCAGCCTTCGGACTGAGCGAGGCCAAGGCCCGCCTCGCGGCGCGACTGGCTTCGGGCGAATCGCTCGAAATGGTTACAGAGCAGTTGGGCATCGCCAAGGAAACCGGCAGAAGCCAACTCAAGAGCATTTTTGCAAAGACCGGCGTGCATCGGCAAGCCGAACTCGTGGCACTGCTCGCTCCGCTATTGGGACGGCGCAAATAGAGGTTTCGCGCACGGGATAAACAATCTCGCTGATGGCTTCAAATTGGGAGTGTTTCCTACAGCATCAAGGCAGATGCACAGGTGTGAGTTCTGCAATCCTCTGCTTTCAGCTGCATAAAAAAGAAGAGTTTTGCAGAGGACAATCTGGCTTCCTATCTCTCGTCGGCATGGGAGAGATCAAAATGGCGAGTAACAGAGAACTGGAATCCGGCCTGAAAGCCGTGATGGAGGACTTTCATCTTCCTGGCGGAGGCCGGAAGAAGCTGTCGCAATTGGTGGCCGGACACTTGGTCTGGTTCGATGCTGCCGAACGGCGTGGCATGGGCTGGCGAGACATGATCAGGGTATTGACCGCCGCCGGGCTGACCGCCAGAGGCGGAAAACCACTGAGCGTCACACTGTCGTCGACGGTCTGGCGCAAGCGCGCTGAGGTGGAACGGGGAATTGACCGTCCCGGCCCCCGGGCAAGGCCTGCCCCACGGCTGCCGATCAAGCCCCGGCCGAAGTCACCGCAAGGAGCGAAACCCTCGCCGGCCGGGCAGCCCCCACGCGGCAAGCGCCCGGCATCCCCGCAGATCAATGATGACCAAGCCGCCGGGACTGTCTTGAAGCCGGCGGCGCCCTCAAGCAGCGGAGCACGCGCACAAACGAACAAGGACGTGCTCGCCTTCATGAAACGAGCCCGGGCTAGACGGCAGCCGTCGGCGTTCGATCCCGCGCTCGTGTTGAGGTTAAACACACCCAGAATCTCGACGGTTTCGGCTGCCGTCGCTCCGCCATGAGCCGCGTCGGGAGTAATTTTGTAGAAATCGGTCGTTCCGACGTGCTGTATTGTCGCGCCAGTGGCCAGGGTGCCATATCCGTAGAAATCCAGATGATCGCCGGCACTCGCTGGATCTGATTGTCCGGCGGCGCCGCAAGCCGTTCGATCGCTTGCGCTTCGATGAGGTCAATCTCGGCCTCGACCTTCGCAATTTCCTGCAGCACCTGAGGCGAGAGATTTGAGCTTCTCTCCTGCGCGTCCGCGCCCATAGTGACGGCGAGTGCCGCCGCCGCGATCGACAAAATCGTGCGGTGTATCTCCATTTCGGATCTTCCTCAAGCCGGCGCCGTATAGCCTGTGCCCCGACATTTTAGGAGTTTGCAACACTACGTGCCAATAGGCGACACGCACATCGCCACCAGGCAGCGGCGTAATGGCCGTCACGTTCAGGCTGCCGCTCGAACAAAGCGCGCAGCCCGGATCTCCTCGAGGAGGTCATCGACGCCCGCCAGCGCAAAGCGCAGCGTGGCTTCGTCGACGAGGCGCCCGTCGCGAACCTTCTCATGCACGCTCCCGATCACGATCTGGGGCCGAAGCACAGGGCGTACCGGAATCGATGCGAGTGTCTCGTTCATCTGCTGCTGTGCACGCACGCCACCAGTGAAGGCGGGCGAGGCCGTGATCGTCAGTACCGGCTTGCCCCTCAGCACCGAACGTCCATAAGGCCGGGAGGCCCAGTCGAGCGAGTTCTTCAGGACGCCGGACATGCCGTGATTGTACTCGGGCGAGACCATGACCACGCCATCCGTTGTCTCGATGGCCGAACGCAGGGCGCGCACCGATTCCGGCGCGTGCTCGCCATCGTCATCCTCGTTGTAGAGCGGCAGCCCGTGCAAGGAAAAAATGTCGAGCCGAGCCTTGGGCGCAAGCGCGTCCTGGAGACCGCGAAGCACAGCGGTGCTGTTGGAAGCCCGGCGCAGGCTACCGGAGAGGCCAAGAAGGCGGGGTTGGGTCATCGGGCGCAGTTCCAGATTGGCTTGGATTTCGCGCCACGACGAACATCACCCAACCTCCGTCAGCTCAACTAAATTCGAGTTTAATGTTCGACTTATGGGCTCTCAGTTCCGACGATTTGCTTAATTCACGATTGCACAATCTTAATGGACGTTGTGGCGCACAGCTCTTGAGGTTTCGAAAGTGCCAAATGGCCTCCAGGCGCGGATGCAATCGGAATTGGATTGAAATGCAAAGGTGCAATAACAGCGGCCGGTATGGGCATTGGCGCTTGCGCCAAATTGGATGACGGCCTTGCTCGTGCTTGCCTCTTGGCTTCTGGGAACCTATGGCGATTTGTTGCTGCGAGGTGCGCTTGGTGAAGTTGGCTCCACAGTTCACATGTGCATGGGGCTGACCGTTCTCATGATTTTGCTACCGCGTCTGGCATGGCGGCTAATCGACCAACAACCCATTCCTGAACAAACGCATCTCGGAGTATGCGAGAAGCGGGCATCGACAATCGCGCATTACGCGCTCTATGTCTTGCTTTTCGCAGTGCCTATTCTCGGCATCCTGACGCAATTTATTCGCGGGCACCCATTGCCGATCTTTGGACTGTTCGAAATCGCTTCCCCTTTATCGGCCGATCAAAGCCTTGCCCGATCCTTGTAGGATGTCCACGAATGGATTGCACATTGCATTCCGATCTTGGCTGCACTGCATGCGAGCGCTGCGATTCTACATCATTAGGTCCTTCGAGATAATACGTTGCGTCGAATGCTTCCGATTTCACGCCAACCGTTACTCTCGGCTAACAGCGACTTTTGGCCCCAACCGGGACATTGGCCCTCTTGATGAGACGCAGTTGCTGAACGAGCTGGTACTTTTTTCCCTTGCTAAACAAGATTTTAATGGTGACGGTTTGGTCGTCTCTTGCCCGAGAAATGTTTGCATAACAAGGAGACAACCATGAAGTCGACGGTAAACGCATCACGCTCTCCGTCCGCGGTCGCTCACGATGAATGGATCAGCTATTCTCACTGGGGCCTGTTTCCGGTGCGGCGGAAATCCTCGAACTCGCGCAGCCAGGCATGACCTCAATTTGGTTTCCCGCGGCAAAACGCGCTTGGTTGTGAAGGCCGGTCGAAATCCGCACTTAGACGGCGCATCCATCTAACGAGGGCAAAACGCCGCAACTTCCCGACCTCCGCCCCGATCGGCTCGAAAAGCAACAATGCGGTTGCTGCGATGTGATTGGCGGCGATCACGGCCAGGGCGACGTTGTGCCGATGGAAAATCGCTTGAGGACCGGAAAAATCGATGATGCCGATAATGCTCCCGTCAATTGGGCTGCGGATTGGGCTGCCAACGCACGTCCATGCCTTGATGCCTTCGCCAAAATGCTCGGCTGCGTGGACCTGAACCGGCTTGCCGGTAACAAGCGCGGTGCCAATGCCGTTTGTGCCGGTTACAGTCTCACCCCACGCGGCGCCGACCTCCAAACGAATATCATGTCCGGAATCGATAGTTCGCCGATCGCCGTCGACGTCGAGCACGATGCCGTTTCTATCGGTGATAACCACCATCGTGGCGGCATCTCCCAGGGCCCGAACTACACGGCGGCAGGTTTCCGCGCTCGAACCAAGCAGATCTTCGTTCTTGAGACGCAGCTTGTAGAGGTCGTCCGGCGAGTTGTGAGATTGCTTCCATAGCAACGCGCATCAACGCCTGACCGAGCGCTGCGCTGCCATGATTTCTCGATAACGCCACGCACCAGCGCGTTGTCACGCTGGATTTCCCCGAACCTTAAAAAGGACTCCCAGGCCTTGTTGGTATCCTTCTCGTCATAAGGCCGATCTCGGACCGCATCCGCGGCCTCCGTGAGGTCGGCCGGAACTTTGTCCCCTTCCAAGGCAAGTGGCGACTTGTCCATGAGTGCTTCCGTCAGCAACGCAGCATGTTCCGTTCGTCAAACCACGAGCGGCAGGTCACTTGGGCAAGATCAAAATTAATCTCACGGGCCATTTCCCTGCAAGCACGACCCGCAGAGCCGAATTCGGTTTAGCGGGATTTCCAAGTTTAAAGTTCCTAATTGCAATTCCGGCAAAGATCTAAATGCCAACCGCCCGCACATTGTATCCGGCGGACTGGGTACGTTCGAATGCAGCTGCGGCGCGTATCACGTCGTCTTCACAACAAGATCTGCCGACGACCTGCAAACCAACCGGCATCCCATCCGGGGCAAGGCCGGCGCAGACCGAAGCGGCGGGCTGACCTGTGAGATTGAACGGATACGTATAGTAGACCCAAGACACAAGATTTCTATCGCTTAGCCCGTCAGGGATGTTTTTTCCCGTGTTCAGCGACGTCACCGGAATGACCGGTGAAATCAGAAGATCGTAGCGCTCGAAGAACTTTCGAATACTCTCACGCAAAGCGTAGCGGGCAAATACCTTGGTATAGTAGTCACGCATATCCTGAGACAGGGCCGGTTCAAGCACATTGGCAACCGCCGGGTCCAGCAATTCGCGCTGGTTCTCCATGAAGGATCGCAACCGAATGCCAACTCCAGCGTAGAATTCCGCCGTCCAAAGGTCGGCGGGGTCGGTCTCAAAAACGCTCTCGACGAGTTCGACGTGGCAACCCAGATCCTCAAATGCACGTGCCGCACGATCGGTGAGCTTCACCACTTCGGGATCCGGCCGCGCGTACCCCAACGTCGTGCTATACGCGATTCTCATACCGGCCACGGATGCGCGCGCAGCGCCTAACACATCGGGCACGGGCCCGGCAATGCTGAACGGGTCCCGGTGGTCCAGACCGGCGACGACTGAGAAGAGCAACGCAGCGTCCTTCACCGATCTGGCGAGGGGGCCGACGTGGGCGAGCGTCGGCGTTGCGGACGTCGGCCAGACAGGCACCCGACCGAATTGTCCTTTTAGCCCTGCCAATCCTGTGAATGCAGCCGGAATACGGATCGATCCTCCCCCATCCGTACCGAGTGCGAAAGGCGTGATACCAGCTGCTACCGACGCCGCCGCTCCTGCACTCGAACCGCCTGGTGTTTTGGTCAGATTCCATGGATTGCGGGTGATGCCTGTGAGCGGACTGTCTCCGACTGGCTTGCACCCGAACTCACTCGTCGTGGTCTTGCCGATCAAAATACCGCCGGCGGCTTTGGCGCGCTCCACTGCGGGTGCATTGACCGTCGCAACATTGGATTGCATCGTGCGCGAGCCGGAGGCGTAACCAACGCCTTTGACCGCCATGAGATCTTTGGCTGAAAACGGAATTCCGTGGATAGCGCCGAGCGGGGCTCCTTTCATAACGGCATCTTCGGCAATCCTTGCCGCGGCGAGAGCTTCTTCCGGCATGAGAAGATAAAACGCGTTGAGCGTCGACTGCGTTGCCTCGGCCTTGGTCAACGCACGCCGGGTGAGTTCGACTGGCGATATTTCCTTGGCCGCAACGCGTAGGCGCATCTCCATCGCGCTCATGGTATCGAATTCGGCCGACATCGGATCACCTCTTTGACCGGGAAGAGAAAATTCCGGACAGCCTTCGTGCAAGACTGGCCGGAACAGCGTTTGAGGCGATCAGCAGCGCTATTAGTGCTCTGACGCTAGTTTACGAGGGCGAAAGCCCGAACAGGTGAACCGGAACCGCCCTTGAACTTGAGCGGCACGCCGAAGAACTGGAATTCACCCTTTCCCAGCAGTTCCTCGAGATTGACCAACCATTCCCAATGGCTGATACCGAGGTCACGGCACAGCCGATGCTGCGCAAAGATGTTGTCGGTGGGCTTATCGGTAGACGGTCCCTCCACGCCGTGCATCTTCGATCCGCGATCGTGGAGCCACTTGGTCGCCTCGACCGTAAGCAGCGGATTTTTCCAGACCGAATCCAATCCCGGATAGTTGCGCTTGTGAAAACCGGTGCATAACAGAACGATGTGGCCATCGACTTTCACGCCGGCCTTCTTCTCTGCGGCTTCCATATCCGCGACGGTGATGTCGCCAAGATCGGGAATGTGCTGCATGTCAAAGCAAATTGCCTTACCCATGAAGGTCTCCAGCGGCATTTCATCGACCGGGGCTCCCTTTGGATTCACATGTCGATAAGCGTCGACATGTGTTCCGACATGGTCGAGCATGGCGATGAAATTGGTCTGGAATGTCATGGGATCGCCGGGGACGCCAAGACTTTGCGCCCTGGTGCTTTCATGGCTCATGTGCAGCGCGACCACGGGCCGCTGGAAGAGCTTGTGAGCCGGCATGTTATCTTCGATAGTTAGGCTGAGATCGATTACGCGTTGAGCCATGGTTACTCCTGTGGCTTCGGGGTTGAAGTAGTTGTTTTCGTCTTGCCGAGAAACGCTTCCATTACCTCAGCGTCGCGAGACAGCATCGAGCTCGGTCCCTCACGCGCAATTCGTCCGTTGGCGATGACGAACCCGTAATCGGCGATCGCCAGCGCATAGGACGCAAGCTGCTCAACGAGCAGAATGGTAAGGCCCTCCTTGTTGAGAGTGGCCAGCGCCCCGATTAATTGATCGACGATCTTCGGCGCCAGTCCAAGCGAGAGCTCGTCAACGATGAGCAACTCCGGCTGAGCCATCAGTCCGCGTGCAATGGCGAGCATCTGCTGCTCGCCGCCCGACATGCTGCCCGCCTGTTGATGCAGGCGCTCCTTAAGGCGCGGAAACAAGACGAGAATTTTTTCGAGCGCAGATTGGGACGCCTGATGCTTAAGGCCGCCATGCACGTAAGCGCCAAGGATCAGATTGTCTTCGACCGTCTGATCCGGAAACAATAGACGTCCCTCGGGCACCATGACCAGCCCGCGCGACACCTTCCGATCGGCGCTCAGGCGCGTCGTGTCTTCGCCGCGAAAATAGACCTGTCCGCCTGAAGGGGGCACAAGACCGGTAGCGCCGCGCACCATCGAGGACTTGCCGGCGCCATTGTTGCCGATGACGGCAACAAGTTGCCCGCGTTTGACGCTCAGCGAGATGTCCCGCACCGCAATCGCAGCGCCGTAGCGCAGTTCGAGATTGCGGATATCGAGTAGGATTTCACTCATGCGGCGGACTCCGCCGCCTCGGCGCGCTCCAGCGAAGTTCCGAAATAAGCCTCGATAACGCGCGGATCGTTCTGGATCGCCGCAGGTTTATCGCTGGCAATCACCTGGCCGTAATCTAGCACCGTGACCGTGTCCGCCAGCGCCATGATCAGATCGACATGGTGCTCGATCAGCAGCACGGAGATGCCGAGCCCTGCGATCTGGCGAACCATGGCTTCGAGATCGTCGATTTCCAGGGTGGTCAGCCCGGCCGCCGGCTCATCGAGCAACAGAAGGCGCGGCTTTCCCGCCAGCGCGCGTGCAATTTCGAGACGGCGTTGCAGACCGAAGGGGAGAAAACGCGCGGCCTCGTTGGCATATTGGGAAAGACCGACGAAGCCGAGCAGACCGATCGCGACCCGACGGCATTCGAATTCCTCGCGCAGCATGCGCGGGGTTCGCAGCAGAGCGTGAAAGAGGCCATAGGACAGGCGCTGGTCATAGCCGGCCATGACGTTTTCAAGCACGCTCAGCTCGCCGAACAGTTCGGTGTTCTGAAACGTGCGCGCGAGCCCAAGCCGCGCGATCTCAAGCGAACGCCGACCTGTAAGTTCGACGCCGTCGATTTCGCAACGGCCTTCATCCGGCTGATAAAAACCCGAAATGGCGTTGACGAAAGTGGACTTGCCGGCGCCGTTCGGACCGATCAAGGCGTGGATCTCGCCGCCCTTCACGCGCAATGAGACATTCGACAGGGCGCTCAACCCGCCGAAGCGCACGGTGAGAGCATTGGCGACCAGCTCGGCCGTCATTTCCTTGTCATGGCGCAGCGTCGTCTCGACCGGCAGGCCTTCGGCAACGTCCGGGACCGGGTCAGGAGGCCGCAACCGATCGAATGCCAGCCGCAGGGTGCCGAGCACGCCGCGCGGCAGCACGAACATAACCAGCAGCAGCAGCGCACCATAGGCAAACTTTTGCCAGAGCTGAAATTGCTGCAGATATTCCGGCAGGTAGGTCAAGATATAGGCGCCGACGACGGGCCCGAAGGTCGATCCGGCGCCTCCCAGGATCACCATCAGCAAAAACCGCACGCTATCGGAGAACGTGAAGATGTCCGGCGATATGTAGGAATTCAGAAAAGCGAAAAAGGTGCCCGCGATGCCGGCGGTGACGGACGCCACCACGAAGGCCAGTGTTCGCATGGCGGTAGGGTTGATGCCGAGCGCGCGCGACGCAGTCTCGCTTTGCGAGACCGCGAGCATCGCCCGGCCGTAACGCGATATTTTCAGATTGTGGATGAGCAGTGTGAGAATAAACAGGGTGACCGCCAGCACGCCGTAAAAGGCATAGCCCGAGAGCCTGATGCCCAACACATTCGGCCGCGGAATTGAACTGAGACCGGTGGTGCCGCCGGTCAGCGATTGCCATTCGATGGCGACGTTCTCGACGATGATGCCGAAAGCGATCGTGACGACGGCGAGATACACGCCTTTGACCCGCACCGTCGGATAGGCCAGCAACACGCCGAACACACCGGATACGATGGCTGCGCCGATACAGCATGCGACGATGTCAAAGCCGAGCCGCGTGGCGAGGATCGCTCCTGCATAAGATCCCAGTGCGAACAGGCCCGCCTGCCCGAGCGAAACCAGCCCCGTCAAACCCACCAGGGCATTCAGACCTACGGCAATCATGCCGTAGATCAGAAACAGCATGAAAAGCCGCAGCGTATATTCGTTGCTGGCCGTCAGCGGAACGGCGACAAGGATGAGAGCAAAGACCAGAAAGCCGACAGGAACGAGGTATCTCATACCTTGACGACCTCGCGGTGGCCGAACAGGCCCTGTGGAAACACCAACAGCGCCAGGATCATGACACCGAAGCCGACGATTTCGCGGGAGGCCGTCGAGATATAGCCTTCGACGAATTTCTCCATGATTCCGAAGCCGAGCCCGACGATGACGACCCCGGGTGCACTGGTGATGCCACCGATGATCGCAACCGCGAACCCCTTGAGGCCCAAAAGCGCACCCATGCTCGCGGAAACCTGGATCACCGGCGCTACCAGCACGCCGGCAGCCGCACCGAACAGCGACGCCAGGCCGTAGGAAAAGGCGACAACGCGATTGACGTTGATACCCATCAGAGCCGCGGCTCGCTTATCATGGGCAACCGCCCGCATGGCGCGGCCGATCAGCGTATGCTGCTGCATGCGCTTCAGGCCGATCATGACCAAGATCGCCACAACGGGGATGGCGAGTTCCTGCGGATAGACGCCGGCTCCGAAGATGTGGACGGCGCTCTGCACGCCGGGCGATGGCAGGGGCCGCGAAAAGCCCCCAAATTGCAGCGTCGCCAATGCCTCGATCATCACGCCAACCGCGATCGTGGTTAGCATCCAGCCGATCGAGGTTGCCGTCGCTGCGAATGGCCGGATCGCAAAGCGCTCAAGCAACACCCCGAAGACTCCACCTGCGATTATCCCTAACAGACAAGCGACCGGTAGCGGCATTCCCGCATCCACGCCAAGCACGGCGAGAACGGCGCCGAGCATCAAAGTGTCGCCATGCGCAAAATTCACCGCCTTGGCAGCCGACCACATGATGTGAAACCCCAGCGCTACCAGCGCGTAGATGCCGCCGATGGCAAGGCCCGACAGGATGTATTGAATTGGCGCTGTCACGTTCTCAGTCCGTCACTCGAAAAATCAAGAATCAGGATAATGTCGGCCGACGGTCTATCCCACGGCGCGAAACGCGCGTCCGGAGTTCGGCGTGCTGGCCGGGCAACGCGAGCGCCTGATCGGCGCTGCGCCGTACTTGATGACGGCCGAATTCACCCCCGTCACCCCGGACTAAAGCGTGTTAGTTGGTTTTGCCGTACGTGGTCTGGTCTAGCGGCAGCAGCTTGCTGTCGGTCCAGACCGTCAGCTTGTAATATTTGGGCAGGATAGCGTCCTGACGTTCCGGATCGGAAGCATCGAAGGCTGGCTTATAATCGGCTACCAGACCCTCGTAATTTACGCTGTAAAGGGCCTCGCGGACTTTCTTCCAATCGTAGGAGCCAGCCTTTTCGATGGCCTTCGCGGTGATATAAACAGCGTCATAAGAATTGGCGACACCCGATCCCATTTTGATATCTGACGGCTCCTTCAGGCCGTATTTGGCCTTGAGCTTGTCCCACAGCGCCTGCTTCTTCGGATCCATGGCACCCATGAACGTATAGGTCTGGATCACCTGCATGCCGTTGGCGAGCGGTCCGGCCAACTCACCGAGGTTGCCGGCGATCCCCCATGCGCCGATGATCGGCGGCTTCCAGCCGACCTTGTCCATCGATCGCAGGATCTGATTGCCTTCGCGATCCAGTGCCCACAACAACACCAGGTCGGCGCCGGCGTCACGAGCGCGGATGATCTGAGGCGTCATGTCTTGATCGCCCCAGTTGAATGTCTCCGCAGCGACGAGATCCTTGGCCGCCTTGGCCATCGCGTCTTTCACGTCGGGCAACGCTCCATTGCCCCAACCGGTGTTCTCATACAGAAAGGCGACCTTTCCGGATTTTGAAGACTTCAGCGCTTGATCCACGAGGAACCGGGCGACCCATTTGTCCTTCGCAGATACGCGGAACATGAAGTTCGGATTGTGGCCGTTTTCGATGGCCTTGGTGTTGGCAGCTAACACGCCGACATAGGGAATGCCGATCTCGTTCACAGGGTCGGCCTGTGCGACCGCGACCGTGGAATGATAGCCACCGAGAAGGGCAACGCATTTGTCGGAGAGAGCAATCCGGCGCGTATTGTCCACGCCGCGCGGAGGAGCTCCGGCATCGTCATATTGGACGAAGCGAAGCGGCTTGCCGAGCACGCCGCCCTTGGCATTAATTTCGTCGATAGCGATCTCCGCGCCCATCTTGATCGCCTGACCGCCAAACGCGGCGGGACCAGTGATTGCTGATGAATTGCCAATGCAAGGCTCCTGCTGAGCGTAGGCAGCCGTCGAACACAATCCAAGCAATGCTCCAGCAACGATTCCGCTGCGGAACGTATTCTGCGAAAACATATTGAATCTCCCGCTTCTTCGGTGGCCAGTACTCGCCTTTCCGGCGTGTCCCTGCCACCGAGCTAACGGCAAACGAATTCGTGAAACAAAGACCAAATTCCAATGAACGATATAGGCAAAACCTATTGTGTCTGGCATGCTCGCATTTGATGCAGAGCATAAATGAATTATCTATCTGATATTAATTCGTTATTTTTAGATCATAGGCAATAGTTTTTGCAAATGCATATTTTGAAAGCAGATAGCAGCGTGCATCGCTTGGCCCAACTGTTCAGATCCGGAACAGCGCCGCATGGATCTGGCTCAGCTCAAGACGGCGTGCACTGACAGCGGCAATTTCGCACGTGCTGATTGTTCAGCGTTGCGCAGCCTTGGCTCAGCCAGCCGCCAAACGTTATGTCTCGTCGAAGCGACGGGGCTCACCCGGCGTCGGACGCCCAGCGCGTAAAGCCGAGATCGGTGCCATAGCAGCGGCGGATGATGTCCCCGAAGGCAGCCTCGAACGGCCGGTTCGCGGCTTCAACGCCGCGGGTATACGCTTGGAATTCCGGCATCAGAGCGCGCAACTCACCGAGGAGCGCGTTTTCATCCACCTTGGTCAGCCGGCCGCCCTGCACTACAACCTCGCCATCGACCATCACGGTCTCGATGGACGATCCGTTCTCGCAATACACGAGGTGGTTGCGGATATCGTTGAGCGGAGCGAAGTTCACCGTGTGCATGTCGAGGATGAGCAGGTCGGCCTTCTTGCCCACCTCTAGCGAGCCGATCTCCTTCTCGATGAGGGCCGAGCGCGCGCCGCCGAGCGTGCAGGCGTGGAGCACCTCGGACGCAGTCAGCCAGCGCGACCATTCCGGGTTGTTGATCTTCTGAGCCAGCCCGGCCGCCTTCATGACATCGAACATGCGCGGCGTGTCGTTCGAGCAGATGCCGTCCGAGCCGAGCGCCACATTAACGCCGGCCTCGAGCAGCCTGCGGATGGGCGCGATGCCCGCGCCGAGTTTCTGGTTCGAGATGGTGTTGTGTACGATCGAGACCCCAGCCGCGCCCATCAGCGCAATATCGTCCGCGCTGACCCAGATCGAATGGGCGATCGTGGTCCAGGGGTTCAGCAGGCCAAGCTCATGCATGTAGCGCATCAGCGATTTGCCATAAAGTGCCGGTCCGGTGACGCCCTGCACCTTGGTCTCCACGATATGCGTGTGGAACGGAACCCCCATTGCTTGGCGAGATCATTGGCCGCCAGCATGAGTTCGGGGGAGCAGCGCTGTGGTGCCGAGGGGGCGAGCATGAAGCGCAGGCGGCCCGAGCGGCCATGATAGCGATCATGCGCCTGTTTGACGAAACCCACATACTCGTCGACGGTTGGCGGCGACAGCTTGTTGACCTCGTCCTGCAGATGTTGCGGCACCATTTCGCGGGTGAACGGGATCGTGTCGAGAAAGTTCTTGTCGACCACATGGGCCGAGACGGTGGCCCGGATACCAATGTCGTCATAGGCTTGGAAGGCCGCGCCCAAGAGCTCCATCTCGGCCTTCGGGCTCTCATAGAGGTCATCCGCCAAACAGGTCACACCGGTCTTCAGCGACTCGATCGCGACCAGCATGCTGCGCAGATAGACGAGCCGCTCGGGCAGCCGCTTGGCCGCGAGGATCGGATACGAGTACAGCATCCAAACTTCGAGCGGCATGTTGTCGTAGCGGCCCTTGAACAGCGCCTCGTTGGAATGGAGATGCGCGTTCATGAGGCCGGGCATGACCAGCTTTCCGGCGCCGTTGATCACCGTCGCACCAGCGGGCGCCTGGACGGCCGTGCCGATCCCCGCGACTCGATCGCCCTCGATCAGAATGTCGCCCGTGAACGGCTCAGCGCCATGCTGTCTTCCCATGGCGAGGATCGTGGCACCCTTGATGAACGTGGTCATGCTGGTCTCCGGTTTGCGGATTCAAGAATCGAGAAAGTAGCCGTCGCGCGGCGACCAGTGCGCCAGCACCTCATCGCCGACGGCAAGCGGCGCGGCTTCGAGCTCGCGCAGGCTGGTCTGCGCCTGCAGCACAAAGCCATTGGCAGCGTCCAGGAAGACCATGACAGTCGAGCCGATGAATTCCAGCGTCGCGACCCGCGCCGCGATGGTATTGGCGGACTCCGGCGGCCGGGATCGAGTAATTGCGATCCGGTCGACCGCCACCACCAGGGTGGTGGATTGGCCCACTGAGACCGTAATTGATTGTTGCGGCTCAGCCGCGATCAGGCCGGCGCCGGTCTCGATCACGACTTGGCCGCCCTCGACCGACCGCACCGCCCCCAACAGGATGTTGTTGCCGCCGATGAATTCCGCCACGAACCGGTTGCCGGCCCGCCGGTAGATATCGCGCGGCGTTCCGACCTGCTGCACCCGGCCCTCGTTCATGATGACCACACGGTCCGCCATGGCGAAGGCCTCGGAATGGCTGTGGGTCACGCAGATGAAAGTGATGCCGAGCTCCCGGTGCAATCGCACCAATTCGGCCTGCATCTTAACCTTGAGATGGGGGTCGAGCGCGCTCAATGGCTCGTCGAGCAAAAGAACCTCTGGTTCGGTGGCCAGTGCCCGCGCCAGGGCCACGCGTTGGCGTTGGCCTCCGGACAATTGGGCGGGCGAGCGATCCGCCAGCTGTGTGATTCCCATGCGGCCCATCCAGTCGTCCGCCTTGGCGCGCCGCACTGCGGCCGGCGCCCCGCGCTGCTTGAGCCCGAACTCAACGTTCCGGCGGACCGACAGGAAGGGAAACAGCGCATAGCTCTGCCACACCAGCGGCGTGTCGCGCGCCCATGGCGGATCGTCGATCAGACTGCGGCCCCACATGCGGATGTCACCCGCGCTTGGGCGATCCAGTCCGGCGATCATGCGCAGCGTGGTGGTCTTGCCGCAGCCGGACGGGCCCATGAGGGCGACGAACTCGCCTTTGTCGATGGTCAACGACACGTCCGCGACCGCGACGTGGTCATCGAAGCGCTTGGCCACGTCCAGGAGCTCGAACATGGTCACGGCCATAGCGGCGGATCCTCGAAACAGCCCGACATCAGACCTTCCGTCTCGTCAGAATTTGCGCGAGCACGACCAGGATCGCGCTGACCGCGAACACCAGGGAGCCGACCGCGTTGATGCGCGGGCTTACCTGTCCCTGCAGCATCGCCAGCACGCGCACTGGCAGCGTCTCGTTAAGCCCGGACACGAACCAGGCGATCATGTACTCGTCGAACGAGACCGCGGCCGTAATGAAGAGGGAGGCCAGGATGGAAGGCAGCGCGAACGGGATCACGATCTCGCGCAAGCTCGTCCAGGCGGTCGCGCCAAGATTCCAGGCAGCCGGCTCGAGGTCACGGTCAAGATCGGCGAGCCGCATCCGCACCAGCGCCATAGCGAAAGGCGAGCAGAGCACCACGTGACCCGCCACCACGCCTGCCAAGGTGCCGGACAGTCCTATCCTTCCCTCGAACGTCAGCATGGCGACACCCAGGATGACGACCGGGACCGTTGGTGGAAGCGAGGCGAGCGCCATGTAGGCCGGCTTGCCGAAAAAGCGAAATCGGTAATCCACATAGGCCGCCGCGAAACCAAGCACGGTCGCGATAGCGGCGGTCGCCGCCGCCACGATCAGGCTATTCACCAGGCTGCGGCGCACGCTGTCATCGCTAAGAACGGCGGCGTACCAAGCCAGGCTGAACCCGCCCCAAGGCAGGCTGGGGAAGCGATCGGCGTTGAACGAAAAAACGACCGTGGACACGATCGGAGCGAACACAAACAGAAACACCAGCGCAGTCCAGCCGCCGAGCGCGGTCGCGCGCGTCCTCTCGCGAAGGTCATGAGCCTTCAAGACGCCCTCCTCCCACCATAGGCAATACGCATGAGGACGCCGAGCACCACCATCAGGGTGACGATCATGGAGACGGCAACCACCGAGGCCCGCGGCCAGTTGTTGCCGGATTTCACCTGATCGGCGATCAGGATGCTGAGCGTCGGCGGCCTCGAACCGCCCAGCAGCTGCGGTGAGATGTAATCGCCAAAGCACAGCACGAAGGCGAAGGCCGCCGCCAACACCAGGCCGACGCGAGCCGAAGGGAGGATCACGGTGAGGATCGTGCGGAAGCGGCCGCAGCGCAAATTATGGGAGGCCTCGATCAGAGTCTTATCAATACCACCGAGCGCCAGCGTCTGGAGCAGCACCACGAGCGGCAACGTCAGGGTGAGAAATCCGATCATCGTCCCGGCCGAGGTGTTGAGCACATGGACAGGCCCCCATCCGAAGGGTTCGATCAGATGGTTGATAATGCCAGGCGGGCTAAAGAACACCTGCATGGAGTAGATGCGAACCGGGAAGCTGGTGAAGAACGGGACGATCAACGCGAAGATGAGCAGGCGGCGGGTGGCGGCCTTGGCCCGGAATACGATCGCGTAGGCGGTCGGAAAGGCAATCAGGCTGCATAGCACGGCAGCCAGGAGCGACAGCGTCAAAGTGTGGACGAAGGCCTTGGCGAAGAAGTCCGCCTTGAAGATCGTCACCCAGTTCGCAAACGTGAAATCTGGCTGCAGCCGGAAATTGCGCACTGACCAGAAACTCATGGCGAGCAGGAAGCCGAGCGGCACGACGAAGAACAGGAGTTGCCAAACCAAAGGCGGCGCGCCGAGCACGACAGCGAAGCGACGCACCGCCGCCTTCGATCGCTCGGATATGGCTTGGTCGGTCATCGGGCACCCGCAGTAGCGTGGAGTACGACGTAGAGCCGCAAACGCCGGGTTCGGAGCAGTTCGATCACATCGCCTTGAATTCAGACCAGGCGTCGTTCCAGGCCTCGATGCTTTGCTTCACGGGCGTTTGCCGGATGAAAATCTTGCCGTCTTTATACTCGTCCATGACATTGCGCTTGTCGAAGGTGTGACGGAGCTTAACGGCGTCAGTGGGAGCTTCCTTGTTCATCTGCTCCCATCCCTTCTTGTTAGGGATGGATGCCCAGTAGGCCGGCAGGCGCGCCGAGCGGAACTGGCCCTCGGGCGAACTCGCATATTGGATGAAAGCCTTCGCCAAATCCTTCTTGGTCGAACTCGACACGACCGACATCGACTCGGTCCACTGGATACCGCCCTCCTCTGGCACCACTGCCTCAACCGGAACGCCGTTCTTCTGCAGCAGCAGAACGACCCAGTCTCCGATGCCGGGAATGACGGCCGCCGAGCCATTTGTTAGCATCGCGAACTGATCGGCCATGCTGTAAAATCCGCTTTCCTGCGGCTTCAACGAGAACAATGTCTTCTTGAGCTTACCGAAGGCGGGATCAGTGATGTCGAAGGGCGGCTTGTTGCCGTCGTGGAGACTGAGGCAGCCCATAGTGGGCAGGTACCAGTCGAAGAAGCCAACCTTGCCTTTCGCTTTGGGATTCCAGAGCGCCTTGTAGGACTTGACGTCGTCGGCCGTCAGCGCGTCGCTCCGGTAGGCCATGCCGAGATAGCCAAACCGGATCATCACCGAATAGAGCTTGTCACCGGCCCAATGCAGCGGGAAATGCTGAAACTCGGGCCAATAATCGGCAAGTGGGAAGTCCGCCGGGTTCAAGGCGTCGATCAGGCTGCCTTCCTGCAGCATGTGGATATATTCGGCGTCGGCCAGGACCACGTCAAACGTGCCGGGCGGAGACTGGTTCATCAGCGCGAGCATCGGCTCTCCGCCGACATACTCCTTGGCCACGACCTTGACGCCGTATTTGTCCTCGAACGGCTTCACGAAGGCGGGGTCACCGTGACCGGGCCAGGACAGGAGATTGAGCACCCTGTCGTCCGCATACGCAGTGCCCGTCCCGGCGACGCCGGTGGCGACCGCCGCGGCAACGGCACCAGCACCTTTCACGAAATTGCGTCGGGTCGTGCGAAGAAGCCCTCGCGGATCAGCAACTTTGAATTCGGTCATCGTTATGTTTCCCCATCCATCTCCGCCGGCGAGCTAACGGCAAAGGAATTCGTGGAACAAAGACCAAATTCCAATGAAAGGCATAGGCAAAACCTATTGCGTTTAGAATGCTCGCATTAGATGCAGATGATCTTGGCGTAACTACCGGATTTTTAAGTCTTATTTTTTAGTCTAGGCAATAGTTTTTACAAATGCACATTTTGAAAGCAGATTGACAGAAGCCGCTGCCCAGACACACAAATGTATCGATCAGGAACGAACGCCAATGGATCTGCGTCAGCTCAAGTACTTCGTACAGATCGCGGAAAGTGGAAATTTCTCGCGCGCCGCTGAAGTGCTTCGCATTGCGCAGCCTTCGCTCAGTCAGCAAATCAAAAGCCTTGAGGAAGAACTCGGCGTCAAACTTCTGGTACGCCACGCAAGAGGCGTGACCGCAACCGAACACGGACAGCAGCTATTCGACCACGCCCGCCGGATCCTTCAAGAACTCGACCACGCCAAGGATAGCATGCGTTCGCAGACATCCGATCCATCAGGTCGGGTGTCGGTCGGGCTGCCGACATCTGCCTGCCGCGGATTGTCGCTGCCTCTGTTTCGGGTGATGGCCGAGCGCCTGCCAAACGTGACGCTGCATCTCGTCGAAGCAATGACGGGATATCTTGACGAATTCATACAAGCGGGTCGTCTCGATGTGGCGCTTCTCTACGATCACAAGGCTTTCGAGCACGTCGCGTGGACTGAGATGATGACGGAAGACTTGATGCTATTCGTGCCCAAGAACAGCTTGATAGCTAAACGGAAATCCGTGCCCTTCAAGAAAGTGTTTGATTTCCCCATCGTCCTCCCGGGGCGTCCGAACGTGCTTCGAACCGTGATAGAACAACTGGCCGCCCGTCATGACATAACGCCTGCGGTCAAGGACTGCGACAGTCTGCCTGCCATCGCCAAGTTGATCTGTAGTTCTAATTACATGGCGATCATGCCGCACTTTGCGTTTGTCGATGAGATGGCGCGTGGCGAGATGGCGGCGATCCCGATCGTAGATCCGGTACCATCATGGACGCTCGCAGTTGTGGTTTCTCAACGAACCATGAATATGCGTGGTAGCGAAGCCGTGGCCCACGTGTTAGCGGATCTAATCGCAGACTTGGTAGAGCAAGGTACTTGGCGCGCAAAGCTCCGAGGTGAGAAGTTTAGCAGGGAGACGATGGCCTGACGGACTCTTGCGGAACTCGGTAGAGAACTTTGGGAAAAGGGCGATGGTAATCGTGCGCCATTCGGGACCAAACCGCGGACTCTTATGTTGTTGGATTGTGTTGTAACACTAAGAGCGCTAATCTCCCACCACCGCGTTCAAAGCCGTGTCCACCGGGTCTGGTGCCCTTGGCACGCGCTCAGTGCATCCTTTCTTGAGCCCGCCATCAACTATCGGTCGTCTGAACACGATTCAGAACCTCCCGCTTAAGTTCCTTGGTGCCTAGAACATCACGAGCAATATCTATCGCTCGATATCTCGGGAGATTTTGGGCCGGCAAGGTTGAGCTGAGCCTCACAACTTTGTCGCTTCGCATAGAGCAGCACCTGTTGGGACAGAGTCCTTAGCTGCACATCGACTTTTTCGGACAGGCATTGTCCCGCTGCATCGAATGTTTCTCCAACAGTGACGATCGCCGCTCCCAATGGGGTTGGCCATCCTCTTAGAGCATGGACGACCGAACGAAGTGCCAGCAGCGTCGAGACGGCACCTTGCTCGCCTGCGGCG
Source organism: Bradyrhizobium sp. 186 (assembly GCF_023101685.1). Taxonomy (NCBI): domain Bacteria; kingdom Pseudomonadati; phylum Pseudomonadota; class Alphaproteobacteria; order Hyphomicrobiales; family Nitrobacteraceae; genus Bradyrhizobium; species Bradyrhizobium sp. 186. The sequence continues at coordinate 171,149 of NZ_CP082165.1, read as the reverse complement.
GTCACAACACAACCGACGGCTCGTCCTTCCAAATAGGGCCTTGTGTCCGATCTGAGTTCCTCGACGTAGTCGAGCGCGTTTTTGACAAGGCCTGAAATCCCGCCGTGATAGCCTGGCGTCCCTACGATCACTCCGTCGGCGCGACGAAGTTCGGCTACGATATTTTGCGCTCCAACGGCGAGTTTGGCGCCCGGTGTGTATGGCGGCAGGTCGAGATCGGCGCCGCTGACCAGGTGCGTTTCTCCCCCCATTAATGCCACTTCACGGAGACAAAGCGCGAGCGCCTTCTGGGTCGACGAGCCCGACCGTGTAGTGCCTCCCAGAGCCACGATGTATGGTTTTTTCATAGCGTCACCTCACATACCGAACCACGCTTGATCTTGATGGCCTCAAGAGCCCCTCCCAAGCGAAGCTCCGCCATCGATGGGAATCTCGACGCCGGTTACGAAACTTGCGGCTCTGGACGCGAGAAATAGGGCGAGCCCTTGGACATCTCGAGGTTCGGCGACCCGCCCCAATGGAATTCCTCTGCTGACAGCTGCAGCGACTTCCGCGGACCTTAATCGACCACCGCCGATGTTGGTGGCGAAAGCCCCTGGCGCGATGGCATTTACCGTGATGTTAAACTCAGCGAGCTCCAGAGCGGCCTGCCTGACCAAATGAGCCGCACCCGCCTTTGCCGGCATGTATGGTGTGCCAATCCAGCCTTGGTTACGGAACGAAGCAATCGACGTGGTGACGATAATGCGCCCCTTACGACGTGGCTTCATATGTCGGGCGGCAGCTTGAATTGTCACAAACACTCCACTTAAGTTCACCGCGATAACATCGTCCCAATGGTTGTCAGTGATCGCTTCAAATGCGCCTCCCGGATAGCGGGCCCCCTCAACGCCAACAAAGCCTGGGCCTGCACCAATGCCAGCGTTGGCGAATACAGTGTCGAGGGCTCCGTAGTGAGCGACCGCCTCATCAAATGCCTGCCTCAAGGCCTCGCGATCACGTACATCGGCCGCCCTTACGAAGACTTCGGCGCCATTCTGCGTAAGACGGTCGGAAGCGACGGCGAGCGACGCCTTGTCGATATCAAAAAGTACCAGTCTCGCTTGATTGGCCGCCAAGACCTCCGCTATAGCTAGGCCAATTCCACTCGCGGCGCCGGTAATGGCGACGATATTGTCCTTTACGTCAAATAACTGTTCGGCTTTCATCGCGAAGCTTTCATCATGCCGCCGTTAGACCGCCATCGACGACCAATTCGGCTCCCACCATGTACGAAGAGTCGTCTCCGGCCAGAAATCTGACCACGCTTGCTATTTCGTCCGGCCTGCCAATACGACCGATTGGGTATTGCTGAAGGATCCGCGAACGAGCCGCTTCGAGGCTCTCTTCTGAGCCGGGCTTAAGTTGGCTCTCAAACAGGGGCTTCGTTAGTGGCGTATCGATCAGGCCCGGATAGACAGAGTTCACTCGTATCCGATAGCCGCGGCGTGCGAAATCGACCGCAATAGCCTTTGTGAATAATCGCAAGCCGCCCTTGCCCGCCGAATAAGCAGGCATGCCGGGCGATCCCTTCAGCGCAGAGACAGACGCAATGTTGATGATGGCGCCCCCAGAGGCGGACTCGCTTGCAGTCTGACGCATAACGTCGAATGCCTCCTTGATGCCCAGGAACGCGCCGTTCAGATTCACATCGATGTCGTGCTTCCAATCCTCGGCTGAGAGGGCTTCGAACGGCTTGATTCTTGCGCCGCCGGCGTTGTTCACGAGAATGTTCAATCCGCCGGCGATCCGCGTCGTCTCAGCAATGGCCGCTCTCCATTGATCGCGGTCCGTGATATCGAGTCCGATCCCGACCGCGCGACCGCCATCGGATACGATGCCGCGCGCTACACGATCCGCCTTCTCACCATCGAGGTCGGCAACCACGACCAGTGCGCCGTCCACCGAAAGGCGTCGACAGATTGCCGAGCCGATTCCGCCGGCACCGCCTGTCACCAACGCTGTTTGTCCTTGGAGTGAGGTCATGTCTTGTCTCCTACTTGCTGCCGATCACGTCGCCGAAGGGCTCGAAGCGCTGACCGTTGAACTTAACGGGCTGCAGCTGGTCGATCGGCGAGTAGTCGGTCTTGCTGGTGCGGATCTTGATGCCGGGAAGATAGACATCGATCTCCATGTCGAGGCTCGTCATCTGCTTCATAAGATTCCCTCGCGTGAGATCATCGCCGCACTTCTTGAGAACTTCGGTGAATGCTTTGGCCGCGCCATAACCGAACACGGTCGTGCCGTTTTCCTGGTCACCATCCGGGTAGTATTTCGTCATGAAGGCGCGGAACTGCCGGACGCCCTCGTCATTGGCCCACCGAGGATCCGCAGGGTCTTTCAGGTACACGGCACTGATAATTCCCCGCGAAGCGTCGATCCCTGCTGCTGACATCGTCGTCTGGGTAGATGCCGACGCATTGCCCAGGAACTGGATCGGCTTCCATCCAAGTTCGCCGATCTTCTTGATCGCCTGCGCAGCGAACTTCGGCGTGGAGAGATTGACGAAGATTTCGACGTTGGCAGATCTGATCTGCACCACCTGTGAATCGACCGATGGTGTTGTTACCTCGTACGGAAGGGCGATGACGATTTTCTTGTCGGCCTCGGCTCCGAAGGCCTGACGGAATCCCGCTATGTAGTCTTTGCCGGAGTCGTCATTTTGATAAAGAATACCGACCGTCTTCGTCGGATAGTTCTGCTGGATGTATTTCGCGTAGATTGTCGCTTCGCTGATGTATCCGGGCCACCAGGCCATGCTCCAGGGCGAGTGTTCCGGATCATCGAACCTGGCGCCGCCGCTCGAGATGAAGAGGTGCGGTACTTTCTTGGAATTGACGTACTTCTGGATCGCGGCGTTTCCAGCCGTCCCGACAACGTTGAAGAGAGCAAACACCTCGTCAGATTCGATCAGCTTGCGAGCTTGCTCGACTGTTTTGGGTGGACTGAAACCGTCGTCATAGGTGACAAAATCGATCTTTCGACCGTTAATGCCGCCCTGGTCGTTCATCATTTTGAAATAAGCGGCCTCGGTTTTGCCGATGGCAGCATATGCTGATGCCGGGCCGCTATAAGGCATTATGTTGCCAATCTTGATGGTCGTGTCGGTCACTCCCACGTCGTATTTCTTCTGGGCCATCGCAACGCCATTGGCGAACGACACGAGCAAGCCCGACAGCAGGACGACACTCAACGAACGCATGTCGAGTCTCATTGGCACGCACCTCCCCGTCATTTGTTGTCTTGGATGCCAGTGTTCTGGCTAATTAGGCTGACTGTCGTCGGGGAATCTCGCGCTCAGTGAAGAATGCCTTCACCCGCGCTACCGCCGCCGGCGCCTCGAAGAAGACGAGGTGCCCGGCTCCTTCGAACAGCGCAACTTCGCTGGAAGTTAGCCGTTTGGACCAATAGTTCGCCTGCTCAACTGGAATGATCTGGTCTTTGTCGCCCCAGAGCACCAGCGTCGGCACCTTGATGTGCCCGAGCCAGCGCATGAGTTTCGGCTCATAGTTGCGCTCCCAAATGATGCGGGCAAGCGAGGTCATCTCGCGATACCGCTCGATCTTGAGATCATTGGTAAGGTTGACCGCCGGGATCCGGGCGAGAGCCTCGGGAGAGGACACGATCCGCGATGGGACATGTTCCGCGCGGATCGTAAACAGGTCCGTTGTCGGATGCTCCTTCACCCGCAGTCCCGCCGGACAGGCAAGAGCGAGGCGGCGAACGCGATGTTGGTTGAATACCGTAAAGAGACTAGCGATCCAGCCGCCCAGTGAGTGGCCCACGAGGTCGACCGGCGCGGACAATTTCAACTGATCGAAAAGCGCGGCGTAGTGGACGGCATAGTCCAGCACGGAGTTGACGGCCGGATCATCGTCAGACGCACCGAATCCCGGGTGGATCGGCACGATGAGCCGGCGACCTTGGGCAAGCGGCAACAGATCCTGGAATCCGCTCGTCGTGCCGGCACCATGGAAGAAGACAAGAGGCTCACCCTCGCCCGCTTCGAGTACCTGAACGCGAATTCCGTCGACGGTGATGTCACGCTGTGTGAAGCTGGTCATTGATCCCTCCAACTATTCTGCCGCTACTTGAACCGAGGACGACATCAGCTTCCGCACACGCGGAATGACTTCTTCGGCGAACAGAGTGATGTTCTTGACCGCCTTCCAGTGCGGCATGTCGCCAACGTGAAGATGCAAGATGATCTTGGTGCTCTGAGCTTGTTCGCACCAGAAGGCGATGCGCTCAGCGACGTGATCAGGCGTGCCGAGAGCGGTGCGATACACCGTGGTCAGCCCTTCCCAGGTCACATCGAGTTCAGAGACACCAGATTCGAGCCGCTTGCGAAGACGCTCGACCGGGAGATAGCCGGGAGGCGAGTTCAGGTGGGAGTCGGTCTTCAGCAAGTTCTTGAAGTAGAAGAGAATGTGATCGCGCCCCTCTTCAATTGCCTTCTCTTCCGATTCAGCCACGAACACCATCGCCGAAATGATGATCGATTCTGAATCGGTCGGCTGGTTGTGCTTGGCAGCGACGGCGCGATAGTTCTCGAAGGACTTCAATTGCGCCGGTATGGGCGTGAACACTTGAGAATAGCCGTAACCCCGTTCGGCCGCATAGTTTACGGTATCTTCCGTACCCGAACCGACCACATAGATCTTTGGGTGCGGCTTTTGGTACGGCAACGGGAAGCAATTCAGATACTTGTATTGATAGAAGTCGCCGTCGTAGCGGCTTGGGCCGGGCTTGGTCCATGCTTGCATCAGGATGTCCATGCCCTCTCGGAAACGCTCGCGCGCGGTGGCAGGGCTGAGCGGATTGACCCAGTACTCCATGCCGGTGCCGAGAGGAAACGCGCATTCAAGGCGGCCGCCAGACATGACGTCGAGCATTGCATACTCTTCCGCCAAGCGATGCGGATAGGTCAGCCCGATCGGCGTCCCCATCACACAGATCTTCGCTCGCTCGGTAAGCACTGCCAGCGCACTGGCGATCAGTTGGCAGGAAGGCATCAGGCTGTAGAAGGTGGCGTGGTGCTCGTTGACCACGAGACCGTCAAACCCAAGCTTGTCACCCAGTACAAGCTCGTCGATGTATTCCTTGTAGAGCTTGTAGCCGACCTTCGGATCGAAGTGCGTGTTGGGAATGTCGACCCACTGTCCCTGCGGGCGATTCGGCACGACATCCGGATACGGCATGAAGTGCATCAAGTAGAACTGCGGAGCACCTAATCCCGCCATCGTAACCTCCCTGGATCATTGACCGAGAGCATCGAAGCTCTCTTATAATCATAGTATGCTATGATTATTATCGAGACGTCAAGGCTTGTTGCGCGAATTTGAATCGCGGCGATCTGTCGGCCGAAAGACTTAGGGATGTGGACGAGACCTATTTGTCGCCGTAACGCTCCGCGTTCAGGTTCTGCGTCATTATGTTTGCAATGCGGAAAAACTCGGCGACCTCATGCGCGTTAAGTCCCTTGGTGGCCATCTTTTCGACCTCCCGAGCTGCCTTGGACATGAGTTGACTGAGCGCGCGACCTTTCGCGGTAAGCCTTATTGTAGTTCGCCGCCCATGCGCAGGATCGGGCGATCTGGAGATTAGCCCGTCCCTTTCCATTCGCTTCAACGTCACAGCCATCGTTGGCTGCTCGATACCAATGAGGCGTGAAAGCTCTCCCTGGGTCGATTCCGTCAGCTGCATCAACCGCGCAATGACAGGATTTACGCCAGGAAGGAAACCGTGGCGGGCCGTTCGCTGCGCCAAGCTCCAAGTGATATTCCGGCCGAGGGTGTTTACGGTAAGGCCGAGAATTCGTTCACGATCACTGGACGGCTGAGTTTCACTGCGCTCGCCTTCAACTTTGCTGGGCCTGGTCATCCAATGCTTTCAATGAGGTCTCGAACTGCCAAGTCGTGGCCAAGATGCTGTTGCTGGATACCACCATCTTGCCACAGGCTACAGGGGAAGCCATGTGCAGTCTTTTGCCAAGAGATTCAATAGCTTTGGCTTTGGCTACACTGCTTCCTTCCGCCGGGCAGAATGCGGCCAGAGGGGTGCAGCGTCTGCCAGGTCAGGAATTTCGTGCTCTGCAGGCTCGTATCGCACCAACGGCGCTGATAACTTCACCGCTGTTCGAGCGCATACGTCGTTGGAGGTGGCAGCGATAGAACTCGCTGGTTGCACCCGCGTTCGACAGAACCCGCGGCACGAACGATTGCTTCCGTATACCGAGCTCGCTGTTGCGATGCGTGCACGGCAAGAATGACAACAGCTGTCAACGATTAGGAGGCCGCAGGGCTACCTATTGGCTCAAGACGAGAGGCCCTTAGTGCGAGCTACTCCTCTTCGAGAGAAAGAGACCGGCGAACGCGATACGGTGAATGCACAGCGAGCAATCACCAGGCCGCGCAAGCGCCGCGCGGCACCAACAGCTTCCGTTGCCGCCGGTGCGGCCGCTCTCTATCCCGAGACGACGCCCTCGAGGGCGTCAACCTGAGCAGGGAGGTCACTTTTTTGAGCGCTAGATGAGCGGCCGCGAAGCACGAAGCATCCCATTGCGAAGACCGTCGCCGCCGCGCCGAGTGACGTCAAACCAGCAATAAAAAAGAACGTTGGCGCCGTGAAGCCCGCTCCGATCAAGACGCCACCAAGAACAGGACCAAGGATTGCGCCTATACGTCCTATGCCCATCGTCCAACCAACACCCGTCGCGCGCAGACGCGTATCGTAGAAGCCCGCGCACAGAGCTACGGTGCACATCTGCGCGCCGATGGTCAGGATCCCGGCAAGAACTGAGAAGATCAATAAGAGCGCGCTTGACGTGCCGACATAGCCGATAGCCACGATGGCGAAGGCACCAAGACCATACCCGGCCCCAATAACCGTTGCCTGCCCGTAGCGTCCCGCCAACTGTCCGAGCGTAAGGCAGCCAATGATCGCACCCAAATTGATCACGGCCACGGCGACGACGGCCTCCTCGACACTGCGCCCCTCTTGCCGAGCAAGCATGGGGATCCAGTTGAGAAGGAAATAGGACAACATCAAACTGAAGAAAAAGGTGATCCAAAGTAGGATCGTACCGAGCGCGGTGCCATTGGCAAATAGACTGAAAAGCGGCGCCGGCGTCTCGACCGTCAGTTTGACGTTCCACTTCTTTCCCAGCTTCATCCGATCCAGGATGGAAGTGATCGCGAGGCTATCCCCCTTGAGCGCAAGAAACTGGATCGATTCCGGCACCCAGATGGCTACGAGCGGGAGCAAGAGAAGCGGGATCACGCCGCCAACGTAGAAGGCGCTGGTCCATCCCAGCATTGGAAGCAGTTTCGCCATTGCGAAGCCGCCAATGACCGCTCCCAGGGGGAAACCACAAAACATGAGCGCGACGACCGTGGCCCGCAAGCGCGTCGGCGTATACTCCGACGTCAGCGAGATTGCCGTTGGGAGAGCTCCTCCGAGACCAAGGCCTGTGACAAAACGCAGGGCGGCCAGATTACTGATGGATGTGGCGAAGGGTGTGAGCAAAGAGCATATCGCAAATAATGCGACCGAAAACATCAGCACAGGCTTGCGGCCAAAGCGATCGCCGGCAAGCCCGAGCGCCATGGCTCCCAGCATGCCGCCGAGCAGACCCGCCCCAAAAACGGGACCAAATTGGGAAGGCTCGACGTGCCAACTGCTGGCTATTTCTGGCGCGACAAACGCGACGCATTGCGTGTCGAAGCCATCTATCATGGCAACGAGCGCACAGATCGAGATGATAAGGTACTGGGAAGGTCCCAGGCGACCTGAATTTACGACTGTTTCCAAGTCGACGGCTTCACTCGAATCCATGCGCACTCCATTGCGAGCGTTTCCCGAGGCGCCGGTTACCCGGTCTTCTTCTTGCTGATCGTTTGCTTCGTTATGTCAGCGGCTTTGCATCAATCATGCAGCCGACCAACAAGCAAGGTTCTTTCGAACGGTTGCTCCAGGCGTGGTTGGTGCCACGAATGATGACGGTATCGCCCGGCCGCATCAACACCTCGTCGACGTCGGTCACCATATAGATCTCACCCTTCACGCAAGTGATGCAATCCAGCGTATCGGTCCGGTGCATGCTCGGATGGCGCGCCATGTCTTCAGCAGTAGGCGTGTGTTTCTGCTTCACTTCGACATTCAATTGCTTGAGCGCCTCGATATGCCCGGTCTTGTCACCGGTGTCAGGCGGAATCTCGAGGGCGCGGCAGAGCATGCCACCGGGAAACGGCTCGCGGGTCGTGATATCGAGCGACCGGTCCGCATCGATGCTGTTGTCGACCGGGACTTCCTTTGTACCCCACAGCGTTGCACGGTAGAAGATTCCGGGATTTTCCTGCAAGTTGGTAGCTTCGTCCATCAGGACGGCAGATTTTCCGGCAGCATTCGGGCCGACCACGTATCTTTTCCACTTAGCCATTTTTTTCTCTCGATAGCTTGCTTGTTGGATTGGAATTAGCGCCCCGGAAATCCGCTGTCCGGCGCTGGAGCGCGCCTGTAATTTGTCCCCTCGATACCGACGTTGAGCGCCTCGACGGTTTGCTCGCAAAAGTGTCGAAAGCCGAGCGTATCGAGACCGAGGCAGAACACAGTGATCCCGTCGTCCAGCGACTTGCGGCACGACTCCGGCGTTGGATCCAGGATCGGACCTCCGACCACCGCAACACCATGCCGCTTGGCCGTCGACAGCACCTTCCGGTAGGCATCTTGAACGCGCGGACTCTTCATCATCGAAGTGCCCTCACCCATCGCATACGACAGGTCGCCTCCTCCGAAGACGATGACCTTTACCTCCTCCATCGCACAAATCTCGTCGATATTCTCGACGGCGGTCGGATGCTCGATCATCGGGATCAGGATGACTTCGCGGTTATTCCACGCGGCATATTCCTCAAATGTCCGCAAGGAATAGCCTGCCGCGCGGATCGCGGGACAAATTCCGCGCGATCCTAGCGGCGGAAAAAACGCAGCATCAGCAGCACGCTTGACGTCCTCCGCCGAGCGCACCATCGGAAGAAAGATCCCGCTCGCCCCGGCTTCAAGCGCACGTCGAATATCAGCCTCGTTGGCGCGATCGGGGACGCGCACGAATGGCGCAAGGCCGGCTTGTTCCGACACGCGAATGAGGCCTTCGAGCCCCCGCGCATTGTTGCCGGAGTGTTCGCAATCCAACATCACGAAGTCGAACCCGGTCAGTCCAAGCACTTCCACGAGCGCCGGATCACCAGTGAAGCACTGCATGCCGAGCGGAATTTCGCCGCGCTCAAGCATCTCGATCAGCCGGTTGGGCTTGAACAAAACGCATCCTCCCTTGAAGACATAAAGTCACTTGGTGTCTTTGTGACACAAGTTTCTCTGCTTGGGAAGAAGCAACTTGCAAAGATTTTCGAGCGCGCCCCTGCCGGGGCTCACGCGGCTCCCGGATCAGCAACAAGATTGACCGAGCGGATTCCGGCCAGCGCGCAGGCTTCATCTTTGTCCGGCACGTCGCCGCTCACACCAACGGCACCTATGACGGCTCCTTCTTGCGATCTGACAAGCACACCGCCCGGGACCGGGACCATGGATCCTTCCGCAAGTGAAGACAGGGCCACGAAAAATGAAGGATGGTGAGCCGCCCGAGACATTAGCGTCCGGGTGCCCATTCCCATGCCCAGTGCGGACCAGGCCTTCGCCCTTGCAATCTGCTCCCGCAACAAGCTCGATCCGTCCTCCATTTTGAAGGAAACAAGGCATCCCCTCGCGTCGAGGACCGCAACGGTCATCGGCGGTAAATTCATCTCGCGCGCAGTCTTGAGGGCTTCCTCCACGACACGTGACGCATCTGACAAGGACAGCATTGCGAAACTCCCTTAAAGTTGTGCTCTCGAGCAATTGCGCATGCCACTGCGGATTGATCGGAGCCGAACAAATTGCTAGTCACTAGGTCACCTACTATCAAATCGTACCGCTGGACAATCAAAAATGGCAACATTCCGAAGCGGGTCGCAGGTCATTGATCGCGAACGCATCGCCGATCAGATCTTCAAGGATCTGCGGAACGACATCATTCTCGGTACCATCCCGCGGGGCACGAAACTGCCTTCAGAAAAGGATTTGGCGCAGCGCTATGGCGTCAGTGGACCCACAGTCCGTGAGGCGATCCGCGGCCTTAGTCTTTTGGGATTTGCCGACGTGCGACATGGCAGTGGCGCCTACGTTATTGCCAATCCGGATCAGTTGGTCGCCACCTCTTTGAGTGCCGTGATCCAGCTGGGCAAGCTGGGGGTGGCCGATGTCCTCGGCGTGTGGGGGGCGTTGAACGAACATGTGGCCACATTGGCCGCCGAGGTCTCGACACGCGAGGACCACGGACGTCTGCGCACCACCCTCGCCGCGCTCGATGACATCGCCACGGCCGAGCAGGCCGCGCAAGCTGTTCTCGCCTTCCACAACGCGATGGCGGCCGCAGCGCACAATCCCCTGCTCGCCGCGCTCTGCGGTTTTCTAGCCGAACTGCAGACCGAGCTCGGTCATCAGCTTTGTGATTCCGTCACACAATGGCGCGCCATTCTCGCGAAGCTCAAGCCAATTCGCACGCAATTGGTCGAGTCAGTCATCGCGAGAAATCGAACGAAGGCGGTCGCTGCAGCACAACAGTTCCATACGAAGGCGGTCGCTTTGATCACCGCCTTGCCAAAGGCGAAGGAAATTCGACTGAACGACCCCAAGCTTCGCCAATTGCTGTCAACATTGCTGTTGCGGGTTGGATGATTCCACGCGCCGCGCCCTGTGAGAGATACCGCACATGCAGAAGAACGATATTGACGAACTGGACAGGCTCGGCGCAGTGCTATGCTGGCAGCCGATCTGGCTGGTCTCGACCGCTTATTCGCCGACGACCTGGTCTGGATACATGCATCCTCCAAGTCGGACACAAAGAAGTCTTTGATCGAAAAGTTTGCCAACGGAAGTCTCCGTTGCCATCGCCTGGACCATTCCGAAGTTGCGATCCGCATCTATGATTCAGTCGCAATCGTACGGGGTAAGCTGGAGATGGATGTCTCGGCAGACGGCACAAGCCGCACGTCCGTGAATCTGTATACTGGGATCTGGGCAGGAGCGCCGGGGGCCGCCAGACTTATCCTGTGGCAATCGACCCGCGTGCAGAGCTAGGCCATCCCGGAGAGATGTACGATTCTGCACGCTCTTCAAAAGAAGTGGCGCCTTTCGGCGCCACCAGTTAGCGGTGGTCCAGTCCGCTACTTGAAAATTTGGGGCTTCACTGGCGTCGCCGGTGGATCAGGCGCCCACAAGCGATAGCTCACATTGGCGAACAACTTGTACCCTTTGGTGACCGCCGCCCGGTCGGTAACAAACGGGGTCGGCGAGCCGCCGGACGCGCCAGCGCTTACTTCGCGGAAGCCATAGACGTTCAATTGCACCGGACCAAAGTTGTATCCGACAAGGCCTCCCACGGCTCCTTCGTGAAAGCGGTTCGCTGCGATGGCATTGCCATAGAAGGCACTCGACGTATCGTCTCCAACCTGAGCCACGTAGTACCCAAGGACGCCGAGGGTCCACCTCCCGAACTGCTTCGTTACGGCAAACTCGGAATCAAGCACGTCGCCGCTACGGTAGTTGGTAATGGTATTTCGAGTGTTGGTTTCGTAGTAGAAGGCCGCGGTGAGATTCCAGCCTTCGTTCAGATATGAGACGATGAATTCAGGCCTAAACGTCCACCAGGGGTTGCCGACGTTACCCAAACCGTTGACACCTGAGATAGTGCCGTCGGACACGCCGATGCCGAGCCCCGTCTTGACGAAGAAGCCAGACTGACCAAGCTTCCAACTGAGTTCGACCGGCACCACGAAGGTGTTGTGCACCCCAGTTTTCGTCGTGCTCACCGGAGCGCCAGTGTCAGCATTGGCGAAGGGCTGAACGAGCACCGCATCGTAGGTCGCCCCGAGAAAAGTCCAGCCAGGAACGAAAACGAAGCCGGGCGTCGCCGCGTTGACGTTCACAGCGGTAGCAGCGCCGCCCACATTCGGCGCTCCGGGGCCGACGATCTTGGCCTGATAGGTCCAGAACTGGTCGAACATGTAGATGCCTGGACCCGGCGCAGCAGCGGTCGTGTTACCGATCGCGATGCCAGGGGGCACTTGCGTGCCGGGTGAGCCTGATTCATAGGCGTCCGCCTGCTGCAACGGAGCCAGTGCTCCTGCAACGGTCAAGGCAAAGCACATCTTCTTAAGATCAATACGCATTTTCCCCCCAATTGGTGACTTCCAGCTCGATGAAGCGCCCGCCTCCGCCAGGAAGAGCGGGAAGCTGCATCTCGAGACCCGATCACATACTTGTTATGCCAAACACTAGGTCACCTAGTGACCTTGTCAAGAGGCAACTTGAACCCTAGGTCGAATGCACCCACACACAGGACGGAAGCATGACAACCGACGGTTCGGATAAACTTGCCCTGCGCATCGCATCTCTGGTCACGGCGACTAACGTCATCGTCGCATGCGGATTTTCGATTGCTGGACTTGTCAGTCCCAGCGCGATCTTGCCCTCGGGCTCGTCGCCGACGGTGGCCTCGCAAATTTTTGCGATGTATGCAGCAGCGCGAACAGTGACGCTCGCCTTGATTACTTTGTCGACACTTGGTCGAAGGTCCTGGATATTGCCGTTGGGAACGCTTGCTGGACTCGTGCAGCTACTCGACGCTGGCGTCGGCCTCTTTCAGCACGATGTCGGCAAGACGATAGGGCCACTATTGTTGGCCATTCTGCAACTTCTCGCGATCCTTAACCTGAGTCGGACAACCAAATAACGGGCTCGATCGCCGAGGGCTCAGCACGCCGAACTTCTCTCCCGGGTGATTTCGGAGTCAGAAAGCCCATGGGCTAATCCTTGGTTGCGGGGACAGGACCCGATCCCAACGCATCTCGTTGCTGACGACATCATTCGAATCTGCGCGTCGTCGATGCAGAGTACGCCCCGTAGCGGTCGGCGAGATCCAGCAGATCGGCAATCGCGGCGCCAAAAGCCGGCTGCCACAAAAGGCGGCTCGAAGAAATGCGAGCGTTGGTGGCCAGAACATATCCGGCGACTGCGCGTCGACCGCGGGCTGTCGCTCCCGCAAGTTAGGGATGCCGCTTTGGCCGTCGCTGCCCCGCAGCTCGTGATCGCCCAATCAACGCTCGCGCAGACTCTCTTGGCGATGACGCGATATGGGCAAAAGCAGATAGTCGATGATCCGCCGCTTGCCGGTCTTGATTTCGACGGTAACAGCCATGCCGGGCGAGAGATTGAGCAGCTTGTCGTCGACCTGCATTCGGGTTTGATCGAGCGACACGCGTGCCGCGTAGGCCGGATCCGCCGCGCCGCTGTCGCCAGCACTCGGTCTTGATGATGGATCCAATTTACCGGAATTGTCGCGTGGAATCGCATCCTGAGACAGGGAGACGACCTTGCCGTGCCGTAGACCATAGCGGGTGAAATTGAAGGTATCTATCTTGATTTCGGCGTCCTGGCCGGGATGGACGAAACCTATGTCCTGGTTGTCGACCATGGCCTCGATCTCCATTTTACTGTCGGCGGGCGCGATTGTCAGAAAGGGCTTCGGCCGGGGTGACGACGCCGCCAATCGAATAATCGCCAATTGCTGAACCGCACCGTCGATGGGCGCAGTCAAGGCCTGATAACTTTGTCCGCTGTTCTGACTTGGCAACATCCTGCGCCAGACCGTTGGCCTTGCGGGTCGCTTCGGCTAGATCGCTCAGAATACCCCGGTGGAAGTCGGCCCGCGTTTCTTCCAGCTTGGCCTTCGCCGCGACAACGGCGGCATCGGCTTCCTTGAGATGGATTGTCTGTAACTCGAGGTCTTTCTGGTTCGACAGCAACTCCTGCAGATTTTCCAGATAGGCGAGCTTCGTACCGGTCTGATGATCGAACAGCGTCTTGCGCATCTCGGCGCGTTCTTCCATCAGCGGCAGCACCGCCTGGATCTTGCTGATCGAAACCTTCTGACTCTCCAGTTCCGCCCGCTTCTGCGCTTCATCGCCGGCGAGGCTTGCGAGCTTGCTGCGATACTGCGACATCTGACCGATCAGGAACTGTCCGGTTGTGTGTACCGAAAACTCAAACCCGGACGTAATAGTGGTGAAGCCCGCCGAGTATCGGGTGTGAACGAATGATTCCAGTCAGTTGAAGCGGGCGGGAGATCGGCGCATCTTTGTTCAGTGACCGATGCGTTCTGACGCCGTTGTAGTAGTCGGCATAGGATTTTAGAATCCGACGCAAATGCGCTTCGCTCCGGATGATGACATGATCGAGACACTCACGCCGGATCGATCCGATCAGCCGTTCGACAACGCCATTCTGCCAGGGCGAGGCTGGGGCAACTGGCTTATCTCGGATGCCCATGGCGCGAAGTCGGCGCGTGACAATGGCGCCGTAGATCCGATCGCGGTCCCGGATCATATAACGCGGAGCCCCATCCCAAGGAAATGCCTCGGTGATCTGACGTGCAACCCATTCTGCCGTCGGATTTGCTGTGACGTTGGTCCAGACGAGCTCTCTGCGGCCGAGCCGGACGATGACGAAGGCATAGAGCAGATCGAAACCGATGGTTGGAACAACGAACAGGTCCATGGCGGCAATGTCCGGCGCGTGGTTGCGCAAGAAGGTTCGCCATCCCTGGCTGGGTGGTCCCCGTCGCTTGACCATGTACTTGGCGACGCTCGACTGCGCGATCTCAAACCCGAGCTTGAGCAGTTCGCCGTGGATGCGTGGCGCGCCCCAAAGTGGATTTTCGACGCTCATCCGCCGGATCAACACGCGCAGTTCCGTGTCGATCTGCGGTCGCCCTCCCTGTGGGCGCGACTTCCAACGCCAGTAGCGGCGAAAGCCGGCGCTGTGCCAACGCTCGAGCGTCTCGGGCCGGATGATGGTGAGAACCTGCAGGATTGACGGAAACCAGCGATACAGCTGGATAAAGAACCAGCGATCATTGTTCGTGAGCCGGACGCGACCAGGCAGCCTACGCTTTAAGACATTCAACTGATGTCGAAGCACCGCGTTCTCAGCTTCAAGCCGCAACTTCGACTTGAATGGCAACGCCAGGACGGTCAGCACGAAACAGAGCAGCCCGATCATTCCGCCAGCTTATGCGATTCGATCACGTCATCAACTCGGATAAGGTTTTCGGTACACACAGGGACGATCTCGACAGAGAGCGCAAATTCGTGAGCCGGCAGTGGGCGAAGCGCGACATGCAAATCCTTGCCGTCATCGAGTCGACGGTCGGCATGGTCGGCGATCTCCAGGCGATCGCCGGCAAGGCCATGCCCGAGATAGCGAGCTTGGATATGGGGGAACCACCGCACAGATATGCGATGCTCCTCCTTCGCGAGCGGAATTGCGATCTGAAACCCGGATCGGGCGTATCTCCATGAAGCTCCTTCTGATCGACCCCGAAGCCGAGACCGTGACTTCAAGGAAACGTCATCTCGGGTTTCACCCACCTGCTCGGATCCAAGCCCTGCGTCTGGGCCAAATTTCCGAACGGGGATCGGCTGATTTCCGCAAAGGACGACATCGGCGCCAAGGGCTTTTCGATCGGCGGCTCGCGTATTGTTGCCGGCGTCGGTCTCGTCGTCGGCCACAAGGACGATGTCGGAGACCACACGCCTCCAAAATCCGACGTCGAGACGATCGCAAAGCTGGTGCGCTGGATGCCCCTCGCAAGGCCGGCACCGACGGAACAGGATGAGGCCCAGCCCATCTCCGCAGTCGTCATTGATCCGGAGATCAGTGTCATCGCGCAAGTCTATTTGCGGCGCGACCTGGAGGCTATCGATCGTGCGGTCGGCGGCCGATCGCGCTTCTTTACGAAGATCAGCGGGGCGGATGGAGTCTTCGTGAGAGCTGGATACGACCCTCGGGCATGGTGCTGGCGCAAGGACGGCCTGGTTTTCGCCGGCCGGAGCTTGCTGATCGGTTGCGGCGCCGACGGAACCATCGACGACGTGACCACGGATCTGGAGGCGCTGCGCGATTCGGTGGAGTTCAAGAACCCCGGTGCGTCCGAATGGACGCCGGCCTCGCACTAGAATAGTTCGAAGGGAGAACGTGATGTCGGGAGAGGCGCGGTAAGCGAGTTAGCTTCCCGTGAGCGAGCTTCTCCACAACAATTTTGTCGTACCCCCGGTCTGCGGATCGGCGGCCCTGTTGAGCCCGGCCAAACTCTTCGGCCAGTTCGTCGCCGCCCAGGCGGCCTCCGATTGTAGGGAACAGGGAGATGCGGGCGTGAGTAAGCTTTTGAGCATGGGTGCCGGAGCAGCGGGGAGCGCAGCGTTCTTCGGCACGGTCCGACCGAGCGTGGCGAAAGACCGCGCGCAACGCCGCGGCGATCACATCCTTTGTGCCAGTGTGCAGCTTTTAGACGCTAGCGTGGCGTTAGGACATGGCGTTCGGCTACAGCGGCGAGTGCTTCCGCAATCCGTCGCGCGGCCGCGGCGCCACTGCGTGCCCTAAGCACCTGGTGTCGACGTTCCCGGACCCGGATCGGCGGAAGTAGCGGGACCGCGCAACGCGACTTAACTTTCTCGAAAGCGCTTTGCTGCCCTTCCCTGCCACTACGAACTCACCAGTTTTCCAGGGAGGTACGCACGTCTATCTCGAAGGACCACGCCTTGGGGGGCTGCCGGTAGAGAAAGGCGTAGCACTCCACGATGCCCTCGATATCGATCAGGCGGTCCTGGCGCTGGTCAGCGTCGGGGAAGTGTCTGCGTATCTTCTCGCCGTAGATGGCACCGTCGACGACGACGTGGCCGACATGGATGCCCTCGGGCCCGTATTCCTTTGCCATCGCCTGGGCGAGCGTACGCAGGCCGGCCTTCGCTGAATTGAAGGCCCCGTACCCTGCCCGGCCGCGGAGTGAAGCGCTCGCTCCGGTAAACAGAATGGTGCCCCGCTTGCGCGGGACCATGTGGCGAAGCGCCTCCCGTCCGAACAGGAATCCGCCGTAGCAGGCGACCCGCCAGCTTTTCTCGAAATAGCTCGATTCCATCTCGAGAATTCGACCGGGAGTGTTGTTGCCCGCGTTGTAGATCGCGACATCGACGTCGGTGCCCACGTCTGAAAAGAGCGCCGCCACGTCCGCCTCCTTCGTCGCGTCGGCGACGACGGACGAAGCTTCGCCTCCGGCCTTTCGGATGTCGGCGACGACGGCATCCAGCGAAGCCGGCGTGCGTCCGACCGCGACAACATGCAGCCCTTCCTTGGCGAAACGCTTGCAGAGTTGTGCGCCCAGCCCTCGATCCGGGCCGACTCCGATGATCACGGCCTTATGCATTGGCTTTCCTCCGGAACCTGTCACTTCGATAACAGCTTTTCGACATATGGCTTGAGATCCGGCCTGAAGTGCTCGTGGTCTATCAGCCGATCAAAATGGGCAAAGACGAGCGGATATTCGTTTCGGACGCCGTCATGCAGGATCCTGTCCAGGCCGCGCTCGTTCAATTGCGCCGCACGCGCCTGCTCGTTCATGAACAAGGCGAGCTCGGCGGCAAAGCAGATGTCGGCCAGCGAGATTTGCTCTCCGACAAGCGTTTTCCGTTGCGCGGACAAAGCCTGCTCGAGCCCGGAGGCATAGATTGCGAACGCCTGCTTGGCGCGGGCGTGGATCGCCGCATCGACGGCGCCGTCCAATAACGAAAGGAGATAGATCTGCGAGTCTCGGGCAAAGAGCAGGCTGACATCGAGAAAGCTGTCGATCCTGGAGGCTTCCCAGGCGTCACGTCCGTAGAGCGAAAATGTCGCCTCTCCCAGCCGCGCCACGGCCCGCATGATGCTGTTCGATTCAAAGATTCCGATCTTTCCGTCTGGGCCGAATGCCGCTGGAACGTTGCCGAACGGCTGGGCTTGGAGGAACGCATCGGTCTTCAACAGCTTCACGCCGGTCAGCCCGACCCGCCCGGTCCGGGCAAGGGAAGACAACGATTGGCGCTCCTGCTCCGCCAGCGGCCGCGCATCGTAGTCCCACAGCCAGTCTCGCAACTCCTTGGGCGGAGCACCCCTGACCTCGACGTCCACGCCGCAGAAACGTGCGGCGATGGTCGCCTTCCAGACGCGCGGGTTCGGCAGATAGGAGAATATCCGCAAGTCGGCCATCTGTGAGAACTCCCAGCGCCCCCAAGAATTTACGAAGGTCAGGCGACCTTCGAGAAATCCGGCGGCCGTCGCTCGGCGAATGCGGTAAAGGCCTCGCGGGCCTCCGGCGTCATCAAGCGTTGCTTGAACAATTGCGATTCTTCGCTGATTTGCGCCTCGATACGCTCGTGATCACGCATCAGCTTCTTGGTCGACTTCAGCGCGCCGGCGGGACGCTTGGTCAGCGTGATGGCCGCATCATGCGCTTTCTTGCGCAGTTCAGCCTGCGGCACGACGGCGTTGCCAAGGCCACAGGCGACCGCAGCGGACGCCTCCATCGGCTCGCCCAACGCAAACATGGCGTAAGCACGGACGTGCCCGATCCGCAACGGCAGCAGCCAGCTTGACGCCGCCTCCGGCACCAAGGCGAGATTGGCAAAGGGTGTCATCAGGCGCGCGTTCTCGGCGAGATAGACCAGGTCGCAGTGCAGCAGCATGGTCGTGCCGATCCCAACGGCATTGCCCTGGACAGCGGCTATAATCGGCTTGTCGACCTCGCTGATGGTCTGGATGAAGTGATGGGCGGGGCTATCGACCGCGCTTTCGCCGCGGGCCTGGCTGGCGAAGTCCGCCAAGTCATTGCCGGCGGTAAAGCTGTCGCCGTCGCCCTGGAACAGGATGACTCGCACCGACGGATCGACTTTGGCCTGGTTGAGCGCGTCGGACAGAGCGTTATACATGGCCCCGGTCAGCGCGTTCTTCTTCTCCGGCCGCTGCAACGTTAATGTCAGCACGCCGTCTGATATCTCGGTCTTCACATGTTCGGTCATGGCACTCTCCCTCAGGCGACCTCGCGCGCCGGCTTGGTTGTTGCAACGGTACCATCAAGGAAGCCAGTCAACCGCTGCCGGATGATCTGCTCGGCCTCAGCCATGATACGATCGATCAGTTCCTTGACCGTCGGGACGTCATTGATCAAGCCGACCACCATGCCGCAGCTCCAGGCTCCGGCGTCCATGTCGCCGTCGATCATCACCTTCGGATAGACGCCCGCGACCTGCTCGTGGATGTCGTCGATCTTCAACGTGGCGCCCTTCTCGCGCTCGATCTCGAGCAGTTCGTCGACGCCTTTGTTCTTCAGCACCCGCTCGGTGTTGCGCAACGCGCGCATTACGAGGCGCGTATCGAGCTCGGTGGCGTCAAGCAGCGCCTGCTTCACATTGGGATGGACCGGTGCCTCCTTGGTGGCGATGAAGCGCGTACCCATGTTCATGCCGGCAGCGCCCATCGACAGCGCCGCGACCAGGCTGCGCGCATCGGCCATGCCGCCGGAGGCCACGAACGGAATCTTGAGCTCGTCGGCCGCGCGCGGCAGCAGGATCATGTTAGGGATGTCGTCCTCGCCGGGATGGCCGCCGCACTCAAAACCATCGACGCTGACCGCGTCGCAGCCGATCTTCTCGGCCTTTAGCGAATGCCGCACCGAGGTGCATTTGTGGATCACCTTGATGCCGGCAGCCTTCAGCGCCGGCATGTACTGCTCCGGGCTGCGGCCGGCGGTCTCCACCGCCTTGACGCCGCCCTCGCGGATCGCCGCGATATACTCCGGATAGGGCGGCGCGGTGAAGCTCGGCAGGAAGGTGAGATTGACGCCGATCGGCTTGTCGGTCATGTCGCGGCAGCGCGCGATTTCCTTTGCCAATAGCTCAGGCGTCCGCTGCGTCAAGCCGGTGATGATGCCGAGGCCTCCGGCGTTGGACACCGCGGCCGCCATCTCGGCAAAGCCGACATAGTGCATGCCGCCCTGGATAATCGGATGCTGGATGCCGAACAGTTCGGTGATTGCTGTCTTCACGAATTTCTCCCGCGTTTCCGATCAGTGGACGATTTCAAAAAGGCCGGCTGCGCCCATGCCGCCGCCGATACACATGGTCACGACGCCGTACTTCGCCTTGCGCCGCCGACCCTCGATCAAGAGGTGGCCCGTCAGCCGCGACCCGGTCATGCCGTAGGGATGGCCGATCGCGATCGAGCCGCCGTTGACGTTGAGCCTGTCCGGATCGATGCCGAGCTTGTCGCGGCAATAGATCACCTGCACCGCATAGGCTTCGTTGAGCTCCCAAAGATCGATGTCGTCGATCTTCAGATTGTGACGCTTGAGAAGCCGCGGGATCGCGGCGACCGGGCCGACGCCCATCTCATCGGGCTCGACGCCGGCGGCGACAAAGCCGCGGAAGATGCCGAGCGGCTTTAGTCCCTTTTGCGCGGCGATCCTGTCGCTCATGACCACGCAGGCCGAGGCGCCATCCGATAGCTGGCTGGCATTGCCGGCGCTGATGGTCTTGCCCTCGAACACCGGCTTGATCTTGGCGAGGCCTTCCGCCGTGGTATCCGGCCGCGGGCCCTCGTCCCTGGCCAGCGTCACCTGCTGATAGATGGCCTCCTTGGTGTCCTTGTCGACCACCGCCATCTTCGTCGTGATCGGCACGATCTCGTCGCTGAAGCGGCCGCCCTGCAACGCGGCGCCGACCCGGCGCTGGCATTCGAGGCTGTATTCGTCCTGCTTGTCGCGGCCGATCTTGTAGCGTTCGGCAACGACCTCGGCCGTCTCGAGCATCGACATGTACATCTCAGGCTTCATCGCCATGAGATCCTGGTCGACCGCGTGGAACTTGTTCATGTGATCGTTCTGAACCAGGCTGATTGACTCGATGCCGCCACCGATCGCGATCTCGACGCCGTCGAGCATCACCGAGCGCGCCGCCACCGCGATCGCCTGCAGGCCGGAGGCGCATTGGCGGTCGATCGTGGTGCCGGCAACGGTCACCGGAAGCCCGGCGCGGATCGCGCCCTTGCGCGCAACGTTCATCACCATGGTGCCCTGCTGCATCGCGCAGCCCATCACCACGTCCTCAACCTCGCCGGGCGCAATGCGGGCGCGCTTCACCGCCTCGGCCATGACATGGCCGGCGAGGGTCGGCCCGTCGGTGTTGTTGAGCGCGCCGCGATAGGCCTTGCCGACGCCGGTGCGTGCGGTGGAGACGATGACTGCTTCGGGTGACGACATGCTTGCCTCTCTGTCTCAGGCGGCCGCGTCGAGCTGCGCGTAACGCAACACGTGGTAGGCGGGATCGCCGAACTGGATATTGATGGAAGAGATCCGCTTGAAGTAATGACCGACATTGAGCTCGTCGGTCATGCCCATGCCGCCGTGCAACTGCACGGCCTGATCGGCCACGAATTTTGCGGCATAGCCGATCTTGGACTTGGCGCCCGAGGCGAGCCGCGAGACGCCGGCCTCATCCTCGCCAAGACTGAGGCTGAGATGCTGCATCAGGGACAGCGCTTCCTGATGCGCGATGAACATGTCGACCATCCGGTGTTGCAGGACCTGGAAGCTGCCGATCGTGACGCCGAACTGCTTTCGTGTCTTGGAATAGTCCAGCGTCGATGCGTTCAGCTCACCGATCGCACCGACCGCCTCGGCACAGAGCGCGCCGATCGCCCGGTCGCGGCAGGCCTCCAGCGCGGCAACGCCCTCGCCCTCCTTGCCCAGCAACTCCCCGCGCACGCCCCGAAGGCTAAGCTCGGCTGCCTTGCGGCCATCGATGGTCCTAAAACTCTGCAGATCGAGGTTGGCGGCGCGGCGATCGACCACGAACAGGCTGACGCCGCCGCGATCATGACGATGGCCCGAGGTGCGGGCGGAGACGATGAGATAATCCGCCCAGGGTGCGGCCAACACCGCGGTCTTCTCGCCGGTGAGGACATAGTCGTTGCCGTCCCGGCGCGCCGTCGTGGTCACGGTGGCGAGATCGAAGCGCGAGCCCTTCTCGGTCCAGGCCAGTGCCCAGAGCTTAGCTCCCGCAATAATGTCGGCGATGTAGGCCTGCTTCTGCGTGTCGGAACCCGCCTGCTCGATCAAGCCGCCGGCCACCACGACCGTCTCGACAAAGGGCTCGACGACGAGACGGCGGCCGAACTCCTGCATGATGATCATGGTCGACAGCGGCCCGCCGCCGAGCCCGCCGACGGCTTCCGAGAACGGCGCGGCGAGCAGGCCGAGCTCGGCGAATTCCGCCCATTGCTTGCGGCTAATGCCTTCCTCGCTCGCGACGATCTTGCGGCGCGCATCGAAATCATACTTGTCGCGCAGCAGTCGCTGAACGCTCGATCGCAACAATTCCTGCTCTTCCGTGAACTGGATATCCATCCGACCCTCTTCCTGGCGCTGTTGCTACAGACCGAGCACTGCTTTCGCGATGATGTTGCGCTGGATCTCGTTCGACCCGCCATAGATCGATAGCTTGCGCGAGTTGAGGTATTTCTCCGAGGCCGTGTGGCCGTAGTCCGGCCCCGGCATGAAGCGGTTGGCGCTGACCGGATGCTCGCGGATCGCAAGGCCATCATTGCCAATCGCGCGATGGGTCAGCTCGGTGATATCCTGGAAGATCTCTGTGCCGCGGATTTTGAACAGAGAGGCCGCCGGCCCAGGATCGATGCCGCGCGCCATCTGCGCCACGACGCGTAGCTCGGTCGCCTCCAGCGCCAGCACGTCGAGCTCGACGCGGGCGATGTCCCGGATGAATTCGAGATGCGCCGGATCGTCTTCCGGAATCTCGGCCTTCACGATCTTCTTCAACCGCTCGATGTAGCGCGTCGAGCGGCCGATCCCGGCCATGCTGGTGCGCTCATTGCCGAGCAGGAATTTTGCGTAGGTCCAGCCTTTGTTTTCCTCGCCGATCAGGTTCTCGACGGGGACGCGGACGTTCTCCAGGAAGACATCGTTGACCTCGTGCGAGCCGTCGATGGTGATGATCGGACGCACGGTGACGCCCGGCGACTTCATGTCGATCAGGAGGAACGAAATGCCGGATTGCGGCTTGGCCGTCGGATCAGTGCGGACCAGGCAGAAGATCCAGTCGGCGTGCTGGGCCAGCGTGGTCCAAGTCTTGTGGCCGTTCACGATGTAGTGGTCGCCGTCGCGTACCGCCTTGGTGCGAACGGTGGCGAGATCCGAGCCCGAGCCCGGCTCGGAATAGCCCTGGCACCACCAGTCCTCGCCCGACAAGATGCGCGGCAGGAACTTCTTCTTCTGCCCCTCATTGCCGAAGGTGTAGATCACCGGGCCGACCATGGTGACGCTGAACGCCAGAGGCGGCAGCGTGCCGGCACGGCTGGTCTCCTGCTCGAACAGAAAACGGCGGGTGATCGACCAGCCGGGCCCGCCATATTCCTTGGGCCAGAGCGGCGCGATCCAACCCTTCTTATGAAGGATGCGATGCCACAGCAGCATCTGCTCCTTGGAAAGATCGGTCTCCGGATTGGGGACGCGCATCGCAGCCGGATAATTGTCCTTGATGAATGCGCGGACTTCGTCGCGAAACGCCGCGTCTTCCGGGGATAGCGCGAGCTCCATGGGACGCACTCCCTACCACTTCTCGCCGAACGGACGGATCTCGAGCTCGGACGTCCAGGCGCTCTTGGGCTGCTGGTAGAGCTGCCAATAGGACGCCGCCACCGACGCGGGCGGCATCAGCAGGTCCGGATTATGGAGCGCATTGGGGCCGAGCGCTTCCAGTCGGCGCTGCCGCACCCATTCGGTATCGACGCCGGAGTCAATAATGAGGTGCGCGACATGGATGTTCTTCGGCCCGAGTTCGCGCGCCATCGCCTGCGCGACGGCCCGCAGGCCGAACTTGGCGCTGGCGAAGGCGGCATAGCCACTACCGCCGCGCAGCGACGCGGTCGCGCCGGTAAAGAAGATGTTGCCGGCACTGCGCGGCAGCATCAGCCGCGCCGCTTCACGGCCGGCGAGAAAGCCGGAGTAGCACGCCATCTCCCAGACCTTGCTGAACACCCGCTCGGTGGTCTCGAGAATCGGAAAATTGACGTTGGCGCCGATGTTGAAGATACAGACCTCGAGCGGCGCGTGCTTATCGGCGTCGTTCAGGAAGGCGGTGATCTCCTCCTCTTTGCGCGCATCGAGCGAGCGGGCGTGGACCTCGCCGCCGGCGGCCTCGATGTCCTTGACCAGGGGCGCGAGCTTGTCGCCATTGCGGCGACCGGCGAAGACCGTGAAGCCTTCCGAGGCAAATTTCTTTGCAATCTCGCCGCCGATGAAGTCACCGGCGCCGATTACCGCAACCGTCCTGTTTCTCTTCTGCACGGGACTTCTCCAGCCTTGTGAGATGTTGAAGCGATCTCGCCCGCTTCAGCTGCGTAGCGATTCCGCCAGCTTGTGCTTCAGGAGCTTGCCGGTCGACGTGGCCGGCAGCGCGTCCATGAGGATGATCTCGGACGGCCGCTTGTAGGACGTGAGCTCCGGCGCGACATGCGCCATCACATCCTGCGCGGTGGCCGAGGAGCCTTTGAGGAGCTGGACGAATGCGACGATCTCTTCGTTGCCCACGACCGGCCGCCCGACCACGGCGCATTGCACCACGTCGGGATGGGTGCTGAGCACCGCCTCGATCTCGGCCGGATAGACGTTGAAGCCGGACCGAATGATCATCTCCTTGGTGCGGCCAACGATAAACATCGCATCGCCCTCGAAGCGCGCGAGATCTCCCGTGTTGAACCACCCGTCCGGGTCGATCGCCTTCGCCGTGAGGTCGGGCGCGCGATAATAGCCGCGCATCACATTCGGTCCGCGGACATGCAGCTCGCCGATGTCGCCGTTCGTCACGATGGTGCCGTCGCGCGCCACGATCCGGGCCTCGATACCCGGCACGAGGGTGCCGACAGAATTGTCGCTGCGCGGCGCCTCGGGCCGCACGCCGGAAATACCTGGCGAGCATTCGGTGATGCCAAAGGCGTTGCCAAGCGGCAGACCAAGCTCCTTCTCGACCCTTGCCTTGAGCTCGAGATCGAGCGGGGCACCGGCGACGCTCATCAGGCGCAGCGCCCCGCGCTCCAGCCTCTGTAAACCCGCCATCTGCTTGTATTCAAGCAGCCGCTGGTAGGTAGCGGGCACGCCGTTCAGAAGCGTGATGCCTTCCTCGGTCAGCGCCCTGGCAAGCGCAGCCGGGTTGTATTTGGTGACCAGCCGGGTGATGCCGCCGACCATCAGCGTCATCGTCAGCAGCGAGATGCCGACAATATGCGAGATCGGCAGCACGCAATACTGCACGTCGTGCGCCGTCATGCTGCGCAAATTCGCCGTGGTCCTCGCCGAAAACAGCAGGTTCCGATGCGTGAGCATGACGCCTTTCGGCGTTCCGGTCGTGCCGGAGGTGTAGATGAGAACCGCTACCTGACGTGTGCCGTCG
This sequence comes from Bradyrhizobium sp. 186, assembly GCF_023101685.1. Lineage (NCBI taxonomy): Bacteria > Pseudomonadati > Pseudomonadota > Alphaproteobacteria > Hyphomicrobiales > Nitrobacteraceae > Bradyrhizobium > Bradyrhizobium sp. 186. The sequence continues at coordinate 145,686 of NZ_CP082165.1, read as the reverse complement.
GCCTCGACCGGCTCGGCCTGCGTGTCCTGGTTCAGGGCAGACACGCCGATACCGTGGAGCGGTCCGACATCCTGCACCGCAGCGTCGTAACGCGTCGCGTGCGCGGCCGCCTCTTCGGAGACCTTTGCCGTGAAGAACATGCGCCGGGCGCCACTATGATCCCTGATCTGATCGAGCTCACGCGGCGACAGCCGCGGGTTGGCGACAATCGCCCAGGCATCGAGGCGGCTTGCAGCGAACAGGAGGCAGGCGAGCGCGATCGAGTTCTCGCTGACGATCATCATGCGATCGCCGGCGCGGATGTCTAGCGCGCGCAGCGCCTCCGCCGTAGCACCAACCGCCCGATCGAGTTCGCGATAGGTCAGGCTGGCATTGTCTTCGATCAGCGCCGTCCGGTCGGGAGTGGCGGCAACATAGGGGTCCATGACCTCATGGATGCGCTGCGGCAACGCATTCGTGATTTCGGCTGCAGCCTGCTGCCAGTTCGCCAATGACACCTCCCGTTGAAAGGCCCTTTGCGGGCTCGGTTCGTTCCGGATGGCTCCGCGCGGTCAGGCGCTCTTGCGCAGCGCCGAGCTCAATTGCGCAAGGATTTCTTCCTCGACATCGCGCAGACTGTCCTTGCCAAAGTAGATCTCGTTGCCGACGAAGAACGTTGGAGAGCCGAACGTGCCGCGCGCCACCGCGCCGCCTGTGTTCTCGATCAGCTTTTTCTTGACGTCGTCCTGCTGGGCGCGAGCGATGATGCGATCGATGTCCAGCCCGGATGACAGGAACGCCTCGCGGAACACCTGCGGATCGTCCATCTTCTTGGGCTCGACCCACATGTGGTGATAGGCGGCACGGAAGTAGGGCTCGAACATCCCTTCGAACTCGGCCGCGACAACGCCGCGCATCAGCATCAGCGTATTCACCGGGAAGAACGGATTCGTCTTGAATTTGGTGATGCTGTGACGGCGCAGGAAACGCTCGGTCTCGAGCGCATTGTATTCCGGCTTGTTCTTGATGCCGCGCAGCGACTCCGCGGGCGACATGTTGCCGGTCGCCTTGTAGACACCGCCGAGCAGCACCGGCACGTAGTCGAACTTGACTCCCGTTCGCTGCTCGATGGCGGGCAGCGCAAGCTCGGCGAGGTAGGCGTTGGGGCTGCCGAAATCGAAGTGAAATTCGACCCTGAGCGGAGCTGCCATGGAACGCCCTTCCCTTCGATGGCGGCAATGGTTCGCCACCTGATTGATCGTGGCACGAGTCCTAACGTTCTCTTTTAGAACTGTCAATATGATCATCATCATTCAATGCCGACGTTTCTGCGCAGAATGAGGCATCCTATTGAAATGTAGTGAGTTCTGATTTAGCATTTATTTTCTTAGATGCCGCAGATCGACTGGAGACGTTGATGAAATGGGATGCTCTCGAGGAGGAGCCGTGCTCGCTGGCCCGCACGGTGGCGGTCATCGGCGACCGCTGGAGCCTGCTTATCCTGCGTGAATGTTTTCTTCGGATCCGCAGATTCGACGAGTTCCAGGGGTCGCTTGGCGTGACCCGGCACCTCTTGGCCGACCGGCTGAAGAAGCTCGTCCGCTTTGGCGTCCTTCGCAAAATTCCCTATCAGGACGCGCCCAAGCGCTACGAGTATATCCTGACGCAGAAGGGTCTCGACCTCTATCCGATCATCATGTCGATCGTGCACTGGGGCAATATCCACATGGTCGATTCGCGCGGACGGCCGTTGCTGCACGAACACAAGAACTGCCACAAGATGTTCAACCCCGTCATGGTCTGCTCCGAATGCGGTGAGCCGCTGACCGCGAAGGAGGTCCATGTTCATCCGGGCCCCGGCGCGCGAAAATCCTCACCTGCGCGTGCGAAGGCCGTCGAGAACGAGACGAAACGATAGCCGACCGAACAAATGCATCAGCGGCCTGATAGATTTCGATGTAGCGGCTGCTCTTCAGCATGAGCAGGGCAGTGCCACTATTTTCCGTTAAGAGCACAGTCCTTGACCGTCATCCGAGGCTGCGTGATTTCGATCAGAGGTTCGCCATCGAGGCCAGCCGCAGCGACGACGGCGAGACCGAGAACCATTTCCGGGAACGTCGGCGACCCAAATACCTCTCCTCGGGACTGACCAAATGTGCCTGCTGCGGTGGCGGCTATGTGGGCGAGAATTGCAGCGAGACCAATTTCGTTAGTTGGCCCCCGGCGGCTGATACAGTCGAGGAAACCATCGATCGACGACTTCGGCTGGGAAGCCGAGACTTTTTGATGTTGGCGCTGCCAAATATCCGAGATCGATGAGCTTATTTAGAGCCGTTCGGGCCTGCCTTGTTTCATACCCGGTGAGCTCAGCGGCTTTTCCGCGCGAAAATTGACCGGCAATCACTGCCTCGCGCAACAACGGCCACCCGTCGTGCCAAACCACGCGAAACTGACCAGAGCTCCGAACCGACGTCGAGCTCACGCAACAGAGCGTGCGAGAACAGTCGGGTCACGCGGCCGTTGCCGTCGAGAAAAGGGTGAATCCAGGCGAGGCGATGATGAGATGCGGCCACGCCGATCACCTTACGAAGTCGCGAGAGATGGGGCGAACTGTAGCCTTCGACGAACCGCTTGAGGAATGCGCCGAGTTCATCCGGTGCCGGCGGCACGTGCCTGCCGACCTTTACTTGTCGATCGCGCAGCTTGCCGGGGACGACCTTTAGGCGTTCTTTGGTTTCCGGATTTTCGACCCACAACATCTCGTTGGGTAGACGTTCGCAAAAATTGAGGTGGGTCCAAGTGATAAACTCTAGCGCCATCACTGGCGTCGGCGCCTCGCCCCGATCAATCATTCGCTGGACGTCGATGTGCGCACGCGCTTCAAGCTGGAGATTGCGGCGCTCCGGCTCAGGAGCGAGCTCGTCTTTCAGCGCTCGATCAATATCAATCGGAAAGGTATTGTGACCTTCGATGAGGTTGGAATAGTAGCAGTTCATCGAGCGGACAAGATCGCCCACCGAGGCGCGCATCGCGGGGTTTAAGCATCTTGCTCCGACGCAGTCCAAGTACGCAAATCTTCACGAGAACAAAGAAAGCGGTCCGCTTTGATCGGCGGTGCGCCGGGATGCAGAGGTGGCCACGCTCGTGCCCGATAGTGAATCGGCGACGCCCGCCCTTAGAAGCCCTATTCAAGAGGATAAAGCCTTTCTGCTTATCCTCCAGCGCGTAAAGGCAACCTTCAAAACCATCGGTCTCTAGCTCACCGATTTCCGTTATGCCAAGTTGCTCCGCCAAACTCTCTATCGGCACAGGATATTTCAGATTCGGCTCAGCTTTCAGGATTCGGGCCACAAGACCTTCCGGTGAGCCTGTACCTTCGAGAATCGCGCCGCGTGACCATGGCGGCCTAGTCCCTGCTCTGCTTCAGACGCTCGACCATCTGCTGAATCATGTCCAGATCGGTTGTCGATAGCTCTTTCAATTCGCGAAACATTCCAACGACACGCGCATCCTCGGATTTGCCAGTCGGGTTTTCTCCAACCAAGTCAGCCACGCTGACTTTGAGCTTGTCCGCGAGTTATCATTTTGCCCCTCTCAGCTCTTAACGTTCCCAACTTATCTCGAAACTCACCCAATCAGTTAGGCAGTAAGGCCGAAAAGCGCGCCTGCACCGCTTTGGGATCAGCGACAAACGAATTCGCGGCATTTCGCGAAATTTCGCCCGGATGCACATCAAGCTCGCCAGACTCCACTGCGTTCAGCGTGTCCCATGCTGCATCAAATGCAGATACTTTCGGCTGCTGGCTCCACGCGCCCATTGCCGTATCGACCGCCACAGGCATCGATGCGATCACCGTGGTCCCTTGCTTTGCAAGTTCGGCTCGCAGGGACTTAGTTAGAGACAACGCAGCAGCTTTCGAAGCAGAATATGTGCCGAGAAGGGGCAATGTGACGAGAGACAGAAACGAGAGGACATTCACAATTGCGCCTCCGCCGCTCTTTGCCAGTATAGGCGCAAAGGCCCGCGACATCCGAAGCGGTCCGAAGTAGTTCACTTCCATTTCACGAAGGCCCTGCTCCAGGGCATCAGAAGACATGGCACCAGTCATGCCTGCATAGCCGGCATTGTTGATCAGTAATGATATATCGCCGGCGGACGCAGCAGCTCCATTGACCTGATCTTGGTTCGTCACGTCGAGTATCAGCGGGATAAGTCTCGGGTCACCCGATCGGAGAACATCCGCCAGAGACTTTTCATTTCGGACGGCAACGTAGATCTTCCTGGCTTCGCGCTTGAGAAGTTCGCTCACGAACTCGCGGCCAATGCCGCCATTGGCACCCGTTACGAGCGCGACAGATCCAGCTATTTTCATGATTGAGAATTTCCCTGCGCTACCAATGAGACTCAGACCAGCATTCGTATTTGTCTTGAGAGGTCACCCAAGCAATCGGCCGAGGCAATACCGTCGCCAGCGTTAACTTGAAACGGATTTGTTGCTGACAATGCCGCGCGACCAACAATGGTGGCAAACGAAATAAGCCCTGGCGGCGTGACTTTTAGTCACCTACCTCCCCAATTGAGCGTGCAATCGAGAGAACTCCTCTGAAAACAAAACAGGCCCAGTCTCAACATGCGGACCGACCCAAGACGGTGCATCAATTCGGGCGTCAGATTGAAATATCTTGGCGCGATGAAATGCATCCCCTCATCGGCGCTTTCGGTTGACGTCGAGCAAGGCTTTAAATTCGGAACACCGGAAATCTTATTCTTAGCAATGAGCGAGGGTTCCCCGATCAAACCAAGTTTACAGCACCCTCACGTCCATAACGCACACGCTTTTCTTATCGCCTGAGATTAAGAGTGGGTGCGGCCTCAACTCCCGCAGAGGCCGCGCCTGCGTGATCACCGCCGATACATCGACTAAGCTTGGCCGGACCGCGCCTGCTGCTCGCGCGCACGACGTGCCTCGTAAGCCTTAAGATGAGCATAAACGACTTCCGACAGGGGTGCAGGCTGCCCGACGCTCTTGGCACGCTTGAGCATTTCTCCCACGATTTGATCTGCTTCGATGGGAAGAAACGTACAGAGGGGGTTGCGGTTCAGCAAAACAGCACGGACCGCCTTTATGGCTTCCGGCGGCTTGCCTTCCGTAATTGCGTTTCACCTGCGAGCCATTCCTGTGAATTCGCAAACTCGCCCTCCAGAAAACGGCGAACTTCCTTTGTCAATTTTCGCAGATCGCTCTCCTTCCGGCGCAGCAGCCAGACATTTAGCGTTGCATTTTCCTGCGGCAATACTCGAACAAGCCCCTCGGCTAACGCAAAGGGGACCGCAAGGAATGCCAGCCCCAAATCGTGCGCCGCCGCCGCAAAATGATTAGCGAGCGGCGTTACCCGAAGAACGCTTCGTTTCGCGGCCGCAGCAGAAAACTGCGTAAAGAGTGGTAACTGGCCCCTGCGCTCACTTTGAAATCCAGAAAAATCCGACGTGTGACCGATGATGTCATGATCTTGCATATCGTCCAGCGATCTCAGCGGTCTGTGGGTCGCTAGATATCGTTCCGATGCAAATATCCCAAACGCCGCCGTCGCGACTCTCTTGCCAACAAGCTCATTCTCGCCGGGATCTCCCATCCGGATTACAAAATCTAGATCGTTGGTCGCGATGCTTTGCTGCTGGAGAGAGGAAATAACCTCCAGATTCAAACGACCGTTCAATTGACGAAGTTTTGCTACGCGCGGTAGTAGCCAATGCTCTATCAGTCCTTCGGTCGTGCTTAGCACAAGCAGCGATCTTGATCCTATTACGACCCGTACGACCCGGCGGGACAATGCGTCCCGGATTCATATCCCGCAAAAAACGAGTAATTTCTCGCTTCGGCGCTGGGACGAAGGATACTATTCGGCGACGTATTGCACGAACAACGTCGGCACATTGCAGGTCCCATCGCGCAGGGTGAACACGCGCGTGCCGGGTTTTGCACCGGTTTTGACGTCCGACACGTTGCGGCCGCCCGCGGCCAGACGAGCACGAGCGGCGTCCGCGTCAACGACCGACCACGCAATCCCCCACAACGCGTCCGGCTTGCCATCGGCCTCGCGACTGGGATTGGACATCACCTCGATCAGCATATCACCCACACCGAATTGCATCAGGCGTCCGCCAGTCTCTCGATTGGTCCTGTCGAAGGAAAGATCAAGACCCAGGCGTGCGCCATAAAGCGCTGCCGCGCGCTCGGGATTGGCCGTCGATATGACCACGAGATCCATCTTTTCAACTGATGCTTCGGTAGCCACGCGCGAGCCGCGCGCGGGGGTTCTCGCGCTCAAATTGACCGATGCATGATGTTAGATATGTAGCGGCAAACAAGGGCGCCGCGCTAGCGCGGAGTTCAGCCGGATCAACATCCGCATTAATCGCCCGAAGCCCTCGCGATATCTCCAAGAATGCCCCCGAAACAGATGCGTAAAGAGTCTCGCCCGATGGGGTGAGATAAACCTTGCGTTGCATGCGAACAAACAACTTTTGACCGAGTTCGTCTTCCAGACGTTTGATCTGGTGGCTGATCGCAGATGACGTCAGATTTAGCTCGTTGGCAGCCTGCTGAAACGAACTTAAGCGCGCTGCTGCTTCGAACGAGCGTAAAGCCAGAAAACTGGCGAATGGGTTCAAGTGCTACCATGATGCGAAAAATAGATGACAGCGAGTCAACTGACTATCGTTTTATTCAGTTGCCGCCTCGTCGTTGAAAGTATTTATCGGCCGTCACAAGAGATAGGCGGCGCAAACTCTGATGAGGCCTCGAACCTTAGCGTCGCCGCGAGCGCCTATCGCTCTCAAGGAGTCGCCATGTCCGATCGCGTCGCATTCAACGTTGCCGCAAAACAACAATTTGAGCCAGCCGAGACGTCGTTTTCCGAGTATTTTTTGACCGCCATTGAGCAGTACGGCGATAGGGTCGCTCTCGTTGACGGCCTTTCGGAAGAAAAAATCACGTATAAGGAGCTTGCACAGCATATCCGCGCTTTTGCGGGCGCGCTCGTTGAGCGGGGGCTCAAACTCGGCGAAGTCACCGCCGTCATCATGCCGAACACTATCTGGTATCCAGTCGTGGTTCAGGGCATTGCGCACGCTGGCGGCGTTTTTACCACCCTCAATCCTCTTGCTGATCCGAACGAGGTCGAAAAGCTGCTGAAGCTAACCGACGTGACCCGCCTAATCACGACACCACAAGTACTTCAGAAACTTGATAAAACCATCGAAAATCTGAATCTGAAGGAAACGATCGTTATCGGCGGTGCAGAAGGACCATCGTCGTTTGAAACGATGCTCAAAGCAACACCACTTCTTGAAGAGCGAACGAGAGATTTTACCAACGATCCACTCGGATTGCTGTTTTCCAGCGGAACAAGCGGCCTGCCAAAAGCAGTAATTTTGACCGGTCGAAATTTTGTCGCCGGCGTGGAGCAATTGCGGGCAAGGGAGCAACAATTTCAGAAAGACGAAATCGTTCTCGCCGCACTTCCCTTTTTCCACATCTACGGACTTGTTGTTTTTGTTGGATGCAGCCTGAGCAACGGCTGCACATTGATTGTTTTGCCGGGTTTTGATTTTGAGGTCGTCCTCAAGCTTATCGAAACAAAACGCATCAAACTCGCCCCGGTTGTATCACCCATCGTTCAGATGTTCGCCAAACATCCACTCGTCGATCATTTTGATTTGAGCAGTCTGCGGCTCGTGATCACGGGGGCATCGCCAATCAATCCGGAGGTTATGAAGCAAGCCTCTAAGCGCATGAACGTACCCATTATCAACGCCTGGGGCTTAACAGAGACCACGACAGTCGGCACGATATCCGAGATCGACGCGCCGGATAGCGCGTTCGGCTCCGTTGGGACGCTTTACCGCGGAATGGAAGCGCGAATTGTAGAGTTAGGCACCGGCAAGCCCCTGCCTCCAGGAGAAGAAGGCGAGCTTCTGTTGCGCGGTCCTAACATCATGAAGGGCTATTTTAAAAATGCCACCGCCACGGAAGAGGCTATCGATAAAGATGGCTGGCTTCGGACCGGCGATGTCGGCCGCATTGACCCGGACGGTCATATTTTCATACTCGACCGGGCAAAGGAATTTATTAAGTTCAAAGGTTTCCAAATTAGCCCTGCTGAACTCGAAGGAGTTTTGCTAACGCACCCGGCGGTAGCCGATTCGGGCGTGGTCGCGAGTCCGGACTCAGAGGCCGGCGAGGTTCCCAAAGCATTTGTCGTGAAGCGCGCCAATGTAACCGAACAGGAACTCTTCGATTATGTGGCCGAGCGCGTAGCACCCTATAAGAAAATACGTGAGATCGAATTTATCGACGCAATTCCAAAGACACCCGCGGGGAAAATCCTGCGACGCATCTTGGTTCTTCGAGAGCGAGAGCAACGCGCAGTTAGCAGCGCTTCATCGAATAGGTTGGAAGATCGGGTCGTCGTCGCCCGGCACGGCGCCGTTCTATCGATCTGCCTTGATCGCCCAAGAAAGATGAACGCGTTCGATATGGATATGTTCAGGGGTCTCGGCCGGGCTCTGACAATGCTGGAAGATGATCCAACATTAAAGGTTGGCGTGCTGCACGCCAATGGAATTGTCTTTAGTTCGGGATTGGACACGGTGAGCGCCGGGCCGCTGGCCGCGCGCGGGGACTTGAGATTCGACCCTACGCTTGTTGACTTTATCGAGGTTCAACCTGACGCACGAAGACGTACAAAGCCAGTCGTGGCGGCCGTGCATGGCAAATGCCTCAATCTGGGAGTTGAGCTTGTCGCTGCCAGTGACATCGCCGTAGCAGCGGACGACACCGTATTCGGCCAAAAAGAAGTTGCGCGTGGGCTATTCCCGTTCGGCAGCGGTACAGTTAATCTCCCACCCAAGATTGGTCTTGGGAACGCGCTTTACTATATTCTCACCGCCGATGATTTCTCAGCGACAAAAGCTCTTCAGATGGGCCTAGTGCAAGAGGTGGTGCCGGCGGAAGACGTTTTCAAACACGCAATGGAGATAGCGCAACGTATTGCCAGAAATTCTCCGCTCGGCGTCGTTGCCGCCCTCGCATCGGTGCGCAAAATGAGGGAGGAAGGACCACGCGCTGCGCTGGCAGACTTGCCTGCAGAAGTAATTCGATTAACTTCGTCGGAAGATTTCAAAGAAGGCGTTCAAGCCTTCATGGAAAAGCGTGCACCGGACTTTAAGGGACGATAGCGCGGGCAATTGGAACGGACATCCAATCGCCCCGTCGGATTAACCTCTGCGATTGGGCGTTTCGGGGGAACTTAATTCCCTCGATTCGCACCGCGCGCAAGCCATACTAGGTAAGCGCGAGACAGCTCAAGCCGCCGATTCGCATATTGAGCGATTATGGCCCGAGTGCAAGACGTTCCTCAACCTGACAAAGATTGGGAGCGTTAAGGATTTGGAGAAAGCAGATGAGAGTAATTTACTCTTGCATCATCCGATTTATCCAGCTGCGCAACCGCATAATTCGATGTGACGTTTCCTCTCCTTTTCTGCATAAGAGGAGATACGATGCCTTAGAGTCGAATGTTTGCTCGAATGGCATAACGAGGCGCCCATCGCGCAAATGTTTTTCGATGATGATAATCGGAGCTATAGTGACGCCAATCCCATCGATGGCGGCTTGGATTCCATCTAACATTGGTGTGAAGCGGAGGGAACGGTTTGGCTTAATGGGATTCTTTCCCATTGCCTCGTACCAAGTGTCCCATTCGTGACTCAATTGGGTCACCACGATTCGCGTAAAATTTCTCAGATCGTCCACATTGGCGATTTTAGACGCCAGCGCCTCAGAGCATACAAGCGCCGATGTAACGCGTGCTAGGATTTCCGAATGGAGCCCTGGACCGCCACCGTAGCCAAGTCGAACAGCCGCGTGGAATTCTCCGTCGGTCAGATCGATAAGAGGTTGGCTCACATCAAGATTAAGTTTGAGTTTCGGGTTTGATCGCTCAAATTCAGCGACGCGTGCCGTAAGATAACGAGCAGCGAAGGCGGGAGCGACGCTTACGCGTAGTTCCGACGAGGCCGCCGTATCAACGATCGCACTTACGCCTCGGGAAAGTTCTGAAAAGCCCCGCAGTGTATAACCTCGAAGTGTTTCTCCCGCAGGGGTCAGCCGTACGGACCGAGATTCGCGCACAAACAGTCGTTGTCCGAGTTCGAGCTCCAGCCTTCTAATTTGATGGCTCACGGCGGATGGCGTCAGATTCAGTTCCTGAGCGGCCTTGTGAAACGACAGTAAACGCGCAGCTACCTCGAAGGCGCGGAGGGCCGATAAGTGGCGGATTGAAGCTATTGTGCTCATAGGCCACAAATAGGTGACACAAAGTCACATTTCCAGTGCTTTATTTCGTTTGTTTTGATCATTCCTCAGCAGCAAATAGCTTCTCAGAGTCGGCAGGTCAGGCTGGAGAACGAAGCTTGTTTCTTTTTCAAGTTACATTCTAGGCGCAGCTTCAAACGATACAGTTGCTTTCGTCGGTGATCGGTTGGGAGAAAAGCTTAGTATCGAAGTGCATGCACTCACGAGGAGAATCCTATGAAATTTGACTTCGAAACGCTTACAGAAGATATGCGGTACAAGTTGATGCTGGCGACGGTATTACCGCGCCCAATTGCATGGGTAACCTCTCAAGACAAGAATGGACTTGTAAACGCTGCCCCATTTTCATTCTTCAATGTGTTTGGTACGGAGCCCGCGACGGTCGGAATCGGTGTAGGCCGGAATGGGGGATCGAAGCCAAAAGACACCTGTCTCAACATCCGCGCAACGGAGGAATTTGTCGTTAGTTTGGTTCAGTTTTCTGCTGCGGAGAAGATGCGGGCGAGCTCTATGCCATTTCCATCGCATGTGAGTGAGATTTCAGCCGTAGGCCTTTCGACATCGCCGAGTGAACGAGTGGCGCCACCACGGATCGCCGAAAGCCCAGCGTCCTTCGAATGCAAGTTTATGCAGGAAATTCGGCTCGGAAATTTCAGTTTAATCCTGGGCCGCATTGTTATGTTGCATGTTCGCGACGAAGCGGTTCTCGACGCCGATCGTCTTCATATTGATGCTGAGAATATGGACCTTATAGGCCGCATGGAGGGCGCCTTGTACACGCGCACCCGCGACAAGTTCGAACCGAACATCGATTTAGCTCAAATGCTTCTGGCGAAGCACGGCGGACAATGATTTGCCAGTGAAATTAGCGCCAGTTGCGAGGCGTGTCTTGCCTTGCCAAACCCCGAACCAAAGCTGTTTGTAAATCCTGAAACGGCCCAGGAGTATGGTCTGGAAGAGGGAGCGTGGGCGCGTATCGAAACGAGCGGGGGGCAGATGCATTCAATCTTTGAGCTGCGCCCTTACATGCCAAAAAATTTGATACGCGTTCCGCACGGGTGGTGGAAGCCGGAAACTGCGCAGGGCAAAGAGTCGCTTTCAAGCGCATGGCTTTACTCGGACGCAATGATTATGGCCGTGAGTTGATTCCGGCGACGCGCCGCCTGATCGCGGAGTTTCAGAACAGCCGAGGCGTTGCGGCAGAATGAGAGTCCTGTCGCTTTGCGTCGCGATTATCGTCGCAGCCATTCATCCAACCCTCGCGCAAACCACGCTGCGCGTCGGCGACCAGAAGAGCAATTCGCAGGCTGTGATGGAAGCCGCCGGCGTTCTCAAGGATCTTCCCTACAAGATCGAGTGGAAGGAGTTTCCGGCGGCGGCGCCGCTGCTTGAAGCGCTATCTGCCGGAGCGATCGAGACCGGCCTGGTCGGGCGATGCGCCATTCACGTTTGCGGCGGCCACCGAACGCCGCTTTTTGGCGCAAGCGGACATTCAGACAGCGCCGTAAGAGGTCATCAGGTCGCGTTTTGTGTTCTCGCCCGCACCTGGCTAAGCGCTCGCTACTGGTAAAGCAAATAGCATTTGAGTTGATGTGCGGAGGATCGGCATCACGCGCCAGCTGAGCTTTTCCTCAAACCCTATGTCCGAGTTCATGGGACGAATTCGAACGTTGGCACTGACGAGGCGCTACCATTGAGCGCAAGGGATCGCAGAAGATCAAAGGAAAGCGGGCAAAATCGTAGAAATTTGGTAGCGAGAGACCGCTACCGCCTTTCCCCACACGACGCAAATCTGCGATATTTCCTCCGATCGTCCGCCTAACCGCTCATTCGTCGAAAAACGGCGTTCGCCGTCGATCTGCTTCCTGCGTTTAGCGAATCTTGCCGTGAAGACCTGGGTGTTTAGATCAGGTGGATTTGCAGGAATTCTCCGCAATTGCCTATACCTGTGCGAAGCCGCCATCCACAAATAATTCCGTTCCCGTGATGTAGCTGCTGTCATCGGATGCGAGAAACACCACGGCTTTGGCGACCTCGTCGGGCGTGCCGAGCCTGCCGAGCGGGACAGTGTTGGAAATCATCTTCAAGCGTTCCTGGCCCGCTTCGCCGGAAGCTAGCAGATCGCTTAGTCCTGGCGTGTCGGTAGAGCCCGGGCTTACCGCGTTCACGCGAATGCGACGCCCCTTCAAATCCGTCGTCCATGTCCGTGCGAAGGAGCGCACAGCGGCCTTTGTGGCGCTATAAACACTATTCGACGCCAACCCTTTGCTGGCAACGATCGAAGCGTTCAGGATAATCGAGGCGCCGTCCGACAGCAGCGGAAGCGCCTTCTGCACCGTGAAAAGCAGACCTTTTACATTGATGCCGAAGGTCAAGTCATAGAGCTCCTCGGTTATCTTGCCGAGGGCGGCATACTTCGCCATACCGGCATTGGCGAATACGATATCGAGCTTGCCCTTCTCCCGCTTGATCTGTGCGAACAGGCGATCAAGATCGCCAAGGTTCGATACGTCTCCTTGCACGGCGGTTACATTTCGTCCGATCTTTTTGACTGCCGCGGCCAATTCGGGATCACGACGGCCCGTGATGAAGACATGCGCGCCTTCGTTCACAAACTGCTTTGCCGTCGCAAGACCAATGCCGCTATTACCACCGGTAATGAGTGCGATTTTTCCTTCAAGCCTGTTCATTTTTCACTCCCCTGATCAAAACTGTCAAATTGCGAGGACGACCCTGGTCACCCCGCATCAACCTGATGTGGCCGTGCGTGGCTTGCGGGCGACCATGCCTACGTAAGCGCCTAGGTTCAGTTCGACGTCGCTGCGCTGCTGGAAGCCGTGCTCGAACGCCTGCCCGATGATGGAGGGCGCGGCCGGGCGGGCGGCGGCCTCCGCAAAGGCGTCCATTTCGGCGATCAGAGCCGCAGCGGCGGGAAGCGACGCAGCATTGACGAAGCGCTTGATGTCGGCCAGCGCGAGCAGGTCGAACCGCGAGACCCGCTCCGCAAAGGCATTGACGAAGCCAACGAACTCCGCGTCGGGAACGGCGCGGTTGACGTAGCCATACCGCTCGGCGAGGCCCCCGTCGAAGTCCTCGCCACCGAGCAGGATTTCGAATGCCCGCCCGCGACCAACCATGCCCGGCAGACGGGTCGACGGGCCGCCTCCAGGCACGGCGGCGAACCCGACCTCGAATTGCCCCAGTACAGCCCGCTCCCGACTGGCGAAGCGGATGTCGGTGGCGAGGACGAACTCGCTGCCCGCACCGCGAGCTCTGCCCCGAAGGGCGCTGATCGTCACCGCCCGCGACCTACTGAGTCTGATCAGCAGGTTCGCCCAATGGTGGAACGGGGTGCGCGCCGCAGGCAACGCGTTGAACGCGGACTGATCGGCCACGATGTCGTAGTGCGCCAGGAAGAAGTCCGCGTCCGCACTGTCGAACACCACGACGGCCACCCGGTTGTCCTGCTCGATCTCGGCGAGCAGATCATGCAGCGCGACGATCATCACCGGGTCGATGAGGTTGATCGGCGGGGTGTCGAAGGTCACGCGCCATAGCGACGGTGTCGATCTGTCCAGACTGAAGCCCGTGTATGCCAGGTGGGAAGTGCCCTTCGAGGGGGAGTTACTCATGCTCGTTTCCTTTGTGCGCCGTCAGCCCGTAACGGCCTCGTCGGGTGTCCAGTCTCCAGTCCAATTTCCGTCGCGGAGGACCTGGTGACAGAACTGTCCGTTGCGGATATGCGACGCGATTACCTGCGTTTTGGCTCGGTGATGGTGATTTGGCAGGGCAAGGGACATCTGGATGGCTGTGAAAATTGCGCAGCAATAGAGCCGCCGCGTAGTTGCGATCAGGACGCGCTTGCGCGCGCCGTCTTCAAGGCTGCGGTCCACCACAGCAGATCGTCGATCAGCATCCCGGCGGGTGCCTCCAGCTCGGCCAGTCCCGCGTCGACATCGCCGCCCTGGTAGTGCGCCCACAGGGTTGCGACCGGGATGTGCACCGATGAGCGAATCGGGGCGAGTTGAAGCTCGATCGCGGTTTCACGGAGCTGCTGGACGCTGCGGGCGCCCATCGCGGAGCCATAGCTCACGAAGCCAATCGCCTTGCGGTTCCACTCCGGATAGACCCAATCGATCGCATTCTTGAGCACCGCGGAGGGTCCGTAGTTGTATTCGGGAGTGACGAAGACGAAACCGTCGGACTGCGCGACCGCCGCCGTCCATCTCTGAACCACCTCATGCGCGAAGGGTGGACGGCCGGGCGTAGCCGGCGTTGCGACCTGATCGAAGAACGGCATCGGAAAGTCGCGAAGATCGAGAAGCCGAGCGTCGACCCGTTCGCGCAGCTTCAGATGTTGCAGAATCCACTTCGCGGGTTTTTCCGAGAAACGGCCCTCGCGGGTACTCCCAACGATTACCGAGATGACGGTCATATTTTTACTTCTTCCTTTTTGCCGAAAGAACAAAGGTCAGTTGATAAGAGGAACAGACCGTCTTGCGGCCCAGGCGGGGTTGACGGTCTGCGCTTGTCATTTCGTGCTCGATCAGAACGAGTGCACCTCATCGCCGGGTGGTCCGATGTCGGCTACACCATTCGGCAATTGCGCCTGCGCCATCGTCAACGGGTTGAAGGATTCGCGCAGCAGCTTGATCTCACCAGCCTTTGCCACCAGGTACCCGGTGAACAGATGATGGGCGGTTCGCCCGGTCGCCGCGGCGCGCCCGCGTCCTACATATTCGGCGAAGGTCTTGTCCGGCGTCTCGATCAGGATGCGGGTATCATCAGGCGCGAACGAGAAGTTGGGATAGATTTCGATTAGCTTGCGCACAAGTGCTGTGATCTCGCGGCGGCCGGTGTAGCGAGCTTCGACCCCGAGCGAGCGCAGGAACGGCAGTTCGAACACCCCGTCTTCCGCAAACAGCGACGCGGCGCGTTCCGGATCACGGACCGAGGCGAGATAATTCAGCAGCAGAGTTTTCGAGTCTTTCATCTTCATGTCCTTCTTGGCTGAGTGATTTACGGCTTGCCGTCATACAGGGCCGCCGACCCGCGCAACCTCGACCTGGTCGCCATGCCGGCGGATGCGCAGCACGTGCTGCCGCTCGCCGATGGCAAGGGGAACGGAGATCAACTGGAACTGGCCGGGCAGAAGCACCGACGAGAAACGCACCACGGCGTGCTTTTCGGCATCGCCATTCTGCGCGATCACGGTGTCGACGGTGGTCACGACGTGCCAGCCATCGGATCCGCTCACCCAATAGGTGACGGCTGCAGCGTTCGCGCCCAGGTCGGTCGTCACGGCGTGGCCTTCGCGTACCGCGCGATCAGGCTGAGCGGCCCTTAGTTCAGGGTTAGCGGTCGCGAAGATTGCGACCAGGATGCCGGCGAGACCGGCTGTCTTTGCAAAGCTTGTCATGTTGTTGCTCCGGCTGACTGGGGATGCCTGACTCTGTGTGGGAGATCTAGGCTTGCCGACGCTCGTCTCAAATGTCATATATGTGACGTTTTAGGACATGTGGGACGGACCATGCAGCGCATCGGTTTCATCGTTTTGCCGGGCTTTCAGATGCTGAGTGTGAGTTCGCTCTCGGTCTTCGAGCTCGCAAACTGGGAGATCGGCGAGCCGGCCTATCACGTGCATCTGCTGTCGGAAACCGGCGGGTCGATCCGCAGCTCGGTCGGCATCAGCGTTGCGACCGAGCCGTTCGACAACAGGAATTTCGACACCCTGATGGTCGGCGGCAGCGCCGTGGCTGGAGCCTTGACACTAGGCGTGATCAAGTTTCTGCGCCGGGGTTTGCGGCGATCGCGGCGAGTAGCTTCGACGTGCACCGGCGCGTTCGTGCTGGCGGAAGCAGGTTTGCTGGACGGCCGTCGCGCGACGACGCATTGGCACCGCGCGCGAGAATTGCAGGCCCGGTTTCCAAAGGTGAAGGTGGAGGAAGATCGCATTTTCATCACCGATGGCCCGGTGTGGACTTCGGCTGGGATGACTGCGGGCATCGACCTCGCACTAGCGATGATCGAACAGGATCTGGGTGCGGACGTCGCCCGGTCTGTGGCGAGACAATTGGTGGTTTATCACCGCCGCGCCGGCGGTCAGTCGCAGTTCTCTGCACTGCTGGAGCTGGAGCCCAAATCCGACCGTATCCAGAGCGCGCTGGCCTATGCAAAGCGCAATCTCACCTCGAAGCTGACGGTTAAACAGCTTGCCAGCGCGGCGCATCTGAGCCCGCGTCAGTTCAGCCGTGCGTTCCGCGCCGAGACCGGCCAGTCGCCAGCCAAGGCGGTCGAGAACCTTCGCGTCGAGACCGCCCGCCTGATGATGGAGCAGAGCCGCCATTCGATCGACGTCATCGCCCAGCAAACGGGTTTTGCCGATCGCTACCGCATGCGCCGCGCGTTCTTGCGTGCCTTTGGACAGCCGCCGCAGGTGATCCGACGAAACGCGCGTGCGGAGCTGGCGGCGTGAGCGTAACCCCAAGTCAGGCCGCACGGGGCCGACCGCTTTGCGCCAACAGGCGACATGGAATTCGCATCGACAAATAAGAGGCCGCCTCAGTTGGCGGCCTCTAAGTGATGCAGCGAAAGCCGCAATCTGCTCCGTGCTCAGCGATATCGCGCGCCTGGCAGAATGCACTGACCAATCAAACTTCAGTCGACGGCGGAACTCGCGTTGCGGACGAGTACGCGATCGCCTTGCCGGCTGATTTCAAGCCCGCCCGTCCGGCTTGTGGTCGACAGCACCACGTGCTGGCCAGGTGCAAGAACTGACACAACGCGGATCGGCGTTCCCGCCTCGCCCTGGGCCAGGGTCGTGACGACATGAAAACCGTCGCGCTCGATTGTGTAGTAAGCGACGCCCGATACATCGCCGAGATCGATGCTCTTGGCTTGGATCGGACGCAGGCTTTCGGCGTGGGCTGTACCGAGGGCAGCCATGAGGAATGCAGTCGTGAAAAGAATGCTCCGGATTGACATGGTGACCTCCTTGGGATCGGTTCGAATTGAATAGATGCTGGTACGCGCTGCGGTGTTGCGTCTTAGGGGCGGATATCGCCACGACGAGCATCTATGGTTGATGCCCCGTCGCTTCGCCCACCGATGTCTTCAGGCGGGAAAACGCTGTCATAGATCGCTCGGGCTTCTTGAATCAGGCGGAGCCGTTCGCGTTCGGCCTTTGGAACAAACCGGATAACCTCACCCATATTCGCCTCCATCTGTAAGTTGCCGCGCTCGGGCGGCGCCGTTGGCTGGAAGGTGGAGTGAAAACCGTCCGTTCAACAGACGGGAAAACTGAGAGGTGTCCTTCCGAAACGCGGAAGGCTTCGAGCGATTTCGTCAGGCTGCGGGGCCGGAGCGGCGCGGCTCGCACCGCTTTCAAGCGGGCGGCGTTGCCGCTATACTCGCCAAATATCAGCAAGAAAAGCATAGGGTTGCAGCCATCCAAGGAGCCATCCACCATGCATGCAATTCGAAAACTGCGTGAGTCGGGCCACGCCACTGTTGCTGACTACGAAAAGCTTCTCGCTCCAAATGTTGTTTTTCATAGCCCCGTGTTGATACGAACAGCAGAAGGCCGCGCGGTAGTTGCGAAGATTTTCGCGACCTCGACGACGCTACGGGAGGGTGCCTATACGGGTGAATGGAAGCTAGACGACCGAAGAACCCTGCTGAGATGGAAGGGAAAAATTCAGGGTCACGAGCTGGAAAGCTTCGATCTTATCGAAGAAAACGACGAGGGATTGATCGTCGATCGCACGATAGCTTTTCGTCCAATGCCCGCAGCGAGGCTTTTTCGGGATGCCATGCGGGCTGCCATGGGAAGCTCTATTCCAGACGATTTCTGGGAATATTCAGATTAGGGCGTGGGCGCAACCAAATTCGGATTGATGCGAGTTTGACGAACGCCAGATAGTTGACCGAGAGTTTGTCATGGCAAAGCGAGACATCTTCAACAGGCGGATGCAGCATATATTGCGGCTGTCCGACGAGCACACTCCACTCATCAAGACTATTCAAAAGAACTCCCTGGCGGCGACCCGTTGCCAACTCGACATGCCTTTTGACACCGTGACCAACCCGTCGCCTCGCGACGACGCCTATATGATCGTCATACAGATACACGGAAAAAATTCCCGCGAACTTTGGTTGGACGGTAGGCCGATAAAGACCGAGCCGCTCCATGCGGGCGGCGTCGTGTTTCATGACTTGCGCCAAGGCCCACGGTTCTATTTCCACGACCCTCTTGACTCCGTGAACTTTCATCTGCCGCGAAAGACTCTGGATGCGATCGCGGACGACGCCAGCGCCCCGAGGATCTCCGATCTGAAGTTCACTCCGGGCGTGGGCGTCATGGACCACGTCGTAGGAGAACTTACGCGACTGCTTTTGCCGGCGTTCGACAACCCCGACCAGGTGTCCCAGCTCTTTGCGGACCATATCAGCCTGGCTTTGGGCACTCACATCGCCCAAGCGTATGGAGGCATGAGAAGCGTCGCCGCGCCCTCGCGAGGCGGTCTCGCCACTTGGCAGGAACGGCGCGCCAAAGAGCTCATGAGCGCAAACCTTCAGGGAGATGTTTCGATTGCAGATGTCGCGACGGAATGCTCGCTATCGGCCGGGCATTTCGCTCGCGCGTTCCGGCGTTCGACGGGTCTGTCGCCGCACCAATGGCTGCTCCAACATCGGATTGATGAGGCGCATGGACTATTGCGCGACCGTAGGCTTTCGCTTGCCGAAATTGCATGCGCCTGCGGCTTTGCCGATCAAAGCCACTTCACGAAGGCCTATACGCGTCTGCGTGGCATCACGCCAGGCGCCTGGCGGCGACAGCAGCAAATTACTCGGAAGTTCTGAAAGAGGGCAACCGAGCATTGCGCAGTCTTGGCTCCTGCTCGATTCGAATCGAACAGACCAAGGATGTTTCGTTTTTACAAGAGCACGCACCCCGAATCCCCTAGTTTTACGAACTTCCACGAGTGTCAGGTAGGCGGAGTGGGGCATGCCAAAACCGCACTCCGGATGCAGGAGCGCGCCGCCTGTCTCCTCGGGGCGATGGCGTAGGTCATCAATCGGAAGCCCGCTGTGGACGTGGGTAGCAACGACAATGAAGGAGGAAGATTATGCAGGGTGCTGCGACCTATCGCGCGGTGCAGGCGGTCAGTCCAGGCAAGTTGGAGTTGACCGAAAAGCCATTGCTCGATCCGCCTGCCGGTCATGTCCGCATCCGCGTCGAAGCCTGCGGCGTGTGCCATTCCGATTCCGCGACGGTCGAGGGGATATTGCCGATCGAGTGGCCGCGGGTGCCCGGCCACGAAGCGGTCGGCCGGATCGACGCAATCGGAGAAGGCGTCCAGGGCTGGAAGCCGGACCAACGCGTAGGCGTCGGCTTCCTCGGCGGCAGCTGCGGATACTGTGTCTACTGCCGCGATGGCGATCTCGTGAACTGCACCAACCAGGGCTACACGGGGGTGCAGCACGATGGCGGCTACGCCGAGATGATGATTGCCAAGTCAAGCGGCTTGATCGCTGTGCCGGACGATCTCTCCTCGGTCGATGCTGCGCCCCTGTTATGCGCTGGTCTAACGACCTTCAGCGCCCTCAGGAACTCGCCGGCACGAGCCGGAGATCTGGTTGCGGTCTTCGGGGTCGGCGGACTGGGCCACCTCGGCGTGCAATACGCGCGGCGCATGGGGTTCGAGGTTGTCGCAATCAACCGCGGGGCCGATCGGGCCGAGCTTTCGAAGAAACTGGGCGCTCATCACTATATCGACAGCGATACGACGGATGTCGCCAGGGCACTCCAGGAGCGCGGGGGCGCGCAGGTGGTGCTGGCCACCGCCTCTGGCGGCAAGGCTGTCGCAGCCGCACTCGGCGGCTTGCGACGTGGCGGCGTTATGATTTCGCTCGGGGCCACCGATGAGCCGATCGAGTTGTCGGCGTTCGAACTACTTTTCAAGCAGCTGAGTGTCGACGGCGCGCTGACGGGTACGCCCGAGGCGGGCGACGCCACGCTCAAATTCAGTGTCCTTAGCCACGTCGCCGCCATGATCGAAACCATGCCGCTTGAACGCGCCGCGGAAGCCTACGCGCGGATGATGTCCGGCAAGGCACGGTTCCGGATGGTTCTGACCATGGAGTAGCCGGCACTTTGCAACCAATAACGCCCAGGGGAGGCGAGAATGAATAAAAACGACGACGTGAAGGCGATCACCAGAAAGTTTTTCGCCGCCTATGACGCTCATGATGTCGACGGCATGCTGGCTCTTTGCGCTGACGGCGCACAGGGACGATACCTTCCTTATGGCAAGAAGAGTCTCATGCCGATCCGGGGTGGCCTTGAACAAATCTGGCGCGGCTTGCTGGGGGCCGTGCCGGATTTCGGTGTCAAAGTAGACGAGATGATCCAGGCCGAAGGAAGCATCATCGTAGTACAGGCGCAGCTCGGTGGGGCCATGCCGGCGGATGTCCCTGGTCTTGTAACGAAAGGCAAGTCCGATCGCATCGCGCACGCCTATATCATCCGCTACAACGCGGACGGCAAAATCACGCGCTTGGATTGCTATTGGGACAACACCTCCATCAACGCCATCAAGGCGAGCGCTTTGTAAGCATGTCCGGAGAAACCCCAATGAACAAGTTCCGGGATATCTTCGATGCGCAGAGGGCGCTGTTCGCCACGGGCGTCACGCGTACGTACGAATGGCGTGTCGACCAGCTCGACCGTATGGCCCGGATGATCAGCGAGAACGAGGAGCGTTTCCAGAAGGCGATGGCCAAAGACTTCAAGACCGCCTCGCAGGAATACATCTTCGAGACCCAGGCGTCGGCGGGCGAAACAGAGGTTCAGAAGAGCCAGCTGCGAGGGTGGATGAAACCGATCGAAGCGCCAATCCCGCGCTTCCTCGCTGAGACCGGTCACAAGGGGATGATCTATCGCGAGCCATATGGCGTGGCACTGATCATTGGCCCGTTCAACGGGCCCTTGCTGTTGCTGATCCGCCCGGCGCTAGCGGCGCTCGCGGCCGGCAACACCTGCATCCTCACCCTGAGTGAGGCGCTTCCGGCAACGACCGGAGTGCTGCTCGACCTTGTCCCGAAATATTTCGATTCGGGCGCCGTGACTATAGTGGCCGGTGGTAAGGAGCAGAACACTGAACTCTTGAAGCTATCGTTCGACTTCATTTTCTTCACCGGTAGCACCTACGTCGGCAAGATCGTCGCCCGGGCGGCAGCGGAAAACCTCACGCCTGTTCTGCTCGAACTCGGCGGGATGAATCCGGCGGTCGTGGACGAGACCGCGAACATCCCCGACGCGGCGAAGAAGATTGTTTGGGGTGCTATGGCATGGGGCGGCCAATGGTGTACCTCGCCGGGCTACGCCTATGTGCACGAGTCCGTTGCGGACGCCTTCGTTGCCGAGGCGAAAAAGGCTCTGGTCGAACTGTTTGGCAACGACCCGAAATCCAATTCCGACTACTCGCGCATCATCAACGCGCGCACGGTGGACCGGCTGGCATTGCTGATAGATCCCGCTAAGGTGGTCGCCGGCGGCAAGTCGGATCGGGAAGCGCACTACCTCGACCCGACGCTTCTCTATCCCATCACCTGGGATGACAAGATCATGGAGGACGAGATCTTCGGCCCGATACTGCCGATCCTGACCTACAAGTCCTTCGACGAGGCGATGGCAAGGATGGCGACGACACCGCGAGCGCTTGCCGGCTTCATCTTCAGCCGTGAACAGAAGACCATCGACCGCTTCATTGGCCAACTATCCTACGGTGGAGGCGGCGTGAATCTGGTGAATGTTCATCTGTTCGTCGAGACGATGCCGTTCGGAGGTACCGGATCCGCCGGGATGGGCCACTACTACGGAAAATACGGCTTCGATGCGCTCACCCATGCCAAGTCGATGCTGATCTCCCCGCCAGACGTTGCGATCGATCACCTCTACTCCCCCTTCACCGACGAAAAGAACCGGTCGCTTCAAGGCTGGTTTGAGTATTGAGACGAAGTTCTTAGAGTCTGTCCGGGATCATGCTGTTTTTTGGCAGAGCTTTCGCAGCATGAGGCGGATTGAGGCGAGGCGCAAGAACGCCAATGCCTTTCGGTTGAGGCACTCCCAATCCTTGGCCAAACGGCGGCAGCGGTTGAGCCAGGCGATGGTGCGTTCGACGATCCATCGCTTGGGCAAGATCGCAAAACTCTTTGCTGTATCGGAGCGCTTGACTATCTCGACGTCGATTTGCCGGAGGATTTTGCGAACGGCGGACTGAAAGATCGGCCCCTGATAGCCGCCGTCAGCATAGAGCTTCAGCAGGAATGGATGCAGGCCAAACAGCGTGGCCATCACCAGCACCCCACCGTCACGATCCTGGATGTCCGCCGAATGCACGAGGGCGTGGAGCAGCAAGCCTTGAGTATCGACTAGGATGTGGCGCTTCTTGCCCTTGATCTTCTTGCCCGCATCGTAGCCATGCGGGTCGATCCACGCCCCCCTTTTTCCGCGCTCTTGACGCTTTGACTGTCGATGATGGCGGCGCTCGGGCTGGGTTCTCGGTTAGCCAATTCTCGACATTGTACATAGAGCGCGTGATGGATGCGATCGAGCGTGCCGTTCCAAGCCCACAAGTCAAAATAGTCGTGCACCGTGCTGCGTGGCGGCAGGTCCTTCGGGATCGCTCGCCATTGGCAACCGGTGCTCAGCACATACATCAGGCCATTGATCACCTCGCGCACATCGACCGTGCGCTTGTTGCCGCCTCGCTTGGCTGGCGCAATCAGCGGCTCCACCAACGCCCATTCCTCATCAGTCAAATCGCTTGGATAGCGTAGCCGGCTTCGGTCGTAACGACCGCGGTTCTCCTTCGTCCACATGGGCGCCCCTTCGAATCGGACCGCCACCCTTGAATCACAAATGATTCCGATGATTCAAGATGTTCCCGGACAGACACTAACATTACAGTTGCTTTGTTTGCGGGCTTCTGAATCCATGGGCAACCATGATTCGAATGTCGTGGACGCGGGCCGCGTCGGTTGAGGAGACGCTTGCGTTGTGGGCGGCGTCGCTTCGAGAGATCAAGCAACGGATACGTCCGTTGTTCACGCAAGAGCGTGTGGCGACGAATGCAGGCTTGTTCCTGGAAGGTCTGCTCGGAGATGAGCAGCGCAAGACCGGCTGGATGCGCGCGGAGGCGGCTGGCGATCCTGGCCCATGGCGTCAGCAGGCAATTCTGGGTCGTGGAGATTGGGACGCTGATGCCCTGCGCGATATCGTCCGCGACTATGTCATCGAGCATTTGGCGGATGACGATGCGGTGCTGGTGATCGACGAGACCGGCTTTCTCAAGCAGGGTAAGGCCTCATGCGGAGTGGCACGGCAATACACTGGTTCGGCAGGGAAGATTACGAACTGCCAGATCGGCGTCTTCGCTACCTACGTTTCGCGTCATGGTCATGCGTTCATCGATCGCGCGTTGTATCTTCCGAAGGAATGGACTGACGATCCAGATCGTCTGGAAGCCGCATATGTGCCTGCCGATGTCGGCTTTGCGACCAAACCAAAGCTTGCGACGAGAATGATCGCACGTGCGATAGCCGCGTCTGTACCATTCAAGTGGGTTGCCGGTGACACGGTCTACGGTGTTGGCGATATCGAACAGCAGCTACGGCGGGCAGGCAAAGGCTATGTGCTCGGGGTCAGCAGCTCTCATGTCTTCCGATCCTGGGGCAAGCGACAGCCGGTCGCCGGCAAGGCCGAAGACATCGCCCGGACGCGGCGCCCGTCCGACTGGAAGCGCTTGTCGGCGGGAGCCGGAACCAAAGGACCGAGGCTGCATGACTGGTGTTATCTCGAACTGGCCGATCTCGAGGTCGAGCAGTTCAACAGCGCAAATGATGGTTTATGGACGCGCGGTCTGCTGATCCGTCGCCATATCGCCGATGGCGATCTCGCCTTCTTCACCACCTGGTGCCCAGCGGGAACATCAATTGAAACGCTGGTCGCGGTCGAAGGCCATCGATGGGCGATCGAGGACAGCTTTGAAACCGCGAAAAACGAGTTCGGGCTCGATCACAACGAGAGCAGGTCCTGGCATGGCTGGCATCGCCACGTGTCCCTGGTGATGCTCGCCTTCGCCATGATGGCGGCGATCCGCCATCGCGCCAATCCGCCACCGCCCAAAAAAACCAAACGCCGCCCCCCGGCAAAAGCCAAAGCACACCCACGCCGCCGCTGATCCGTTGGTCAATCCAGGAAATCCGCCGCATCGCCATCAGGCTTGCTCGAAAGCGGATCCAACCCGCGCATGTCATCGCATGGTCATTCTGGCGCAGAGCTCACCAGGCTGCCGCTCAGCGCGCGCATCTCAAAGCAAAACGGCAACTGTAATGTTAGAGTCTGTCCGGGATCATGCTGTTTTTTGGCAGAGCTTTCGCAGCATGAGGCGGATTGAGGCGAGGCGCAAGAACGCCAATGCCTTTCGGTTGAGGCACTCCCAATCCTTGGCCAAACGGCGGCAGCGGTTGAGCCAGGCGATGGTGCGTTCGACGATCCATCGCTTGGGCAAGATCGCAAAACTCTTTGCTGTATCGGAGCGCTTGACGATCTCGACGTCGATTTGCCGGAGGATTTTGCGAACGGCGGACTGAAAGATCGGCCCCTGATAGCCGCCGTCAGCATAGAGCTTCAGCAGGAATGGATGCAGGCCAAACAGCGTGGCCATCACCAGCACCCCACCGTCACGATCCTGGATGTCCGCCGAATGCACGAGGGCGTGGAGCAGCAAGCCTTGAGTATCGACTAGGATGTGGCGCTTCTTGCCCTTGATCTTCTTGCCCGCATCGTAGCCATGCGGGTCGATCCACGCCCCCCTTTTTCCGCGCTCTTGACGCTTTGACTGTCGATGATGGCGGCGCTCGGGCTGGGTTCTCGGTTAGCCAATTCTCGACATTGTACATAGAGCGCGTGATGGATGCGATCGAGCGTGCCGTTCCAAGCCCACAAGTCAAAATAGTCGTGCACCGTGCTGCGTGGCGGCAGGTCCTTCGGGATCGCTCGCCATTGGCAACCGGTGCTCAGCACATACATCAGGCCATTGATCACCTCGCGCACATCGACCGTGCGCTTGTTGCCGCCTCGCTTGGCTGGCGCAATCAGCGGCTCCACCAACGCCCATTCCTCATCAGTCAAATCGCTTGGATAGCGTAGCCGGCTTCGGTCGTAACGACCGCGGTTCTCCTTCGTCCACATGGGCGCCCCTTCGAATCGGACCGCCACCCTTGAATCACAAATGATTCCGATGATTCAAGATGTTCCCGGACAGACACTTACACAACACACGGAGCGAGCCGGAAAAAGAGAAGTTTATGAATGGCGTAACAAGAGAAGGAAAATCACGATGGCCTTGGTGCGCATGAAATCGGTGGCCGGTGTTGGCGGCAGACCGGAAGTGACACTCGCCGATCTTGCGATAGGGCCTGCTCCCTCCTCAAAAGAGGGTTGCCCATGCACCCCGGCTAGCCCTGCGGCAATGAGCGGGTTAAGGCCGTCACAGGGCGCGGCGTCGCCGTTCCCTTGACGGCCAAAGGGCGCAGCCCTTCTGTCCTTCGCGCGAGGGATCGTCACCGACGAGACGGTGAAAGCGGCTCGGGGCGGTAACCTTTAATTATTTGCGGTATTGCTCCTCGGTGACCTGTTCCATCCACGTTACAGGGCTTCCGTTGAGCTTCTCCTGAATCGCAATGTGGCTCATGCCATTGGTAGGGGATGCCCCGTGCCAATGCTTCTCGTTAGGGGCAAACCAAACCACATCCCCGGTTCGGATTTCCTCAATCGGGCCACCTTCACGTTGAACCCAGCCGCACCCGGCGGTGACAAAAAGCGTCTGTCCTAGGGGGTGGGTATGCCATACGGTGCGCGCGCCAGGTTCAAAGGTAACGAGAGCCGCCATCACTTGCGACGGCTCTGGCGGACTAAGGAGCGGATCGATTCGTACCGCGCCCGTGAACCATTGGGATGGTCCTTTACCTGAAGGCTGTGAGCCGCTTCGTTTGATTTCCATCAGTGGCTTCCCTTTGTCATGCCCAGCTCTTATTTCAACTTAGGCCATTGAGGTCGGAAACAGGCCAGTACCCGCCCGGACATAGGAACATACGAGAAATCTTAGAAAACATCTCCCGAACATGTCAAAGTTTGTGCGGGAACGGGATCTTCCGGACCGGACGTCCGCTAATGGAATGGTCCGGCCGTGCTCCGGCCCTGCCAGCACGACAAGCTGGCAAGGGGCGCCCAAGACAAGGAGCACGCCATGTCTCAGAAACTCAGCTCAGCGATCGCCGTGATAGGCATCGATATCGGCAAGAACTCGTTCCACATCGTGGGCCACGATCAGCGCGGCGCAATCGTGCTGCGGCAGAAGTGGTCACGCGGCCAGGTAGAAGCACGGCTCGCCAACCTGCCAGCGTGCTTAATCGGTATGGAGGCCTGCGTCGGCGCGCATCATCTCAGTCGCAAGCTCCAAATGCTCGGCCACGACGCCCGACTGATGCCCGCGAAATACGTGCGCCCCTATTCGAAGGGGCAGAAGAATGACTTCCGTGATGCGGAAGCCATCGCCGAGGCTGTCCAACGCCCGACCATGAAGTTCGTCGCGACCAAGACCGCCGACCAGCTCGACCTGCAGGGGCTGCACCGCGTGCGCGAGCGATTGGTCGGTCAGCGTACCGGCGTCATCAATCAGAGCCGTGCGTTCCTGCTGGAGCGGGGCATCGCCGTGCGGCAAGGCCTGCGTTCGCTGCGGTCCGAGTTGCCGGGTATCCTCGCGACGCGCACCGATGTCCTCGCGCCTCGCATGTTGCGCATCATCGAGGACCTGGCAGGAGACTGGCGCCGACTGGACGCGCGCATTGAGGACCTCTCCAGCGAGATCGAAGCATTGGCTCGTCAAGACAAAGGCTGCGAGCGACTGATGACGGTCCCGGGCATCGGCCCGATCATCTCGAGCGCGATGGTAGCCGCGATCGGCACTGGAGACGTGTTCTCGAAAGGCCGCGACTTCGGCGCCTGGCTTGGACTGGTGCCGAAGCAGATATCGACAGGCGACCGCACGATCCTCGGCAAGATATCAAGGCGCGGCAATCGCTACCTGCGCGTTCTGTTCGTGCAAGCCGCGTGGGTTGTGCTGGTCAAGGTCAAGTGTTGGGAGCGCTATGGCCTCAAATCTTGGATCGAAGCCGCCAAGAAACGATTGCACCACAACGTGCTGGCGATTGCGCTCGCCAACAAGCTCGCCCGCATCGCCTGGGCGGTTCTCAACAAGGGGCGCGCCTTCGAGTGCGTCAAGACAGATGAGGTGGCGTCCCGACCTGCTTGATCCTCGCGCCGTGCTCGGGGCCGTCAAGGCGCAGCCTGGCAGCGGTCGAGCAAGCCGTCAGGACAGCACGACGGCCGGCCTTGACGGCCCTTGCGCG
Source organism: Bradyrhizobium sp. 186 (assembly GCF_023101685.1). Lineage (NCBI taxonomy): Bacteria > Pseudomonadati > Pseudomonadota > Alphaproteobacteria > Hyphomicrobiales > Nitrobacteraceae > Bradyrhizobium > Bradyrhizobium sp. 186. The sequence continues at coordinate 117,850 of NZ_CP082165.1, read as the reverse complement.
CGGCGCGTCTGCGCGCGCAGGCCGGGACGAAGGAACGACCGCCAGGCACGAACAAAGGAACAGTGCGAAGTGAGGAGCTATCGATGACGTAACCAACATCCCTTACCCCGCCGAGGTCTGCGAGAGGATGAGACGACGATGGAGGATCGGTCTTCCCGGCGCATGCGAACACTGGTGACCCGAATGGCCCCTTCGAGGCCTGTCCGCTAATTAGCTCGAATGCGCGCTGATATCCATGATGGCCCGGAGCACAACACGCTCCAATCAGAGGCCGGATGCATTGATGCAAGACCGCATCTGCCAGGTTGACGAAACCTCTTGCAACGCGCGGCCGGACCATACATTGGGGCATTCGCGTCGGGCTGACCGCGTACCGACGACTTCCGCTCTACTCCTATAAACAGACATCGTTACCTTGCGCCGGCATGTCTCAAATGTGCCGATATTGTTGCAAAAGTCGAAAATCGAGCGACCCGGAAAATCTCGCGAAAGTTGATCTTTGGACTTCTCCGCAGCTGCGTCGCTTTTCAACGCCTGTGCCTGCCGTAAATCACATCCGGCCATATTGATGGTGCAGTCCGCCCAAGATCGGGCGGCAGACGACATTCCCGGCCCACTCAACGCCGCGAGGGACTGGGGCATCCTTGTTCAATGACAAATGAGTGCGCGTGTCGTTGTAGTAGTCTTGGTACGACAGCAGAACGTGGCGCAGATGGCGTTCGCCGAAGACTACGACATGATCAATGCATTCCCTCCGGATTGAGCCGATCAACCGTTCTGCGTAGGCGTTGTGCCAAGGTGAGCGGAAAGACGTCGGGCGGTCTCGAATGCCGATCGACCGAACCCGGCGGACAAAGATCGCGCCATAGGCTTGATCGCGGTCCCTGACTAAGTAACGAGGGATTTGCTCCCAACCGCAGGCTTCCGTGAGCTGATTGGCGATCCATTCGGTCGTCGGGTGCGCGGTCACCCCAAACCACAGGATCTGCCGCCGGCCATGGCCCATGATCAGCAAACCGTAGAGCAGCCGGAACGAGATTGTCGGCACGACGAACAGGTCGATTGCGACAATGCCATCCGCATGGTTGCGAAGGAACGTCTTCCATCCCTGCGAGGGAGGGCCCCTCCTCCGCGCCATATATTTGGCGACGCTGGTCTGGCCGATCTCGATGCCGAGCTTGAGAAGCTCTCCATGGATTCTCGGCGCTCCCCACAACGGGTTGGCGATGCTCATCTCGCGGATCAGCCGGCGAATTTCCAACGGTACAGTCGGTCGACCGCAGCGATGCCGCGATTTCCAGCGCCAATACAATCTGAAACCAGCACGGTGCCAACGGATCACGGTGTCCGGCTTCACAATCGTCAGCGCCTTGATGGTATTCGGCACCAAACGATACAACGCAACAAAGATCAGGCGATCCATGGCACTGAAGGCCACTCTCTTCGGCAGGTGCCGTCGCTGGATGTTAAGTTGATGACGAAGGATCAGGATCTCAGCTTCCAACGAGACTCGCGACCGGAACAATAAGACCAGCATCGAACAGACTAGGCTGTAAGCTTCTCTCATGAGACAGAAGCATTGCGCGCTTCGGCCTCACGTGCCAGCCGGATTAGGTTTCCGACAGGGACCGGTCTGGCGGTCTATTCTGTCGGTTCGCTGCCCGCTGAACAGCAGTCTACGCCGGCCGCCACCCAATTGGCGACCCGATTAGCTCAGTCCGTGGATCCGTTTTTGCTTCAGTCCGGTGGCTAACAACCGGTGCAGCTCAACGCATTGGCGGCGCCGCCTCAAACCATTCCGCAAGCCAAGGGGGCAGCAATGTCGCTCGTGGGAATTGCAGCGAGCCTACGGATCGGCCGCTGGGTGCAAAGCGAACGAACTCGCGCCGCGATGCCTTGAATAGAGTTTCGTCGATAGGGGGCGTTACACCGGCAGAATTTTCACACCGCCTCGATTAGCAGTCACTATTCATTAGGCGTTGGACCTGAAGCGGAGTAGGACTCCTTTAGCGGGCAAGCGGATTCCTTGCCTGATAGCTGCCCAAAACGGCGACGCACCGAAGTCACCGCCTCCATTTAAATGGCAGCCAGTGCCGTTGATCGGCAAACTCTTTCCAAAGTTGCTGTTCCAAAGATGTGAAGTGCACCCATCCCCGCAGTCTGCTGACCCGTCGCGCGCCGTCGGCTACCTGTTAAAGGAGGAACAACATGAAAATGAGCAATGTAGTTCCCAATGCATTATCTGTGGCAAAGTACACTTATGTCGCGGCTACCATATGGGCAGCTCCGTCTGCTCTCATCAAATCGGCGCATCTCCTTGAAAGGATTGGACTCGCTGCGGTTGGAGGGGCGTGCGGCCTTTACGTGGCCGCAGCATTGATGCGCCTAGGAAACGAAATGTTTGGAAGCGGCTGGTTCATCTTGTTGATGATGCTCTACGGAGCTTTCAGCTTCTACATCGGCATCGATCTGCCTAGCCGTCCTGCTCAGGGATCGACTTGGAGACTCTCGGAAGAGCGGAACCGCGGCACCGATGCGGCTGAGATTTTCAGTGCGGTAGGCACATTCGTTGCCGCGATTGCGGCGTTTCTGTCTGTCAGCATGATTGTCGTTGATCAGGTCCTGTCTGAAGGTTCGATCATTCTGATCGCATGCTGTTGGGCGATTGGTTCTTCGCTTCAAATTGCGGCCGGCTCCATCGCTCGCAACGGCGTGCTCGAAGATGGTGGCGAGTAACTTCCGCCGCAATTGCACTGACGCCACTGGTCTCTTTTTGAGCGGCGCGACAGTGAGAGGCACACGGACAAGACGGAGCAAATAAAGAAAGTCATTAGAATGAGTAGTCAACGTATTGCCTGTTCTCCAGAAGAGCTTGCCAGCTTCAGAACAAGTTTTGAGGATGCGATAGATTCATTCTCACCTGTGATGCTCACGACCTACAGAAAATCCTCGCTCGTGTTGCGACCGGTGAGCGCGATCAAAGCGGACTGCGGCTTGCAGCATTAGCAAACGTCAACGAACGTAGCCGCTATGGCGGCGGCGTGCCGTAGCCAATGTGCGAGAATGACGATGACAGCGGTCCGATCGCGACGTGAAACAGTGGTTTTCAAGTATCCATTCCGGATCGCGAGTATCGAGCGGCTGTTACCGGCGGGCCCGTATGAAGTCATTACCGACGAAGAGTTGATGGAAGGCCCGTCAATGCCGCCCTATCGGTGCGTCGCCACCAGGATGATGGTGCCTGCCCCGCCACGTAGCTCTGTCGTCGAGATGGTGGCGATCAGTTCGATCGATCTGTCCGCGGCTCGCGAGACGATGCGCTCTCGCCGGGACCTGCGCATCGATGCGTGCCGTGGCATCGCGCTATGGTGCATCTTTCTTGACCATGTCCCCAACAACATCGGGAGCTGGCTGACGTTGCGGAATTATGGTTTTAGCGATACCGCGGAAGTGTTCATGTTCCTCTCGGGTGTGACCTGCGCGTTGGCTTACGGCAAGGCAAGTCGGTGCGACGGTTGGGCGACTGTGGTCAGCCGTACGCTATGGCGAAGCTGGGACATTTATGCGGCATTTCTGCTGCTCACTCTCGCTTGCGCCATCATGGTTTACCTCGCCGGTGGCGACAGGATTGCCGACGAAAGCAACACGCGCATTCTGCTGGAACAGCCGGGCGCGGCGCTCGCGCATGCAGCGATCCTGCAATACCGCCCAGTCAACTCCGATGTCTTGCCGCTCTTCGTGATTTATCATCTTCTATTCGCCCCGCTGCTGTGGCTGATGCTGCGAATGCCGAACGTAATGCTTGGCGGGTCGCTGTTGCTTTATGCGCTGGTGCACGTCTTCGGTTGGTCCGTCCCGGCATGGCCGAATAATGTCTGGTTCTTCAATCCGCTGGCTTGGCAGCTGCTGGTTGTTCTTGGTGCCTGGTGTGTCATCGAGGGCAAGACGTTCTGGCCGTGGGCGACCTCGCGCACGGCGCTTGCAATTGCCATTCTCTATTTGGTTTTTGGCCTGACGATCGCACTGAGTTGGAGCATTAGACCCCTGGTCCCACAAATGCTGGCGGAGCTGGTTTACCTGCTGGACAAATCGAATCTCTCTCCCTTGCGGCTGCTGCATTTTGTTGCTCTCGCGATTCTGATTGCGTGGGTCGTGCTTCGCGATTGGCGTTGGCTTACGACTCCGGTGATGCGTGGGGCGATCCGCTGTGGCGAGAACTCCCTGGCAATCTATTGCCTCGGCGTCCTGCTGGCGCTTGCCGGCCACATGGTACTGCTTGATATCTCGGATAGGCTTGCCATGCAGATCACGCTGAGTCTCGCTGGCATCTTAGTCATGATTGCGGCCGCAACGTTTCTGAACTCGATCAGGATCAAACCGGCGGCAAGCACGATCGGCGGGAAGACCATGATCTCCTGAGAATGGTAACGGGAAACGCCGTAACCTGATTAGATTCGCCGCCGCTCACGATGTCGCGGATGCGGTGGCAGTTCGCTTGGAGGGGTGTCCTGTCAACCTCATTAAAATCGCGTGCCTTTTCCGTCTGCGTCGCAAGTAATCTACGGTCCTACCCACGGTCAGTTTCGCAACCTCGCGACCGTAGTTTGCGGCCATTTCCCGCAGCGCAGCGGCCTCGCCAGGCGGGCTGCTCTCCGCCGCCAGATCAAGGCAGATGCGCTCCATGCGTGCGAGATCGTGATGTTGTGCTGATGTCCTCCCACGAGGCCGATCAGAGTCGCACCGCGGTTAGGCGTGAAGATGGATCCTAGAGGCGCCGCGACGGAGACGCGGCACCTCCTGTCGACCAATTGAGCGAATGGCGATAAACACGCTCGGCACATCGAAGGCAGACGATTTCGCACCAAGCTCACATCGCCGGAGAATCTGTGCTCGTGAGAAGCGGGACTGTTCGCAATGCGGCTGACAACATAAGCTTTGGCACGATGGCGTCGTTAGCCAACTTCGATGCTTCAAATATCTTCGCTGTTATCGGACGGATCACTCCGGTCAAGCCTGTCGAATTGTCGCTCACACTTTGCCCGGGCGAAAATGCCGGCAGCATCAGCATGTATTTTGAGGGGATAGCCTGGAAGCTGTCGGGCATCGCGCTGCCGCCCCGGGTCATTGCCGCCATGGTCGATCGGCTGCCGGCGCGTTGACCCCTTGCGTTCGCCCGCAGCTGCGGTTGGATCACGGCTTTTAGGATTGTAAATCCAAATGGCCATCCAATTGATTGTGGCGAAAGTTCTTAGAGACGAGCTTGCGTTGCGGGGCATTCAATCCCTGACCGCCGAAGAGTTAGAGGAAATCGCTGCTCACATCTTCGAACGTATTAGCGATCTCGAGCTGGAGCTTGCCGCGCGGGATTTCGGCATCTCCACGAGCGGCGACGACAGATCAACCTGACGAGCGGGTATTATGTCCGTTTGCGATCCACTGCGAGCGAAGCGGGATAGCGTACGGGGCCATTCGCCGCTTCCGCGATTGTTCATCGCGATCGTCTTACGTGGCCCGCGCGGCATCTCGCCCCGCTAAATTGCCGCGGACCGTTCAATGTCCTCTTCGTCTTTACAATCAGGCGAAGACATCCACGCATCCACGCCACTGATTGCATCGCCTGTACGCACACGCGGTGTTGGCGCTCACTTCGCCAGAGACTCTCGCCCTAGGACTGCTCGCCGATTAACGTGGTGCGTTGCAGCGGGCTATCTGCTTGCTGCACTGCGTCTACGTTCCGCCTGCAACACATTCCAGAAATATCGGTATGAAATCACCTCTCAGCATATCAATCCCGAACGTGCCGGAACGCGCCTTATGAGTTCGCATTGTTCTTTTGTTTTGTGATTTGTAGTGAGGTCGATCATGCGTCTGCTTTCTGGAATGATCGTGATTGCAACAGTCTCCGCTTGGACAGGGCTTCACGCGACCCCTGCTGTCGGCCAAACATTCAATGACAGGTGGTCCATCATTCCAAAGGCTCACGCAGAGCCCGCTCCTGAAGGACTCGATCAGACAAAGGAGGATGAGCCGCAACCGCAACCTCCGAACGGACAAGAGCCCTTGAAAGATCGTTCAGGCGCTCAATCTTTCAATCGAATCTTTTCCGGAAAAGCCTCCTACTACTCGTATTCGAAAAGGAAGACAGCGAGCGGTTCATCGTTTGATCGGAATCTACTAACCGCGGCGCACCGCCGTCTGCCGTTCGGCACGAGAGTCCGCGTCATTGATCTTGAGACGAGTAAGTCGGTGGTGGTTCGTATCACCGATCGCGGACCATGGGTCCGTGGCCGCGTCCTCGACCTCTCGCTCGCCGCCGCGCGCAGCTTGGGGATTACGGATCGTGGCGTGGCTCAGGTTCGTGCCGAGGTGTTGTAGCGGACGTCCATGGCCCTGCGAAAACACGCAACCGCCGTCCGCGCGCCCTTGCGTCAATGGTCCGGCTTTTGGCCTGAAACGAATCTGCCGTGCCTCTAAAGAACCCTAACGCTATCGCGGCCCTCGTATCGGCCCTCAGGCTCGTCTACGGAGACGAAGTCGCGCGAACCATGCTCCTTGAGGGTATGAGCCTTGCCACGCTGCTGGACACGATGTTCTCCGCGCCGATAGCACATCGCGATGCCGTTCGATACGTCGCGACTGCCTTAGATGACTTCGCCGTTACACCAGAACTTGGCCCGGTCTGGCACCTTCGCTACCTGTATGATGACGAGCCCGGCTCATTTCGCGTCGTCGATATGGAGATAGCCACGCCGGCCGGTACACTGTCCAGCAACGACCTTTGGCGTCGGCTGCCCGTCTAACATGCTCGCAACCTCTGCAATGTGGCCCGTGCTGTCGACGATTGGCTCCTCCGCGCACCGCAATGATCCGCGGGCGAACTTTGTGCCCGTCGGCGTTCCGGATCTGGCGAGGCGCGATCGATGAACGGGCAGCGTCTCGACACATCTGTTGACAATCCGCCTCCCGGTGGTTCTGGCCCCACCGGCGAGCGATCTCGGCTCGGGGCGATGTCAGACCCATCTTTTCCGCCTTGGCGCAGCGGCGACGGCGCGACTACCGGCACCGCCCGCCAGCGCAGCGGGCTATCGGCGGCTCCAGGTCCCGCCGAACCACCGGCGGGGCCGGGAGTACGGAACAGGTGGAAAACCGCGAGCCCGTACAAATCGGAATCCCAGCCCTGTGTTACCGCTCCGGAACGAGCGCCGGGGGCCAGGATTCGTCCCGGTCAGGAGCCATCTCAGATGCTGAGGACGAAGGAACGGCGGCCCGCTATCCGGACGCTGCGCGGATGGGCCATCTCCGCGCTGCAGGAGGCCGGCGCCATCCGCGAATGCGAGGCACACGGCTGGATGCTGGACCGGGCCGACCCGCATGCCCGCGAGCGCGCCCTTGCCGCTGCCCGCGTCGATCCGCCGGCCGGCGTTTCGCGGGACGAGGCGCCGCTCGCGGCGATCATCGAGGTGCTCGATTCGATCGGAGATACGTGCCCCGAGTGCCCGCCGGACTCCAGCTAGGCCGCTTCTATGTTGCTGCTATGGGGTTGTCGTGCCGGCCGTCCTCGGGCGAGTTCTCGCCAGGCCACGGCGAGGCAGATCCGACGAAGCCGCTGTGGGCGATCTGCTGTGATGGCGAGCTTCATCGCCGCTTCGCTTCGCTCGGGTGGCTGAGAAAGCGACCCGCTACGGATGGCGCCGCGCGACAGCAGCAAGGCTCATGCGACCGACTGCAACCAGGTCGCGAAGGCTTGGATGGTCTTCTCGCGTGGATGATCGGGCGTGTGGACCAGATAGAAGCGATATCCCGGTAGACACAAATCAAACGGTCTTACCAGCGTGCCGGCCGCGAGTTCGCGCGCCACGAGCACGTCGCTAAAAATGCCGATGCCCTGCCCGGCAATCACCGCCTCGATCGCATGCAGCTCCTCCCTGAAGCTCAGGTGGTCCATGTCCTTGAATTCCGGAACATCGCGCCACTTGCCTCGCGCGGCGGCGAGCCATCTCTGCCATGTCGGCGCCCCGAGATCGGACGGCGACCACCAGCAATGAACGAGGACCTGTCTGCGCAGGCCGGCGGCGCGCTTCAGGCCCGAAGTGAGCAATTCAGGACTGCAGACGGGCCAGAAGGAATCGCTCAGGAACTCCTTGGCGATCCCGTCTGTCGGCGACGTGCGGGCGTAGCGGATGGCGACGTCGGCATCGCCGGCATGGAGGTCCAACACGCCGTCGGTGCCGATCACGTCGAGAGGCGCGTTGGGGCGCAACTTCCTCCAGCGCGGCAGCCGCGGCACAAGCCAGCGGCTCGCGAAGGCGTTCGTCGTCGTCACGCGAAGGGGCTGCGCGTCCCCCTCGCGCTTCTCGGCGGCGAAAGCAGCGACAAATCCTTCGAGGCCGTCGCGGATGGTCGGAAAGAGACGGGCGCCGGCCTCGGTCAACGTGAGAGGCCGCGGCCTCCGACGGAACAGAGCGCGCCCGCAATAACGCTCCAACAACCGTATCTGGTGGCTGATCGCGGTCGGCGTCACGCCGAGTTCGGCTGCGGCCTTCCTGAAGCTCAGATGCCGCGCCGCGGCATCGAAGGCGCGCAACTCGATCAAGGGCGGCAGCTTGTTCATTCCCACAGTGTAGATGAAAATGGTTCACCTTGGGCTGAATTATTCGAGTTTGCGCTCGGTGCGGCCGGGCGGAAGAAGATATCGCGGCCCGAACGAGGAGTGCCCCCATGAGCTCAATTCGATCCGTCGCCGACGTCGCTGCCGAACTTTCCGGCACGTTCTCCGGGCAACTCCTGAAGCCGTCGGACGTCGGCTACGATGAAGCGCGAAGGGTCCACAACGGCCTGGTGGACAAGCGTCCGGCGTTGATCGCCAGGTGCCGGGGCGTCGCCGACGTGATCGACGCCGTCAACCTCACGCGCAAGCTGGGCCTCGAAGTGGCAGTTCGTGGCGGCGGTCACAACGTGGCAGGGCGGGCCACCATCGACGGCGGACTGGTGATCGACCTTTCGCCGATGAAAGGAATTCACGTCGATCCCAAAGCCCGCACGGTACGGGCGCAGGGTGGCGTCACCTGGCGCGAGCTCAACCGGGAAACGCAACTGCACGGTCTGGCGGTCACGGGCGGAGTTGTTTCGAGCACCGGCATCGCCGGGCTCACCCTGGGAGGTGGCTTGGGCTGGTTGATGGGCAAGCATGGCCTCGCCCTCGACAATCTTCGATCCGTCGAACTCGTCACCGCCGAAGGCAAGGTGGTGCGGACCAGCCAGGACGAAGAACCCGACCTGTTCTGGGCCGTGCGCGGCGGGGGCGGAAATTTCGGCGTGGCGACCTCGCTCGAATATCAGCTCCATCCGGTAGGTCCCACGGTCACCGCCGGTCTGGTCGCCCACCCGTTCGATCGAGCCCGCGACCTGCTGAGATTCTTTCGCGACAGCACGGCATCGCTGCCCGACGAACATACGATCTTCGGAACCCTCACTCATGCCCCGGACGGGTCGGGCACGAAATTGGCGGCCATGGCGACGTGCCACTGCGGCCCGCTCGAGACCGGCGAAAAAGCGATGCGGCCCCTCAAGCAATTCGGGTCTCCCGCTCTCGATGCAATCGGTCCGATGCCCTACTGCCAACTCAATGGGATGCTCGATGGCGCCTATCCGCGAGGGGCCTTCAACTACTGGAAATCGAGCTTCCTTGCCGGGTTGAGCGACGATTCCATCGATACGATGATCGGCTGCTTCGCGCGATGCCCGACCCCGATGGGCCAGCTGCTCCTCGAGCACGTCCACGGCGCCGCGGCCCGGATCGGGGTCGGCGACACGGCCTTCCCGCACCGCGCGGAAGGCTACAACTTCCTCGTGCTCTCCCAATGGACGGATGCGACCGATACCGACGCGTGCATTGCCTGGGCGCGGGAGACCTATGCGGAGATGCAGCCCTTCGTCGCCTCAGGGCGGTACGTGAACTACCTGGATGACGACGAGGCGGGCGACCCAGTCCCTGCCGCCTATGGAGCCAACCACCGGCGCCTCAAGGAGCTCAAGACGAAGTACGATCCGAAAAACTTCTTCCGCATCAACCAGAACATTCGGCCGTTGGCCTGAGCCAACCTCATGTGAAAGCGCCGGGGACTTGTCCAATGCCGATCCTGTGCCGTCCCGCCCGCGACGAGGACCTGGAGAGAAGCGATCGGCTCGTCGTCGCCAGCATCAACGACCTCACCCAACGTCACGGCTTCGGACCGATGGCCGCGTCGCATCTGCCGGCATTTCAATTGTTCTCGCTTAAAGATGACGCCGGGGGGCTGTGGGTAGCGGAAGAAGCCGACGAAATCCTCGGGTTCGCATGGAGCTGGGTGTGCGGCGATACCAGCATGGATCTGCTGCCGCTTGCTCCTCAAGAGGCTCTTGTGCGCGATGTCCTGCACCAGCGCATGTTTGAAGCTGTAGCCAATATCCGGCGGTATTCCACGCACCCGGAATATGAGCTCCGCCTCCAGTAGTTCATTGAGAGCAAGCTGGAGGGCATCCTCATCGAGCGGAGCTACTGCTTTCAGAAGGTCGTGTCCGAACTCGCGCCCAATGCAGGCTGCGATCTGGGCGACTTCCTTCACCGGTGCCAACCGGTCCAGACGGGCCATCAGCGAGTCCTTGAGCGTTGTCGGGATCGCCAGCGGCGGCAACGGACCTATCAGTTCATAGCAGTTGCCCTGCTCCCTAAGCAGCCCGGATTCGAGGACGGTCTTAGTCAGTTCCTCGACGAACAACGGCACGCCATCCGTCTTGGCCAAAATCTGATCAAGCACCTCCTGTGGAAGCGATTTGCCGCCGGTTATGCCCTTGCTGTGGCCAATGGGCTCCCGCAGGCTACCAGGTCGCCAGCCGTTGGCATTTGATGGAGAACGCCAGCCACGCCCTCGTCGATGCGATCCGCAAATCCATGCGCCAGGTTCGATGGGCAGTCGGCGCCGCCACCATAGATCCCGCCTTACTAGCCGCCGTCGAGCGTATCCAGTGTGATCGCCCCCCTCTCCCGCCATTCGCGCTGATTTCTTGCACCTGGCTGATCTCGTTGACCGACGACGACCGTTTGTTCGGTGGCGGAGCGACTGCACGTTGGTCGAGGCTTCCTCGTCGCTCGAAAAACCTCTTCTGGCGCCGCAGCCAGTTTTTTCGGCGAGCGAGCCTCACCCCACTCCAAAATTGCCTCAGAGCGGTGACCGGACAGTCTGGACGGCCGACTTCCAGGTGGAGTGCCGCCTTTGCTGCCAAGCGTAGGAGGCCCAGCAAGCGGTCGCATAGATCGTTCATCGAGCGGCCGCGCGAAGTCGTTGCGCCAAAACAACAATACCGCGACCTTAAGCGCCGTACCGCCAAGCTGGGTTGAGCCAGATCTGATCCTGAGCACGCATTCAATGCGTCTCCGTTAAGCAAACCTATGAGTATTTCTTCCCTGAGCGCCCATGCGGATTGGAATACGGTTAAAAAAGGATTAACCTGCCGCTACGCCGGGTAGCATTCAGGCAATGAACCTCTCTCGCCGGAACTTTATGCAAGCGGCCCTCCTAGGAGGTGCCGCGTTGAGCGGAGGTGCCGCGTTGAGCGCGGTTGGCACGCATCAACGCCGCTCCCCCATGTCCGCGCTTCCACAGGCGGCCGATCTTGCGGGGTTGGCTCCCTCCTCCGCTGCCTTGAAATCGCAATCCTTGGCGCTTGGTAGACTCTTTCCTTCCCTGCTGGATCCCGATGCCACAGGGGGCCCTTTCATCGCCCACACGCTTTCAAGCAATAATTCTTTTTCCGACTACATTCGCCAGGGCGAACCCGGTAATTCAGTTTTCCTGAGGCCGGCTGACGCGCGCGCCATCATTCCTTGGGCACCCATATTTGTGCGGGAAAATAGCCACCTTGTGCAGTTGCCATCGTCTGTGACGCGACAAATAGACTGCTCTGATCTTCTGGTGGTGAATGAGAGCAGCGCGCGTTATCCCGTCTTTGGCAACAAGGCGCGCAAATACGAGTTCCTGCTTCCGAATCTGAAGTGGTCCGGCGCCAAACGTTTAGGGACCATTGGCGCGATCTCCAGCAATCATGCCCTGCAGTTTGCCCTCGCCAATCGTGTGGCCGATTTGACGGGTGACGGACAGCCACTGAATTGTGCCCTGGATTTGGTGCTTTTCGAGGTCCGGGGAGCTGCCCCGAACGTGGCGCGACTGGCGATTTTGCGAGCGCTCGTTGAACACGTTGCCATAGCCAAAAACGACGTCGAACTGATGGGCGAGGCTTCCCAGGAATATGCGAGAAACTGGTTGCATCCGGATACGGATTCGCTCGTTCCGCCAGGTGGCTCGAACGAAGTGAGCGTGTTGGGACATATGAATGCGATTGCCGAGTTGGCGCAGTTCCTTGGCGCCGCTCAGGCTTGGAGTGCACCGCCTGATGTGATTTTTGTCGCCATGGGCAGCGGCTCGACGGTTTTGGGCCTCCTTCTGGGCGTCCATTTAATGGGATGGAAGACCAAGGTCGTGGGAGTGGCCGATCAGGACAAATCATATCTGACGCGATGGCTTGTCAACCGGCAACCCTCCCTGCCGTTTGTGGAGGGGAATGTTGCCAAACTCGCTCGCAGCACGGTTGAGTGGCTGCAAAAAATCCGGTTTCCAGGCATCTCTCCCGATGTGCTTCGCGTGATGCAAGACGAGATCTTCGTGCCGGATTCCACCAGCTGGGAGCCCGGCTACGGCTTGGTCGAAGCCACCGACGTTGCGTGGGCGAACGAGTTGAAGGAGGCGGGGCTCAGCCTTGATCCGGTTTTTACTTTGAAAGCATGGCGCTCGTTGCTCACCATGTCTCAAGCGGGGGTGCTGAAGAATAAGAAGGTTCTTTTCTGGAATACCTACAACAGCTTTGATTACATGCCGCCTCTTCTATCCAGTTTGGGATAGCGGATGCGTGGTCACCAGCCATTGATCGTCTATATGGCAGTCGTCATGTTTCTGACGCTGGGATTTTTTGCATCGCCTATATCGAGAGAGGCCGTTTGGCAGGTGTTTCCGGGGCTTGAAACAATGACCCAAGCGCATCCACTCGGCACCGCTGTGGTGTTTTTGGTCACATCCACCGTCCTTGCATTTCTGGCCTTTCCTTCCATGCCAATGATTTGCCTAGCGGCCGGTTTTTACATGGATGGGTTGGACGGAGGCGCCACCGTGCTGCTCGGCAGCGCCTTTGGTGGTTTGAGCGCGTTTCTCTTCTATCGGAAGCAGATTCAACGTCCCAGCGCTCCGTTAAATCAGCAATCGGCTGTGAGGCTTTGGTTGACCTTGCTCGGACTGCGCCTCTCGCCGCTCGTGCCCGCGCCACTGGTGAATTTCATTGCAGCGATGTTTGACGTCACCCCTCTTCAGTACCTGACGACCAGTATGTTGGGTGGTGCGCCGCTGGTCCTGTTTTATGCGCAAATAGGGCAGCAAGGGCATCACTTATTGTCCGGCAAAACTCCGCATTGGCAGCAGTTTTCCGGATACTTGACCATATTATGCTTAAGCACGCTCTTGAGCGCGATGGGTCCGTGGCGGTCGGTGCTGAACGATCTCAAGAAATTGAAAGGCTCGCCCGGATCAAATAATCTTCCCCTGCACTCAGCACCTAGTCTGTAATCAATCCTTTACCGACAAACTGGTTTTTCCGAAAACTGAAATCTACTTTGTTGTATTCCGCCATCCTTTCTTAAACTCACAGCTATAGATTGCAGGCGCTTCTACTGGCACAGAGATAAAGAGCGCCTCCATGTCCCTGAAACGCTTCCTCCTTGGGTCGCTGAGCGGCGCCATGGCCTTCCTTTTCGTGACCTCAAGCTGGGCAGCCGATCTTGCAGAGATCAAGCAGCGAGGCGAAATCCGCCATATTGGCATCCGCTACGCCAACTTTGTGACCGGCGCGGGCGATGGTTTAGACGTCGAGCTGATGCAGGGTTTCGCCAAAAGAATTGGCGTCTCCTACAAGCTTGTCTACTCGGATTTTTATTCGGTCATCCGCGACCTGCTCGGCAAGGATGTGGTGCGCAAAAATGGCGAAGTCACGCTGGCAGGTGACTATCCAATTAAAGGCGACGTGATATCGAGCGGCTTCACCGTGCTGCCGTGGCGTGAGGCAATCCTTCTATATTCCGAGCCGACCCTTCCTTCGCAGGTTCTGCTGGTGGCACCAGCCGAGTCTGATCTTCAGCCGATCGAGGACGGCGCCGATCTCGCAGCCGACATCGTCAATACCCGGAAGGCCATCGGATCCAAGAGCGTACTCGTGATGGAGCGCACCTGCCTAGATCCATCCAATTACGGCTTGGTCAACGTCGGTATTGATTTGAAGGCTTACAACAAAAGCGCCAACCTGAACGAGATGGTCCCGGCCATGCTCAACAACGAAGCCGAACTGACACTGCTCGACGTACCGGATGCCATCCTGGATTTGCGCAAATGGGCGGGCAAGATCAAGATTCTGGGACCGATCTCCGACCAGCAAACGTTGGCAACCGCCTTTCCGAAGGACGCGCCAGCTTTGCGCAATGAATTCAACGCATATTTGAGCGAGATCAAGGCCTCCGGCGTCTATGACAGGCTGGTGGACAAATATTATCCCGGCATCCGTCGATTCTTCCCGGAATATTTCGCGAAAACGCATTGATGGTAGCTTCGCTGATCAGATTCAGGCGATCGTTGGCTCCGCGCTGGCTCTTGATCGCAGCAGCGGCGTTTCTGCTGTCGATGTTTTTTCTGATTGGCAATCTCTATACGTCGCAAGTGGAATTGCGGCAAAACGCGGATGCGCGTCTGGTGTCGATCGGTGAAGCGCGCGCCACCGAGATCAACGATTTTTTGACTGAACGCCGCCAAGCCGCCGCGCGGCTCGCCGCCAGCGAGGACATATCTAATTATTTCAGCAATCTCGATCTCGGAATGTCCGTCAAATATGGCCTCTTCGCCAATTTGGCCGCAATCGAGCGCCGCTTTCAGGCGACCCTGGACCAGGAGAAATATCAGGGCCAAGCCACCTATTTGCGATTGGGTTTCTTCGATCGCAATGGCGTCGCGCAGGTTGATGTCGGCTCGTCTAGCGCGACGCCATCTTCTCCGGCGCTTGACAAGCTGACCGAACCCACGATTCAGATCGATGACAAGCGCCGCCTGATTGTGGCCAGCGCACCGGTACTCCAAAAGGGCAAGATAAGGGGAAAGGTCGAGACCGTAAGCAGCCTCAATCTACTTTCCTCACTGGTAGCTACCAACGACCTCGGACAGCCGCGCGAATTCCTCCTGGGAGACGATGGGGAGGTGCTGCTCCCGATCGAGCGAGAGCACTCGGCCGTTGTCACCCAAGGCCCCTCGCTGGCCAAGCTTCCGTCTGGCCGCATACAACCTCTGTCAAATCTCAACGCTTCTGAACTGAAAGGATATCTCGCACTTCGCTCGCCAGTTGCCGGCACTCGACTTTCCGTCCTACGGCTGGCCAGCGAGGATGAACTATACGGCCATACGCTTTCACCCGTCTCCGTTTTTTATCTTGGCCTCTTCGCTATCGTACTATTTATGCTGGCCATCGGCTTCGAGCGAATGCGTCAAAATGCGGCGAGGCTACAAATCAAGTTCGTCGAGTCCAATCGACACCGAGCGGAGCTGGCCGAAAATAATCTCGCTCTCTCGCAAGAGATCAGGCGTCGCGAAGCCATTGAGGCCGACCTGCAGCGGCAGAGCGAGGCTCTGGACAAGTCAAATTCTGAATTGCGCATAGCCGCGGCTGCCTTCAATGCTCAGGAAGGCATGATCGTCACCGATACCAAAGGCGTAATCCTGAGTGCCAACCGCGCCTTTGTGGACTTGACCGGCTATACGATCGAAGAATTGGTGGGACAAACCGCGAGACTGTTCCGGTCCCATCGGCGTGATGCCGAATTCTACCGCAGTATGTGGGATTCCGTTCAAGCGACTAGCGGCTGGCAAGGTGATATGAGTCTCAGAACCAAGAGCGGAGAAAACTGCGCGCGCTGGCTGACCATATCCGCTGTGAAAAACGAGACGGGCGAGGTTACCAACTACATCGGTTCGTATTATGATATTTCTAAACTGAAGCACGCTGAGGAAAAGATCCAAGAACTCGCTTTTTTTGACCAGCTAACAGGCCTGCCGAACCGCGTCCTGCTGATCGACCGCGTGCGCCAGGCCCTCAATGCCAAGATCCGTAGCAACTCCTACGGCGCCCTGCTCTTCATTGATCTCGACAATTTCAAGACACTGAACGACTCGCTGGGTCACCACATGGGCGATATGCTGCTGAAATGTGCGGCTCAGCGCATCTCCCATTGTGTGAGGGCGGATGACACAGTTGCCCGCTTTGGCGGCGATGAATTTGTCGTTCTTCTCGCCAATCTGGGTACACAGAAAGCAAAGGTCGCAGCCTTGAAGGCCGAAGCGATAGGCGAAAAGATTCTCGCAGCCTTCACCGATGCCTTTCAACTCGATACGTATGAATACCCCTGTACGCCCAGCGTTGGCGTGACCTTGTTTTCGACTGATGACTGCAATGTTGACGAGTTGCTCAAGAGAGCCGATCTGGCAATGTACGATGCGAAAACCGCGGGCCGAAATGGCCTCCGGTTCTTTGACCCGGCCATGCAAGCCATGATTACAGCCCGCGCTGCCCTCGAGACCGATCTACGAGAAGACCTTAAGAACGAACGGCTTTTACTGCATTACCAGCCGCAGGTAGATCACGAAGGAAAGCTGCTGGGGGCAGAAGCGCTGGCGCGCTGGCCGCATGCGCATAAAGGCATGATTTCTCCTAGCGAATTCATCCCGGTGGCAGAGAGCACCGGTCTCATCCTTCCGCTCGGCGCCTTGATGTTGAAAACTGCGTGCCGTCAGCTGGCTCGCTGGTCGGCCGATCCAGCGACCGAACGCCTGACCATCGCGATCAATGTCAGCGCCCTGCAGATGCGTCAGAAGAATTTTGTCGAAGAGGTCTGCGCGATCGTTGAGCAAACCGGCGCCAATCCCCATCGCCTCAAAATCGAACTCACTGAAAGCACATTAGTCAGCAACGTCGACGATGTGATCGCCAAGATGGGCAAATTGAAAGCAATTGGCGTCGGTTTCAGCCTCGATGATTTCGGAACCGGCTATTCAGCGCTTTCATATCTGAAGCGTTTGCCGCTTGACCAGCTCAAGATCGATCGCAGCTTCATCAAGGACGTTCTGGTCGACTCTAATGACGCCGCGATAGCCCAGATGATCATAGCGCTTAGCAAGAGCCTTGGCCTTTCAGTCATCGCCGAAGGCGTCGAAACGGAAGAGCAATATGCGTTCCTGGCGCGACATGGACAGCTCAACTACCAGGGCTATTTGTTCGGGCGCCCCATGCCGTCGGAGGATTTCGAGAGTCTCGCCCGAGCTTTCTCGCCGCGTCACCGTTTGAAGCGGGTACACGGGTCGGTCAATCGGGCTTCCGCATAGGCCGTCGGCGGGAGACGTCAATAGCTGTTGTTTGCTGCTCCTATTAGTTGGCGAAGCAGCTGTCCGAGTGCACCCGAGGCAGCCAAAGCCCAATCGAGGCCATAGCGTCACCCCATCGTCAAAATCGGCCGCGCCAGTCGCAGCGAAGTCGCGCCCCCGCTTGGTCTGCGAGGATGAGCGCGCACTGAGCCGGCTCAACATCGTCGGCATACCGCGGCACCGCGGCCTCACGCATATCGGAAATCTTCGACGTGTATCGGACTGAATGTGCCCGGCCGGCACGGCCGGGAGGCCCTCATGAGCTGATGAGCTCGCAATCCGGGTAAGCATCCGGTGATGCTTTCAATTACCCACATTTAGCCGAGTGGGCTGAGGGAGCGCATAAACTGTTGCATCGCAGGAATCGACCGTGATTCCTTGTCTGGCACCGATTCGCGGGGGCGGTGCCAATGGACGGAGAAGCAGGCGCATGGTTTGATCGTGAGCTCGCGGGCTGCAGCCTTGCCGACGAGCGCCTGAACAAGCGGCTCCGCAAACTGGTGGCGCAGATCGGGAGCGCCATGGGAGAAAGCATTCCGCTGGTTTGCCAGGATTGGGCCAACACAAAGGCTGCCTATCGTTTTTTCTCCAACGACCGGGTCAGTGAGGCGGACATTCTGGCAGGCCACTTTCAATCGACGCGTGAGCGCACGATTGCCACAGGCGGTGCTGTTCTGGTGCTCCATGATACAACCGAGTTCAGCTATCGAAGGGAGGACTCAGACGCGATCGGGATCACCAAGAGCATAAACAGCGGCCGGGACAAGGCCGGCCGCCTGAGATCGCACACGGTTTGCGGCATCCTGATGCACTCGAGCCTGGCGGTAACGACCGAGGGGCTGCCGCTTGGACTGACGGCCGTCAAATTCTGGACCCGAAAGAAATTCAAGGGGACTGCCGCGCTTAAAAAGAAGATCAACCCGACGCGCGTTCCCATCGAGAAGAAGGAGAGCGTCCGATGGCTGGATAATGTCCGGCAATCCACAGAGCTGCTGCGCGATCCGGGACGATGCATCCATATCGGTGATCGCGAGAGCGACATCTATGAGCTGTTCTGCGCGGCTCGCGAAGCTGGAACGCATTTCGTGATCAGGACTTGCGTTAATCGCTTGGCTGGGGATGGGGATCACACGATCGCCGACGAAATGGACGAGGTCGCCGTCAAAGGACTGCATCGCATCGACGTCAGAAACAACAACGGCGATCCCGATGAAGCCGTCCTTGAGATCAGATATCGCAAGATTCGCGTCCTGCCGCCAATTGGGAAGCAGAAGCGCTATCCTGCGCTGATCTTGACGGTGATCCATGCCGAAGAGCGCGTAACGCCGAAGAACAGAAAGAAGATCGAGTGGAAGCTGATTACAGATCTGCCTGTGGGCTCACGCGCCGACGCAATCGAGAAACTCGAATGGTATGCCTTAAGATGGAAAATCGAAGTCTTACACAAGATCCTCAAATCGGGCTGCAAAGCTGAGGAATCGAAGCTCCGGACCGCCCAGCGTCTGACCAACCTGATCTCTGTCTTTTGCATCCTCAGTTGGCGGGTCTTCTGGATGACGATGCTCAATCGCGCAGCTCCAGGGGCGCTACCGACTCTTGCGTTGACCGCAACTGAAATCGCCCTGCTCGATCGACTCGTGAATGACAAACCGCAAGCTCGACGGAAAACCCTCTCACATTACCTGGCCAAGATCGCCAGGCTCGGCGGCTATCTCGCCCGCGCCCACGATCCTCCGCCCGGCAACACGGTCATGTGGCGCGGGCTATCGCGCCTGACCGACATCGCGCTGGGGGCCATAGTCGGTGCAGAAATTGTGGGTAATTGAAAGCCGGTGATGAGCGCTCAACTGTAAGCGTAGCTCTGCGGCCCTTTTGATTGGCGCTTGACGTCTATTTTGAGCGCGTGGTGCGCCGGCGCGGCTTCCATGTTTCCGACAATGCGTTGACGGCGACCTCGAGCGCAGCTCGATCGACGACGTTGGGATCGAACCGCTGCGGACCCCAGAGGCACATATTTTCATGTTCTGGATGGGTAGGGTCGCCGATGGCATCGAGGTAGTCGGCATACCCGGGCGCACCTCCAACATCCTCTGGCGGGCAGCGGCCGGCGGCATCGAGCAAAAGCGGAAGACCGTCCGTTGGCGTGTTGTCGAACCATTTTTCGAGCTTGATCACGTGATCCCAGCTGTCGCCGAAGTCATAGAGATAATGGATCGTCTTGGCGCCGGTCTCGTGAACGATATCGGAGAGGCGCGCCTTGCGGGCATCGATGGGCTGGTGGCCAAAATCGTTATCGGGATCAGGAATGCCCCAATGCCACCCTTCGCCAGCGAGGAACTCGAAGAGGTGGCTATCCGTCCAGCCAAAGGCCGCCTGAAGCGTCAGATGCAGCCGATCAAGACGCAGGGTGATGGGTACGACGAGGCACCGCATCACCGCCGGTTTCACGTCCTTGAGGGTCACCTTGATCCGGACAGCGGTCGTGGTGAGGCTCATGCTGCCAGCCCCGGATCGTGAGCATGCATCGTGTAAGTCGATGCCCAGGGGAGCAGCTCATCCAGTCGTGCCGCAGGCCAACCATTGACGAGCTTCGCGAGGACGTCAGTAAGCCAGTGCTCGGCACTGACGCCATTGAGCTTGCACGTCTCAATCAGCGAAGCCAGCAATGCCCAATTCTCGGCACCCTCGTCGCACCCCGCGAACAGGGCGTTCTTGGCATTGAGCTTGATCGGCCGCATCGCACGCTCGACCGCGTTGGTGTCCATTTCGATGCGCCCGTCATCAAGGTAGAGCGTCAGACCGTCCCAATGACGCAGCGCATAGCGCAAAGCCTTCGCCGTCTCACCCTTCTGCACGAGGTGACCAAGCTTTGCCTCAAACCACTGCTTCAAGGCTGCGGCCAGAGGCTGGGCATGCGCCTGCCGGCCCGCACGGCGCTCGGCATCAGATCGGCCGCGGAGGGCTTTCTCGATCGCGTAGAGCTGGGCGATGCGAACGAGAGCCTCGCGGGCAACCGGCGCCGGCGCCGGAGCAGCCTCGCGCTCGATCTTCACAAACTGGCGCCGTAGATGCGACCAACAGAAGGCGAGCGTGCCGGACAGTGCGTCCGCACGCGTCGTCCGGGTCATGGTCTTGTAGGCCTCATAGCCATCGCAGTGGATGATGCCGCGGTAGCCTTCGAGCAGCCGCAAGCCATGAATGGCGCCACGGCCCGGTGCATAGGCATAGACCACCCCAGGTGGTTCAGGCCCGGCCCAAGGCCTGTCATCGCGCGACAGCGCCCAGAAGTAACCGGTCTTGGTCCTGCCGCGCCCCGGATCCAATACCGGTGCTGGCGTCTCATCGACACAAAGCTTCGAGGAGGCGAGCAACATCTCGCGCAGACGATGCCACAAGGGTTTCAGCTCCTGGGCGGCGTAGCCGACCCAGAAGGCGAGCGTGGAGCGGTCGAGCGCGATACCGTGGGTCGCCAGCATCTGCGCCTGACGATAGAGCGGCAAATGCCAATGATACTTGGCATCGATCACATGCGCGACGAGCCGCTCTGTAGGCAGCCCACCCCTAATCAAGCGTTCCGGCGCGGCGCGCTGGAGAACGACGCCATGACAGGCGCGGCAGGCCAGCTTGGGTCGGCGGGTGACGATTACGCGATACTGCGCCGGTACCACGTCCAGCCTCTGGCTCTCATCGCTCCCAATCTCAAAAAGGACGCCCTCGCAGCACGGGCAACAGGTTTCAGCGGGCATCAGGGTTTCGACGATACGTGGCAAATGCTCCGGCAGCTTGCCGCGATTGGCCCTGCGCTCGGCAGTTCTCCTCTCGCATTTTTTGGGATCGGCGCGATCCTCGGCTGCTTCGAGAGCCGCGACGGCCTCATCGATATCCTCCAGAACAAGCTGTAGCTGATCAGCGTCAAGCTTTTCCGACGATCGACCGAACTGCGCATCTTTTGCAAGCTTGAGCAACCGCTCGAGCCTGGCACAGCGATCCAGCAGAGCCGCGGCAAAGACACGCAGCTCGGCTGGATCGCTCGGCAGCTCATCAGGCAAATCACTCATTGGCCCGAGTCTGCCATGCTTCGCGCCCCGATGCAGCGAAGATTTTATATCCTTACGCAAGCGCTTTCGGCTGCGGGATTCGAGGTGCGTGCATGCGTGTCCAATCCATGCCGGCCAGAAGCGCCGACAACTGCGCGGCGTTCATCCGCATCACGCCGTCAACAACAGGTGGCCACTTGAAGCCGCCGCCCTCAAGCCGCTTCCAATACAGCACAAGGCCACTGCCATCCCAGACGACAATCTTCACCCGATCGGCGCGCTTCGCACGGAAGACCACCGCCACGCCCTTCATCGGATCGTGGCCCAGCGCCTCCTTCGCTAAGAGCGCCAGGTGTGTGTACCGAAAATCTAAATCCGAACGTATTGACGATGAAGTCCGCCCAGTATAGCGCGCGAATTTATGACGCCGGATCGCTGAACCTGGCGAGAGACAGGCGCATCTTTGTTCAATGACGGATGCGTTCTCACGCCGTTGTAATAGTCCGCATAGTTTTTCAGAATCCGACGCAGATGTTCCTCGTCCAGGACAATGATGTGGTCCAAACACTCGCGCCGGATCGATCCGATCAGCCGTTCGGCAAAGCAGTTCTGCCAAGGCGAGGCCGGTGCAATTGGCTTGTCTCGGATACCCGTGGCACGCAGTCGGCGCGTGACGACAGTGCCGTAGATTCGATCTCGATCTCGGATCAGATAGCGCGGAGCGCCATCCCAAGGAAAAGCCTCGGTGATCTGACGTGCAACCCACTCCGCCGCCGGGTTGGTTGTGACGCCGATCCAGACGAGATCTCTGCGATCGAGCCGGATGATGACGAAGCCATACAGCAGCTTAAAGCCAATGGTCGGCACTACGAACAAATCCATGGCGGCGATGTCCGGCGCGTGGTTTCGCAGAAAGGTCCGCCATTCCTGACTTGGAGGCCCGCGTCGCTTGACCATATACTTGGCGACACTTGATTGAGCGACGCTAAACCCGAGCTTGAGCAGTTCGCCGTGGATGCGCGGCGCACCCCAAAGCAAATTCTCTGTGCTCATCTGCCGGATCAGCGCGCGCAATTCTGTCTCGATCTGCGGTCGCCCTCCCCGTCGACACGATTTCCAACGCCAATAGCGGCGAAAGCCGGCCCGATGCCAACCCACCAGCGTTTCGGGTCGAATAATCATGAGAACCGGAAGGATCGACGGGAACCAGCGATAGAGCTGAACGAAGAACCAACGGTCGTTGTTCGTGAGGCGAGCCCGGCCTTTCAGCTTGCGTCGCAAGACGATCAGCTGATGTCGAAGCACTGCATTCTCCGCCTCAAGCCGGATGTTCGACTTGAATGGCGAGGCCAGCACGGCCAGAACGAAGCAGATCAGCGCGATCATCGCGCCAACTTAGCCGATTCTATCATTCGATAAACCCGGATAGGGTTTTCGGTACACACAGCATTGCCATCAACACCCAGTAACGGGCGATTACGGGCGGCGGCACTCGCCGCCGTCCGTTCCACTATACCACCGTCCCGAAGAAAGGAGCGTAAAGGAGGCAACCGATGACCAACGCCACCACGAACACCGGCAAACTCGATCCCCTCTTCCACCCGGCCGCGCACTACGCGTCTCCGGACGACGTCCTGAACGATGCGGAGCTTTCCACACCGGAGAAGCGGATTATCCTCTCGTCCTGGGCGTCCGACTGTTTGCGGTCGAATCCTGTCCCGCGTTGCGCGAGATCCCCGGCATGGGACATCTCATCCGGCTCGCCGACATCCTGGCGGCGCTGCGCCGTCTCGACGGCGAGGACGACGATCCGCCCCGCCCGGGCGGCGTCCCGATGCGGCTGCGGCGGCCTTGGGCCGCCGCGTTGCGGAGGACACCATGATGTTCACGCAGGCGGTACTCGGCATGGTGTTTCTGGGCGACGCCGCGGCGGCATGGGCCGTCCCCTTCGCGGTCCTCATGGGCGGAGCGGGTGTCCCGCGAACGCGTTGAGCGCCCGCCGGTTGGCGCCTCGATTCTAGTCCCGCGCCCGACGCAAAGAGGCCAACAACTTCTTCTTCTCGCTCTCCCACCGGGTGTCTTCGGCCTGGACACGCTTCTCGATCGCGGCTCGTTCGGCATCGAGAGACTCAGCCCTTTTTTTGTGCTCCCGCTGCGCCTGATCGGGCTTCGCCTGCGCTCGCACGACGAGCTTCTCGCGCCTGGCGCGCTCCTTCTCGCCGCCTCTGGCGCTCGTGCGTCCCGCCGCTTTTGCTCGCGATCGAAATCCGCGGCGGCCTTGCGGGCGGCCTTCTCGCTGATCTTGGTAGCCGACCGCCTTTTCGGCTCCGGACGGCGGCTCTCCCTTCGCGTGCCCCCGCCCTCGTCGCCCAGGTCGGTCGGCAGGCCGGCCTGCTCGGCGAAGCGTCCGTTCGATCCCGCCGCCCGCTTGAGGACCACGCCCGGTTTCGACATGGTCGCTGCGACCACATCCGGATCGTCGGTCTCCTTTGGCAACACCCTGATGGAAGAGATTGCTGCCGGCACTCCAGGCCTCCAGGGCCGCGATGGCGAGATCATAGAAGCAAGCGAGGTCTGAAATGTCTTGAGCTTCCGCGCCATCAGGCTCGTGCTGCGTTTGCAGCTCTCCTAGCGCCGGCGGGCCACCCAAACTCCCAGCAGAAATGCCATGAAGAGCGACGTCAGCGGCGCCTCTCGCGCCAATGTTCGCACCTCGTCCGAAAGGCGCAGCGGGTCTTGTCGCAAGCGCGAGTGGAGCGGCCGGGAATTTCCTTCCGCTTCGCCGCGTGGCCGCGACCCGGAAGCGGGCGTGGTGCCGTCCGGATGGTCCACAAGACCGGAGGCTTCCGTCATCGCAGAGGCTTCCCTCATGTCCATGCGCATCCTCCTGTGGTCGCAGCGAAGCAACCGGTCCCGGCACCGGTTGGTTCCTACGCGGCCGCACGCAAGCGGACCGCACTAAGCGGACCGACGCTGCGGCCTGGCCGCCGGCTCCTTTGCAACGGCATCCTTCGCCGGCTTCTTACCGGCGATCGGCATCAACATCTCCTTTTGCCCGGCCGCCGCCTTCCGCGGCTTCTTGGCCGGCTTCTTCGGAACCTTGGTCTCGGCCGCGGCTCCGCCGACGCGCCTCCATCAGGTCGACCACGTTCTCGCCCCTCGGCCGCTCCTTCGGCACGATCGGCTTGCCAGCGCGCTTCTGGTTGATGAGCGCTATCAGCGCGGTTTCGTACTGGTCCTCGAATTTGTCGGGTTGAAACCGTCCGCTCTTCTGATTGACGATGTGCTTGGCGAGATCGAGCATGTCCTTGGTCACTTTGACGTCCTGGATCTCCTCGAAATATTCCTTCGGATCCGCGGCGCGACGCACCTCTTCGTTGGTAGCCGGACGGCCAGGGTTTGAATGGGGAGCAGATTCATTTATGCCCTTCCATAGCAAGCCGCAGCGCCTTCGGGACACGTTGCGCTTTTCCACCTGAGATAAACGCCACACGTACACGCGCCGTGACCAAGAGATCCTCTGCCCGCCTGCATTCCTGCAGTAAGGTAATTGACGCGCCTCTCACCTCTTGCGGGAGAGTAACGACGTCAAGCACGTCGTCCAAGACTGCCGGCTTTAGAAAATCGATTGTCATCGACCGGACGACAAAGGTAAAGCCGGGCGCATCGTTCTCCGCTTCCTGGAGCAGCGTGCTGACTGGTCCCGAGCAGGCGCAAGTAATTGGTCCTGCCGCGTTCCATGAAGCGCAAAAAATTTGCGTGATACACAATTTGGCCGAACACTGGTTTGACGATGTCGCAACATAAGCCCAACGGGTTGCTTTCATTGGGTCGATGGACGGCTGAGGCGTGAAAGAGGAGCAGATTTATCTATGCTCTTCCATAGCAAGCCGCAGCCTTCGGGATGTGCTGCGCTTTTCCGCCTGAAATAAACGCCACGCGTACATACACCGTGACTAAGAGATCGTCTGCGCGCCTGACCGCCACCCTCCGAAGGCAAAGGTCACACGTTCGAATCGTGTCGGGTGCGCCAGTTTTTCTTTGTTTACAACGCGATATGCAGGCCCAGCCTGAGACTTCAGTTCTGCTTCATTCGCGCGAGTAAGGGAGAAATCGTCGGCTCATGCAGGTAGCTTGGCAACTGATGTGTCGGTCGGAATCTCGCTATTCTGAGAACAATGATCGATCCTACACGCGTTTGGATTGACGCTCGCAATGCTGGTCGGTCCAGTCCAAGGAAATCTGGACTAGGTCCAATTAATGGGAGCTAGCGAGATCTAACATCCGCACCTCAATGACTGCTTTGCGCCGGAAGCGGCCGTTCGCCCATGGTCCCTATTTTTCCGATCCGACGATAAAAGACAAAAGGCCACGCGGGCATTACACCGCATGGCCTTTGCGAGACTGTCCCCCTAGCATTACAGTTGCGCTTTTCTTTTGAGATGGGCGCGGCGTGCTTCGGCTTGGTTGGCACGGCGCCAGAGTGACCATGCGATGATGTGTATGGGTTGGATACGCCGTTGTGCGAATTTCAAGGTAATGCGAAGGATTTCCGTGCGCATCCCGGAGACGGCCCCTGGTCAGTTGGTTCTGGGCTGACGGCTGGTAACGCTCAAGCAGCGTGAGTGATGCTCGCTCTGAGGACACCAGTTCCAGGCCACCAAACTCAGCCCATGCTTCCAGGCATGAAACAGCGCGCTTTCGGATGACCATCTAAGTAGTAAGGCCAAACCATTGTGTGGCCGGCGCGGTTTGGTCCATCCACGACAGCTTCGTTCGGCACATCAACCCACTCGCCATCGATCCGCACGCGATAGTGACCCTCCCTAGTGTCCCAATCAGCATCGTCGACGCGCTTTGCATCGCTGCCGTCGCAGCACGGTCCCTTGCCGCTGTGCAATCTCTCATACCAACTGTTCAACTCGGGGTGCTCATGATCATGAGCCCGAGCACAACCGATTGCAAAGACCAGTAGCACGACAGAAAAAAATGCTAACTTTGCGGGCCAAAAGTCATCATTCATTTCATACCCACGATCGTTGTGAGGCGGTTGCGCTGACGCGTTGACGCTTGTCGCAGCTAGAGGCCGCCGTTAAGATTACAACAATCATATAATCACGTTGTCGAGAGCCCCCTGTGATCGGGGTTGGGCCCATGAGTTGTAGCATGATAGTCGTCATATTAATTTGATGAGAACGCTGGCTCATCGGTGATGATTTGGGAAAGATGGATGCGAGCAATGTCTGCAATGTGGAGAATAACTCTGTTGGTTGCGGTGGTCGCAACAACTATCAACCCGCAAGCACACGCGCAGTCCGCCGGAAGGACAGATGCAGAAATCACAGGGCTGAAAAAGCAGATTCGGTTACTGGAAGAAAAACTAGACAAGATTCAGAAGCGAACCGATGCGCGGATCGCAGCTATCGCGACGGCGCCCGCGAAACCCTCCGCCCCCAACAACTCAGCCGCGCTTCCGGTCAAGGCCCTGCCGGTCTGCCCTAAGCGGTTGTATTAATGCCGAACAACAGGCCGACGATCTGTACCGCGGATCAACAGAACTGCGTCGCGATCACGAGCCGTTTGCATTTCGACGTCGGTGGCTATGACTATCATCCCAACACTGGGGCAACCGTTCCCCAGCGTCTCGACGATGGCTTCAATGCGCGCCGCGCCCGCATCGGCGTGTTGGGCAAATTTTGGGGCGACTGGAACTACGCTCTCATCTATGACTTCGCCGGGTCGTCCGACGGGTTTGCCAGCACAGCAAGCGTCGGCGGCGCATCGGTTGGTTTCCTTCCGGGTGGCGGCCTCACCGGTATCGAGAATGCCTATCTCAGTTACACCGGCATCAAGCCCTTCGGCGGCACGCTCGCGATCGAGGGTGGCTACATGGACATTCCAACCTTTTCGGCCAACAAGGGCGGCTCAGGCAAGTTGGACGTTGCGGCGCATCTTGCGCAGCGGTAGCCCAAAACGGTAGGAAGGCCCGACGCATACGCTCGTGATTGGCGAATGCAGTCGCTTGCGACACCATGTCGATGGATGGGTGCCTCGCTCGAGCATTGGCCACGCCGCCGTCTCTGCGGGAGACTGCCCGATTTCTGCGGAAAGCGCGATTGAACTGGCGCGGCCTCTATCTAGCCGCCTCGGCAAGCTGTTCGACGGGAGGTCGTTGCGAAGATTCCGCTTCGCGTAAGCGAAGGCCGTCTGGGTACGATCGGAGTTGGGTTCGAGTCTGAGAGGCGCCGAGTGCCGAGACTGGCCTCACCCGCATCGATGATACACCACAAGCTTTCTGCGCAACCGCACGGGCTAGTTCAGCGCCGACGTCATTGGCGGTCTCAAAAACAGTCGCGGCCGCAAGGCTGTCGTGGCCGTAGCCGTTCGATATCGTTCCCGTGATTTGTATCCATAGCGCTAGACAGCCTGATCGGCGGCATAAAGTGCGGCGCTAAACGTCGTGCCAGAAGCGGTGAAGTCGTCGATCAGGTATATCCGAGTGTTAATCGGCCTGGGGTCCCGACGCCGATCGGCGAGCTAAGCTATTGATCTGCCAAGCGGTGAAGGGGTCACTCTTGGACGCTTATTCACACCCGGCGAGCTTTCCGCTCGCCGGCGATTGCGCCTTAAACGCCTAGTCGCCGCGTTTCCGCACACGCCCCAGCGGCGCATTAGTTAGGACGATCTGCGGAACGGTGTGAATGCAATTCCAAGCTCTAGATCGGCGGCCGAGACAGTACCTCGGCTATCGACACGCTCCGCCTGGCCGCAATAAATCGCGATACGGCGCTCATGACCGCTAAATGCGTCCAGTATCGCATCGCCCAGGATGGCGAGCTCTGGCGCTGGAGATTCGAACGGAACGGAAGCAAGAAGCTTGTTTCGGTTCGCGGAAGTCTGACCGTCAACGACACGGAAACCGCGATTCTGGCGGCGCTCGACGGGCTGGGACTCGCCTACACTCTCGACGCCCTGGTCGAACCGTTGCTGCGCAACGGCCAATTGGTGCGTGTTCTCGAAGGCTGGTCGCCGCCCATCGAGGGCGTTTATCTTTACTATCAGGGCCGGCGGCAGCCTCCCGCCGCGTTGCGCGCGTTTATCGACATTGTTCATGCGCCCAAGCGAATGTCAGGCCGGCGTTTCCTGAAGAACCCGTTCTGATGGCCTCAAGATCTTATCATCACGTACGATTCGACTCGGCACGTTTCCGCACGCCGACGCTACAGGCTCCACATGGCGATCACGGCGATCGCCATGAGAGCGATACCGAATACCCAGTATGGCCAGATCACATCGCGCTCGTCGGAGGCGCTGCCATTCCAGTAGTCGTTGATCTCGTTACGGCGACGGCCGGACTTGTGATGGGTTGTCCACATTCTCAATGCTCCATGACGACCAGGACCAGAAAAGCCCACGCACCGAAACCCACCATGAGCAGCGCGGGAATTGCTATGAGCAACGACCTCATGACTCTTCGACCATTGTCGTCCGATAGCTGCCTGAAAAATCATTGCGTATTATGTTTAGTCCTCAATGAAAATTTCATATTTGTACACCGGTTGCTTGAATAGATTCATCAATGTCTCCGTCAGAAACCGTCGTGGCGGTGATGCTGTCGCGGTAGAACCCGTTCGGATCGATCGCGGTCAGTCAAAGCTCTCGAATGCTTGAGCAGCTCTCCGTTCGGAATTCACGCTAATTCGTTGAGCTCTCGCGCTGCGCAAGCTGCGGCGAGTATTGGCGCTGGTCGCGCCGCGCGGGGCGTGCGGCAGGGTCGCGGACGATGAAGGGCTGCAGCTCGACGATGTCGATGAACTCGTCGGCCTGGCGGCGGAGCTCATCTGCAACCATCGGGGATTGGCTCGCAAGTGTTGAGACCACTGTGACGCGGACGCCGCGACGCTGCACTGCTTCGGCCAAGATGCGGAAATCGCCGTCCCCCGAGAAAAGGACCAAATGGTCGATATGCTCCGCCAGCTCCATCGCATGGACGGCTAGTTCTATCCCCATGTCCCCTTTTTGCTTTCGGCGCCCCATTGCATCGATGAATTCTTTTGCCGGCTTCGTGACGACACTGTAGCCGTTGTAGTTCAACCAATCGATAAGGGGACGTATTGATGAGAATTCCTGATCCTCAATAATCGTCGTATAGTAATGGGCACGGACTAGCGTCCCCCAACTCTCGAATTCGTTCAGCAGCCGTTTGTAGTCGATGTCGAAACCAAGCGCCTTGGCGGTCGCATGGAGATTAGCGCCATCTATAAACAACGCGAGTTTTTTGGGCGGACGTGACATTGCGCATTCCTGCAGTGGGCCTTTATCGAGATCGGCCAATTTCTTTAGATCTCGACCGGATCAGTGAGAGAGAACGAAACCCATGATCTGCCGGCTCTCCATCATTGGGCGGAGGGCAGCTATGTGAAAACCTCAAATCCATTTCATGCATCACTGAGAAAAATTCACTAATGAACCGCGACCTTCCATCTTGGTCGGAGCGACCGCGACGTTCACGGCCACCCACGCGCTTGTCGGCTTCACCCGTGCGAGAGACTGGCCTCGCCGTGCTGGATCAGCTTGCGCCCGGACAGCTTGCGCAGGCCGACATAGAACACCGGCGTCAGGAACAGGCCGAACAGAGTAACCCCGATCATGCCGGCGAACACGGTAACGCCGGTCGCCGAGCGCACCTCGGCACCGGCGCCATGCGAGAGAACCAACGGAATCGTGCCGGCGATGAAGGCCACTGAAGTCATCACGATGGGCCGCAGCCGCAGCCGGCAAGCTTCGAGCGCTGCCTCAACGATGCCCTTGCCCTGGAATTCGAGTTCACGCGCAAATTCCACGATCAGGATCGCGTTCTTGCAAGCGAGGCCCATCAGCACGACGAGCCCGACCTGGACGAAGGTGTTGTTGTCGCTACCGTAGAGCTTCACGCCGGCCAAGGCCGAGAGCAAGCACATCGGAACGATCAGGATCACCGCGAGGGGGAGTACCCAGCTCTCATAGAGAGCCGCCAGCACCAGGAAAGCAAGCAGAACCGAGACGGGGAATACCAGCAGTGCGGCGTTGCCCTGGGTGGCTTCCTGGAAGCTAAGATCACTCCACTCGATGGTCATGCCGTTGGGCAACACCCGCCTGGCAAGCTCGGCCATCGTGCCCATCGCTTGCGCCGAGGACAGCATGGCTGGGTTGGCCTCGCCGATGAAGTCGGCCGCCGGATAGCCGTTGTAGCGCAGCACCGGATCTGGGCCGTAAGTCTGACTGATCTTCACCATCGAGCCGATCGGGACCATCTCGCCCTTGTCGTTGCGCGCTTTCAGGTTTGCAATGTCCTCCACGCGCTTGCGGAAGTCGCCGTCGGCTTGCGCATAGACGCGCCAAGTGCGGCCGAACAGGTTGAAGTCGTTGACATAGGACGAGCCGAGATAGACCTGGAGTGTCTCGAATAGGTTGGTCAGCGCCACGCCCTGCGCTTTGGCCTTGACGCGATCAACCTGGAGATCGAGTTGTGGCACGTTGGACTGGTAGCCAACGAAGGGAAAGCCCATGCCTGGCGTCTTCACCGCCGCAGATTGCAGGGCGTTGGCCGCTTGCTGGAGCGCGCCGAAGCCCGCGCCCGCACGGTCTTCGACAAACAGCGAATAGCCCGCGCCTTGGCCGAGGCCGAGGACCGGCGGCGGGTTCAGCACGAAGGCAAAGCCTTCCTTGATCTGGGCGATCTTGGCCTGGATGTCGGCGGCGATCTCCTTGGCGCTGCGGTGGCGTTCGCTGAACGGCTTCAAGATCGGAAAGGCGACGGCATAATTCGGCGTATTGGTTTGCTGTGTTGGGTTGAAACCGGTCAGGCCGATCACGTGGGCAACGCCCTCCGTGCCGAGCGCGATGTCCTTCATCTTTTGCAGCACGGCATCGGAGCGCTCCAGCGAGGAACCCTCGGGCAGCTTCACGCCGGCGATCAGATAGAGCTTGTCCTGGGTCGGAATGAAGCCACGGGGCACGGCATTGAACATCAGCCCGGTGCCGGCCAACAGCACCACATAGACGATGAACACCACACCGCGTCGACCGAGCGTGCGCGAAACGGCGCCCTCGTACCGATCCGAGCTCGCCTTGAAGAAGCTGTTGAACGGCCGGAACAACCAGCCGAGCAGGCGGTCGATGAGGCGCGAAAGCATATCCTTCGGCGCATCGTGCGAATGCAGCAATTTGGCGGCGAGCGCTGGCGACAAGGTCAGCGAATTGATGGCCGAGATCACGGTCGAGATCGCGATCGTCACCGCGAACTGCTTGTAGAAGGTGCCGGTGACGCCGGTCAGGAACGCCATCGGTACGAACACCGCACACAGTACGAGCGCGATCGCGACGATTGGCCCGGATACTTCGGTCATCGCCTTGTGCGCGGCCTCAAGCGGCGAGAGACCTTCCTCGATATTGCGCTCGACATTCTCGACCACCACGATCGCGTCATCGACCACGATGCCGATCGCGAGCACCAGCCCGAACAGCGAGAGCGTATTAATAGAAAAGCCAAGTAGATAGAGCACTGCGAAAGTGCCGACGACCGACACAGGCACCGCGATCAATGGAATGATCGAGGCGCGCCAGGTTTGCAGGAACAGGACGACTACCAGCACGACCAGCGCGATCGCCTCGAACAGCGTGTGAACGACGGCCGCGATCGATTCTCGTACGAAGATCGTGGCATCATAATCCGATCGGTAGCTCACGCCGGGTGGGAACTGCTTGGCGAGTTCGTCCATCTTTGCGATGACCGCGTCCCGTGTCGCCAGCGCGTTGGCGCCGGGTGCCTGGAATACACCGATGATCGACGTGTTGAAATTGTCGAGCTGGCCACGCAGGGTGTAGTCGCTCGCGCCGAGCTCGATGCGCGCAACGTCCGAAAGCCGCACGACCTCGCCGTTCGATCCGGTTTTCAGCACGACATCGCCGAATTCTTGCGCCGTGCGCAGGCGGCCCTGCGCGTTGATCGCAATCAGGAAATCGCTGCCGCCTTTGATCGGTTCGGCGCCGAGCTGGCCGGCCGAGACCTGGATGTTCTGCTCCTGGATGGCGCGCACCACATCGCCCGCGGTCATGCCGCGCGAAGCGATCTTGTCCGGATTGAGCCAGATGCGCATCGCATAGTCGCCGCCGCCGAACAGCCGTATCTGGCCGACGCCGGGAATGCGCGCGAGCTGATCCTTGACCCGGATATTGGCGTAGTTGCGCAGGTAAAGCGGGTCATACTTGGTGTCCGAAATCAGCGTGATCAACGTGAGGAAAGCCGGCGACTGCTTCTGCGTGGTCACCCCGAGGCTGACTACTTCCGACGGCAGGCGCGACAGCGCCTGGGAAACGCGGTTCTGCACGTCCACCTGCGCTTTGTTCGGATCGGTGCCGGGGGCGAAGGTGATCGTCATCTGCAGCACGCCGTCTGACCCCGCTACCGACTTCATGTACATCATGTTCTCGACGCCGTTGATCTGCTCCTCTAGCGGAGACGACACGGTCTCGGCGATGACCTTGGGGTTGGCGCCCGGATAGGTCGCCTGCACGACGACGGTGGGCGGAACGACGTCGGGATATTCGCTGATCGGCAAAAGCGGGATCGCGATCGCACCGGCGACGAAGATCACGATCGACAGCACCGCCGCGAAGATCGGGCGATCGATGAAAAACCTTGAGAGGTGCACGGATGCGTCTCCTTACCGGTTACGACTGGGGCCGGATGCTCATCGCAACTAGGTTGGGTTTGACCTTGGTGTCCGGTGCGAAGATCTTCTGGAGACCGGCAACAATGACCTTGTCGTTCGCATCGAGGCCTGACTGCACCACCCGCAAACCGTCATGAACGCTGCCAAGCATGATGTCCTTGCGCTTGGCCTTGTCTTCCGTTCCAAGGACATAGACGTATTTGCGATCCTGATCGGTCATGATGGCCTTGTCGTCGATCAGCATCGCAATGTATTCGGCGCGCCCTTCGAGCTGCACGCGCGCATAGAGGCCGGGCACGAACACGCCGTCAGGGTTCGGCACCGTCGCGCGCACGTTGATCGTACCGGTCGCCGCATCGACCTGGTTGTTGACGAAATTCACCGTGCCCGAATGCGGAAAACCGGTTTCGCTGGCGAGGCCCACCCGCACCGGGTTGTCCGAGTTGGCGCGTTCGCCCTTGCGGGCGAGTTCGCGATAGCGCAGGAAGGACTGCTCGTCCGGCTGGAAATAGACATAGACTGGGTTCTGCGACACGACGCTCGTGAGCACAGTCTGGTCGGCCTGGACGAGGTTGCCGAGCGTCAGCAGCGCGCGGCTGACTCTGCCGGCAATCGGCGATCGCACCTCGGTGAAGTCGAGGTTGAGCTTGGTGGTGGACAGCGCCGCTTCGGCTGCATGCACGTCGGCGTTGGTCTGTCCCAGTGCTGCGCTCCGTGTGTCGTAGGTGTCGATCGAGATCGCGCCGGTCTTGATCAGCGATTCCGCGCGCTTGTTCTGCGCCTCCGCGAGCTGCGCCGATGCGCGGGCGCGTTCGAGCTGGGCCACCGCGGCGTCATAGCTGGCGCGGTAGGGACGCGGATCGATCACGAACAGAAGGTCGCCCGCCTTGATCATGTCGCCCTCCTTGAAGGCGATGCGGTCGATATAGCCGCTGACGCGCGGACGTATGTCGACCGCGCCGATGGCCGCGATCCGCCCGGTGAATTCGTCCCACTGGCGTACGGATTTGGTCACGATCTGGGCAGCATCGACCTCGGGCGGCGGAGGCGGGGCTTCCGCCTGGCTGTTGCTGCAAGCAGCGATGACGGTGGCCATGACCACCATGGCAATGGCGGAAAGGCCCGCACGCAGTGACGGGAGCGAGTAATGGCGGTACGGCACGAGTGTCCTCTTGACTGGCAGCGACTTCTCAATATTGAAGTTAGCTTCAACTTCAATATTAGGCAAGAGAAAGCTTCTTATGCCGATGCACTTTCATCGAAAGGACTGAGCCACGCGGCGACCAGACGTAGACGCGTAGGATGGGTTTTGCTTTGTTCAACCCGTCCTACGGTCTTGCAATGACGGGGCCGAGCCCTACCACCCCTCTAGCACGATCTTGCCGCGCGACTTGCCGCTCTCCAGCAGCGCATGGGCGCGTCTCAGGTTGGCGGCATTGATGGTGCCGAAGGTCTGTTCCAGCGTCGTGCGCAGCACGCCCTTGTCGATGAGATCGGCGACGTCGTTGAGCAGATGATTTTGGGCGATCATGTCGGGCGTCTGGAACGAGGAGCGGGTCATCATCGCTTCCCAGTGGATCGAGATCGCCTTGCCCTTGAACATGCCGACGCTGAACTCGGCCGGGCTGTCGATCAGGCCG
Source organism: Bradyrhizobium sp. 186 (assembly GCF_023101685.1). Taxonomy (NCBI): domain Bacteria; kingdom Pseudomonadati; phylum Pseudomonadota; class Alphaproteobacteria; order Hyphomicrobiales; family Nitrobacteraceae; genus Bradyrhizobium; species Bradyrhizobium sp. 186. The sequence continues at coordinate 82,925 of NZ_CP082165.1, read as the reverse complement.
AACTTGCCCTGCGGCGCCATGAAATCGGCGATCGCCTTGTAGTGCTGATCGGTCGCGGTGAGGCTTGCAACAAGCGCGACCGGTGACAGCTTCAGTTTCTCAATCTGTTCCTTCATAGGCCTAGCATGATCGATCACCGTGTGCGCGCCAAGCTCGAGACACCATTTTTGCGATTCGGGCCGCGTCGCGGTAGCAACCACCGTGAGTCCGGTCAGCCGGCGGGCGAGCTGGATCAGGATCGAGCCGACCCCGCCGGCGCCGCCGGTGATCAGAAGCGTCCGCGGATCGAGGCTCTTGCCGGGCACCGCGCCGAGCCGGTCGAACAGGAGCTCCCAGGCGGTGATCGTGGTCAGGGGCAGGGCTGCGGCCTGCGCGAAGGACAGCGCCTTCGGCTTCTTGCCGACGATGCGCTCATCGACTAGATGAAACTCGGAATTGGTGCCCTGGCGCTGGATCGAGCCGGCGTAGAAGACCTCGTCGCCCGGCTTGAACAGCGTGACCTCGGGACCGACGGCGTCCACGATTCCGGCCGCATCGTAGCCCAGAATCTTGATGTGGCCCTCCGGCGGCTCGGCGCGCTTGCGCACTTTGTAGTCAGCCGGGTTGACCGAGACCGCCCTCACGGCAACCCGGATATCACGGCCGGTCGGTTCCGGCTTAGGCGCCTCGAAATCGATCAGAGCGTCCGCGGCGTCGATGGGAAGCGATTTCTTGTATCCGACGGCCTTCATGGCCGGTCTCCTTTGAGCTGAAAACTGCCACCCAACTGCCCGCTTAGGACAGCGCCAGCTGCGTCGGCGATGAGCTTGAAGGAGCGCAGCCGCAATGCATGGTCGTAGACGTCCGATACGACGATGAGCTCGTCGGCGTCCGTCTCGGCGACCAGCTTCGCGATGCCGTCACGCACCGTCTCCGGAGAACCCACGATGGAACGCGCGAGCATGCGCATTGCCTGCGCCTTCTCCGTCGGGGACCAAAAGGTTTCGATGTCGTCGATCGGCGGTTGGCTCAGCCCGCGCGCGCCACGAAAAATGCTGGCGAACGACATTTGTTGCGTCGTCGCTAAACGCCGCGCCTCGGAGTCGGTCGGGGCGGCGATGATGTTGACACCCACCATCGCATAGGGCCGGCCGAGCTGTTCTGATGGCTGGAAGGCGGTACGATAGATCTGAAGCGCCGGGATAAGCAACTCCGGTGCAAAATGGGAGGCAAAGGCATAGGGCAAGCCGAGTTCCGCCGCCAGCATCGCCCCGAAATTGCTGGAGCCCAGAATCCAGAGCGGCACATTCGTGCCGGCCGCCGGTACGGCCTGGATGCGCTGGTCCGGGCTAGCCGCGGCGAGAAACGCCTGCAGCTCTAGCACGTCCTGCGGAAAGTGCTCGGCGACTTCCGGCGAGCGCCGAAGCGCGCGCAGCGTGAGCTGATCGGTTCCGGGCGCGCGGCCGAGACCGAGGTCGATGCGGCCAGGAAACAGCCGCTCCAGCGTGCCGAACTGTTCGGCGATCACATAGGGGGAATGGTTGGGCAGCATGATGCCACCGGCGCCGACCCGGATGGTCTTCGAACCTGCCGCCATATGGGCAATGACAATGGAGGTTGCTGCGCTGGCGATGCCCGGCATGTTGTGATGCTCCGCCACCCATATCCGGCGATAGCCCCATCTCTCGGCATGCGCCGCCAGGTCTCGGGCGTTGTCGAGCGCGCCGCGTGCGTCGGTCTCCACCGTGACGCGAACCAGTTCGAGAATGGACAATGCTGTCATGGTCGGTTCCCCAACTAGCGGATCTCTATTCGGCGGCAGGCCATGAATGCTTCAGCAGCCCTGCTCGTTCGGGAGCGGACTGCCGCGCTAATTCGACGATGCGCAGCTCGGTCATAGCAGCCCCACCAGCCACGCGAGACCGAAGGCAGCGGCGCCAACGGCGACGAGATTGGCGATGACAATGATGAGAGTACAGAGGGCAGAGATGGCGGCATCTTCTTCATCGGCAGCGTGATCTCAATGGGATCGACCGTCGGCGTGAGCGGCCTTTCCCATCGTCCGGACTCCAATTCGGTGAAGCCGTACTTGCGCAGCATCTTGCGGAGACCGGCGGCAGCCTTCGCGGCCGCCCACCGCTGGAGAAAGTCTTCGACCAACATCGATAGTCGGTATCCGAGCATCCTCAGAGCAGCCCCACCAAATGCAGGAGGCCCCATACACCGGCGGCAGCGGCGATGAAGCCACCGAGGAGGATGATGAGAGCGTAGAGGGGAGCGGAATCGGATAGGCGGTAGCTCACGCCTTCGGGCATCCACCGCTGGAGAAAGTCTTCGACCAACGCGAGACCGAACGCAGCGGCGCCAACGACGACGAGGTTGGCGATGACATACAGGACAGGGAGCGGCCTCATTAGAGGAGGCCGAGCAGGAGCAGGACCAGACAGCATGTAGAGACGGCCATGACGCCCAGGGCGACCAGAATGATAAGAGCGTAGAGGAGATCGGGATCGGGATCGGATAGGCGGTAGGTCACGCCTTCGGGCTTCTTATGCATGACATTCACTCGGCTTGGCTGGGACCGGCGACACTAGCAGTGATTGTGCTAAAGCTGAAGCTAGCTTCAACTTCAAACAAAAGCAAGGGGGAACGTTGGCGCGGACACGCTTTTGTGCTACTGACGAATTCACCGCCAATGCATCAGACGGGGTTTTTGCAGTCCATGGATCTTCCCAACCGTTCGCGAGCGAACCCCGCGGTCCAGTACGTGTGCCCGGCATGGACTTGGCCCGCCGATGAGCTGATCCACATCCGCGAGATGTCCGAGCGCACCTCCGTGCCGGCATCGTCGCTGCGTTACTACGAGAAGCTCGGCCTGATCACGTCCGAACGCGAGACGAGCGGGAGCCAGCGCCGCTACAGCAAGTCGACCTTTTACAAGATCATCTTGATCACGCTCGCGCAGAGCGCGGGCTTCAACCTCGATGAAATCGCTGGGCAACTGAGGAACCTGCCGGATATCCATCCGTTACCGCCGAAGGTCTGGGGACCGCTGCACAAGATATGGGAGCGGCGCATCGATCAGCGCGTCGCCGAGCTTAGGCAACTGAAGATCAATTTGAGACGCTGCACGCGCGACGCCTCGCGCTGAGCGCTGCGACCGCTGGCCACGAGGGATCTCGCGAGGTCTTTAGCAAGATTCGACCCTCATGCTTACTCGACCTCCGCCGTTACTCTGCTTGGAGCGCATTGTGCTCCCGCGCCGAGAGCGCGCGGGGATGTGACTCATGCGTCTTCTCCAGCTTGATAAAACGAGCGGGTGGTGGATCAGGGGGGCACACGGGCACATTCGATCCACCACCCGCCCCGGCCCGTCTCCTACAAGCTGACGCTAGCGAGCAGGAGGCACGGAGCCGAGCCGGTAACGAGAACCAAGCCCCAGATCAGGATCTTGCGGCGGCTGAGGTCAGGCATAAACAGGCTGTCGTCTACGAACGCGCAAAGGACGAGCGCGAGGGCGCCGGTAATGGCACTGGCAATACCAAGGGTCCACAGCGGGATTGCTGCAAGCTCCATGATAGTCATCACTAGACCTCTCTCTCTGTTGGATCGGACAGCATCGCACCGAAGAACCAACTCGGAATGTGCATGGCGATGAGGAACATCATTTACGTCTCCAGTCGTGAAGACGTTTACTCGCAACAAACATGGGCTGGTGATGAGAAGTTCTGGATGGAGTGTTGAGTTGCATTTCAGAATGCCCTCTTGCCTGGGAAAGGAATTCAAAAATGAATCGCGGCGACCTGAATGACCTGAATACCTTTCTCACAATCGCAGAACATCTCAGTTTCCGCGCGGCAGCAGCTCAGCTGGGGGTGACCTCATCTGCTCTCAGCCACTCGATACGGCAGCTTGAAGGACGTCTTGGCGCGCGACTCTTGCATCGAACGACCCGCAGCGTTTCGCTCACGGACTCCGGCAATCGCCTGCTGGAACGCTTGCGACCTGGGATGGCGCAGATCTCGGGCGCACTGGAGGAATTAAAGGGGGAGCGCGATCGTCCTTCTGGACGCTTGCGGATCTATGCCCAACCGTGGGCCGTACCCACAGTGATCGCGCCGATGTGGCAACACTTCCTTTCATGTTACCCCGACGTGCATCTAGATCTCCTCGTTGGGTCGGAGCCGTCGATCGATATCGTTGCGAGCGGTTTGGACGCTGGCCTTGCGGTTCGCGAGCGCGTGCCTGTTGAAATGACCGCAATCCGCGCGTCGGCGCCGATGAGGGCAGCCGTCGTTGCCAGTCCGGACTATCTCGCAAAGCACGCGGCGCCCAACACACCAGACGACCTATTATCGCACCAGTGCGTCCAGTATCGTAATGTAGGCGAGATCTGGCGCTGGAGATTTGAGCAGAACGGTAGTGCGAAGCGTGTCTCTGTCCGTGGAAGCATGACAGTCAACGACACAGACGCTGCGATTCGCGCTGCGCTCGACGGGCTTGGGATCGTCTACACCCTCGACGTTCTGGTCGAACCGTTCCTGCGCAGCGGGCAGCTCGTGCGCGTTCTGGCAGACTGGTCGCCGAACATGGAGGGTGTGTATCTGTATTATAACGGCCGGCGGCAGCTTTCAGCCGCATTGCGCGCGTTCATCAACATCATCCGACCGTCCGCAGGGCGCCAGGATTGCAGGTGCGTCAAGAATCCGTTTTAATAACCTCTTGGCGCACTCCTTGTTCGGCAGAACGCCTTACAGCCTCGACAAGGCGGGAATTGTGGAGCGCCTCACGAAATCCCGGCGTTCTGTATGTCCCTTCATTCAGGTCGCGGGCAAGTTGAGCATAGACCTCCCCTACATTGATTGCCGTCTCCATCATGTTGTCGGAGACGGCTGGTGCTTCGGGTTCTGCGAATGCGACGGTTGACCTCAATTTGAGATCCCCGATCTGAACTCCGCCGGGGTGAGAACTGGTCAGGCTCAGCCATCCGTCAGAGCCCCTGACTTCGACGCTGAAGCGAACATTGTCTGGCGGCATTCCAGCCTCGATCTCGGCCGTGAATGCGGCACCTGAGGCCGTCTTGCCCAGGATGCCGACGTAATCAGCAGTTTCACGCACGCTCTCTACCCCGGTCTCTATCAGCCTCACGATTGGCCACCGGATCTCAGCGCGAGCGTCGACTTCGATAATCCTTCCCAGGACCGCTTCCACCAGATCTAACGTATGACCTCCAGCGATGGTGAGCAGGTTCGCGCCAGAGGAACGCTTGATATAATATTCTTGTGCAACCGGCATCTCCGGCCCGAACGCCAAGGTCTGGGATACGATTCTGGCGTTTAGCGGACGTCCGATTTTTCCCGAGGAAACCAGCTCAGCCGCGCGTCGGACGGCCGGATTGAGCCGGCCCTGCAATCCGATTGCCGTGTGGAGCGAGTGCGTCGCATTCACCATCTCTTCAGCTTCCGCGACGCTCCGTCCGAGGGGCGCCTCGCAGTAGACCGCCTTGCCCGCCTCCAGCGCCGCCAGGACGAGTTCGCGGTGTGCGGGCACGGCCACCGCCACAGTAACGATATCGATCCGATCATCACGGATCATCGCGAAGGGGTCGCTATACCAGCGATCAGCACCGAAGGCTTTGGCCGCCTCCCGTGCGCTCTGCTCGTTGCGCGTTGCCACAGCCGCGAGCCTCAGGCCCTGTAGATCATTAATCGCCGGAACGTGCGACACCTTCGCCCAGCTCGTTTTCGTGTCCGCGCCGATGACACCAACACGGATCTCCCTCTGAGTAGCGGCTTCCATTGACTTTCTCCCACTTATGCAAGCTCCCGAACTTCGTCTCTACTCAAGGAACCGTTCTTGCAGTGCTGAGAAATTTCGGATGGACTGATGAGCGACATTTCGCAATTTTTCTGATAAGAAATCGCACACGGCTGCTCGCGGTCCCGCTGCCGGTCGGCCTCACGGCTCATAGCGTCGGAGTGCGCGGGGTGGACGCGAGTTGTGAACGATAGGCTGCACACCAGTTTGGTAGACGGATAACAGCAACTCAGGCTGGCCCTGCTCAGGCGCAATCCGCGCGCTTCGCCTTAAAGCGCCGACACAAGAGAGGCGCGAGGCCACGAACGAGCGTTTGGCATTGATCAGAGTACGAGCCCGCCGATTTCTACGCTGGCCTACGCCATTACCTCTCGCCCGCCCTTTCGTGCTCCACCTGTTCGCCGCGCTGGCCGAAACGGAACGCGCGCTAATTTCTACCCGCACCCGGCAGGCCCTCTCGGCCGCAAAGGCTCGCGGTGTCACGTTGGGCAACCCCAAGCTCCACGTCGCTCGCAAGAACGCGGTGCAGGCTGTTCAGGCCGAAGCTGATCGTTACGCTGCGAACGTGCTACCCATCATCAAGGAAGCTCAGAAGGCCGGTGCGAACACACTAAGGCAAATCGCAGGGGTGCTGAATGCTCGAGGCATTCCTACGGCACGCGGTGGGCAGTGGTACGCGCAGTCTGTCGCCAACATCATCGAACGAGCCTAAGCAGGAACGGAACAATATGACGCTCCCAGCGCTCCTCAGCCTCCTTGTGGTGTTCGCGGTCTCGTTCGAGATGACGGTGACGGCTATGGTTCTCAGCGCGGTGGCGCTCGGGCTTGCATCCGCCGCTTTCTCATCCACGTGCTGCCATCCCGCATCCGCCACTACGGCCTGTTTGCCAAAAGCGCTTGCGCCGACAACATCGCACGCGCCCGTGAGCTGCTCGCCGTTGCAAAATCTGAAGGCCAAAGTGCCTACTTGGGCCGCGCGAGGCATGCGAGACTGCTCCATCGGCGGCTGATCGTCCAGTTTCGCACTTGCAGCGACCTTTCTTAAACTCCTCCTGCAAGCGCACGAGGGTCTCCATGAAAGCGCAGGATTTGGCGACCTACTTCGCGAGGAAATTCGCGCAGCTTCCACGTTTCCGAACGACGAACGCTAGGTATCCGCGCACAAAGCAGCGCCGTAGCGCGAGGCGCTCGTTACGAGTGCTCAGTTCGGCTCTAGGTTCGAAAATTGGCTGCAGGCCAGCCTCCGCCGCCTCTCCGGCGGCGGTAAGAGTCCTCTCAACTGTGGGTAGCTACCACTTCGCGCGTACCATTCCTTCCGGATAACGTCAGCTTCGTCTCATTTACGCGAGAGAGCGCTTGCGCAAGAACTCATTGGCAATTTGACCCGCCTCGAGATAGTTAGCCGCCAGGTCGACCACATCCTGGCGCAAACTGATCATTTGATCCGATTCCGCCTGCGCCCGAGCGTCGAGAAAGAGGCCGCCCAAACAGATCATCCCGGTCAAAAGGACGCTCACGATCCCGAGCAGCGCAATCTGGATCTTCAGGCCAAATCGAATTCGCAGGAGGGGCGTCAGAATGGCGCGCACACGTGAAGCGAGCATTGGCATCTGTAAGTCCTTTTTGGCATCGCAGCGTGGGCATACTGCGATGCACCTAAAGGATTTCCTAAGAGTCTGTCCGGGATCATGCTGTTTTTTGGCAGAGCTTTCGCAGCATGAGGCGGATTGAGGCGAGGCGCAAGAACGCCAATGCCTTTCGGTTGAGGCACTCCCAATCCTTGGCCAAACGGCGGCAGCGGTTGAGCCAGGCGATGGTGCGTTCGACGATCCATCGCTTGGGCAAGATCGCAAAACTCTTTGCTGTATCGGAGCGCTTGACGATCTCGACGTCGATTTGCCGGAGGATTTTGCGAACGGCGGACTGAAAGATCGGCCCCTGATAGCCGCCGTCAGCATAGAGCTTCAGCAGGAATGGATGCAGGCCAAACAGCGTGGCCATCACCAGCACCCCACCGTCACGATCCTGGATGTCCGCCGAATGCACGAGGGCGTGGAGCAGCAAGCCTTGAGTATCGACTAGGATGTGGCGCTTCTTGCCCTTGATCTTCTTGCCCGCATCGTAGCCATGCGGGTCGATCCACGCCCCCCTTTTTCCGCGCTCTTGACGCTTTGACTGTCGATGATGGCGGCGCTCGGGCTGGGTTCTCGGTTAGCCAATTCTCGACATTGTACATAGAGCGCGTGATGGATGCGATCGAGCGTGCCGTTCCAAGCCCACAAGTCAAAATAGTCGTGCACCGTGCTGCGTGGCGGCAGGTCCTTCGGGATCGCTCGCCATTGGCAACCGGTGCTCAGCACATACATCAGGCCATTGATCACCTCGCGCACATCGACCGTGCGCTTGTTGCCGCCTCGCTTGGCTGGCGCAATCAGCGGCTCCACCAACGCCCATTCCTCATCAGTCAAATCGCTTGGATAGCGTAGCCGGCTTCGGTCGTAACGACCGCGGTTCTCCTTCGTCCACATGGGCGCCCCTTCGAATCGGACCGCCACCCTTGAATCACAAATGATTCCGATGATTCAAGATGTTCCCGGACAGACACTAAGCTTGCTCAGCGCTCACTCGCGTTGCGCTCTGCACACTTGCGCTGCTCCGATTGCTGCCGGCTGGAGCGATTGCCGGGTGAGGCTTGCAGCCATTGGAAAGCGTCGCCTTTGACGACGCACGAATACCGGACATTCGCTTGAAATCTGCGGAGAAGATCGCCGCTTCGTCGGACGGAAAACATTCAATCAGGCACGTCGAGAAGGTCGTCCGGTTACTGCATCGCCTTTTTGATCGCCGCTCGCATCCAGGCATGCCCGGGATCTTCATCATGTCGGGGATGCCACACCGCGTCGATCGCAAGCTCAACCTCGTCGATGGGCAAGCGCTTTACGACACAGGCCGTGGCAAACGGGCGGGTCCGTGTCCACCGGCGTGGTAGCGCCGCGACCAGATCGGTGGTGGTGACGATGGGATAAACGTCAAGCCAGCTCGGCACGTGCATTGCGATGTCGCGCTTGAGCCCGCGTCGTGCCAAAGCATCATCGATCAGATTGGTGCCGATGGCACTGGCTGCGACTTTCAGGTGAACGAGCGTGACATACGTCTCCAGCGTCATCTCCAGCTTGGCCAAAGGATGCCGCTTGCTCATTACCACGACGAACTCATCCTCGAAGACGCGCAAACGCCTATATCTTCCGAGGTCGCCACCATCAGAGCCGAGACGCACATGGATTTCGTCGCCGATCAATTCCTGACCGCCTTCACTAAAATGACCCACCTCTAACCGCGCGCCGGGTGCCTCCGTGCGCATGACGCGGCACAGCCGGCCAAGCAGGAAGCTCGACACGTAATCGGAGACGCGCAGGCGGAAGATTCGATTGGATTTCGCGGGATCGAAGCTGCCGCGCTGATTGACCATCGACTGGATTTGCCAAAGCACGACGCGCAGTTCTTCGGCCAACTGGATTGCCCGCGCTGTCAAATCCATGCCGCCGGCCGAGCGCATCAGAAGATCGTCGCCAAACAGATCACGAAGCCTGCGGAGTGCATGACTGACGGCCGACTGCGTGAGGCCGAGTCTGTTTGCCGCGCGCGAGACGCTGCGTTCCGAAATCAGCGCGTCGAGAATAACCAGGAGATTGAGGTCGATATTCCGCATGTTCATCGCCAACCTCCCATAATGTATACAATTCATATTGGACATGAAAAATATGAATTTGGCAAATTCCCCATGGTTACTCATAGTACAAAAGAAAAAACAGCGCAGGAGGAATTCGAATGACGGCTCAGCGACGATACTTTGTCTACGTCGGCTTGTTTCTGTTGATGTTCATCAACTATCTCGATCGCATCAACTTGTCCGTGGCAGCAAAAGACATTGCCGCGACCTACGGGCTTTCGCCGGTTGAGCTGGGTTATATGTTCTCGTCCTTCCTGTGGACGTATCTTGTTTTCCTTATACCGATGGGTCTTGCCGCTGACCGGTTCGGCGGCCGAGCCATTACCTATGCCACGCTCGGGCTTTGGTCGGTTGCCGGCATCTGGACCGGGCTCGCGACAAGCTACGCATCTTTGTTCGCGTCGCGGCTCGTGCTCGGTGTGGGCGAGTCGGCAAGTTACCCCTCCGGGGGAAAGATCATTCGCGAGTGGTCGCCGGCGACGGAGCGTGGAGTTGCCACCGCATTCCTCAATAGTGGTGCCTACGCAGGACTATCAGTCGGCTCAATTGTCGTGGCGTGGCTGATAACAGGTTTTGGCTGGCGTGAATCTTTCTTTATTACTGGTGCTATGGGTCTTGCTCTCGCGGCCGTCTGGTTCCTGTTTTACAGGCGGCCTGAGCAGGCGAATTGGTTGAGCCTTTCGGAACGACAGCGCATTCTTGGCACGCGCGGGGCTGCCGACAGCGCGACTGCAGGTGAATTCAATCAGCGCCTGGCTATGCGCCGTTTGCTGACCAGCCGCTCGATGTGGTCGCTTGCGATCACCCAGGGCTGCGCCGGATATACCCTTTATTTGTTCATGACTTGGCTTCCCAATTACCTCGCCGTGAGCCGCGGCCTTGATGTGCTGAAGTCCGGCTTCTTTTCTGCTGTGCCATATGCGATGGCAGTTGTCATTGGCCTTGGTCTCGGCTGGCTGAGCGACCGACTGATCAAGCGCAGCGGTGGGCGCAATGGCGAACGCCGCAAGTTGATTGCGGTCATCCTGCTGCTGTCATCAGTGATCCTGGCAACCCCTTTTGTTGCCTCCATCTGGATTATTCTCGCGCTGTTCTCTGTCTCGCTCGGCTGTGTGTCGACGGCGATGGCGATGAACATCGCGCTGACCAGCGATCTGGTGACGGACGGCCGCTACAACGGCGTCGCCGTCAGCATGCTCATCATGGGTGGAAATCTGTTCGGTCTCGCCGCACCCATCGTCACCGGATACATCGTCGCCGCCACGAGCGGATTCTCCGGAGCTTTCCTCGTCGCGGGCATTCTGCTGCTGACCGGGGCGGCCGTTATTACCGTCGGAGCAAGACAACCGATCGAATTCCCCGAGCGTGCGCCCTCTGAAAGAAATTCCCTCGAGCTCGTCAGAAAGCCTCTCCATGGACAAGCTTAAATTCGCCGCCGTATCGCGCAACTACTTCAACATGCCCGTATGGGTGGCGAAGCATGCGGGTCATTTCAGCGATGAAGGACTTGATGTCGATATCGAGCTCTATGAGCCCATTGACGAGGTAACAGATCGCCTGCGCGGCGGCAGGGTCCAATTCGCCTTCGGAGTGACTGAGCATGTCATCCTCGACAATGAAGCGGGAGGCAATCTCGGCATTATCGGCGGCAACGTGAACCGGCTGCCATTCTCGTTTATTGCCAAAAAGGGGATCAGCAGCATTGCGGGCCTGCGCGGTAAGACCGTGGGCGTGTCTTCGATCGAGGCCGGCTCGTCCTCATTGGTGATGAAACTTCTCGCGGCGCACGGACTCGAGTATCCCAGGGACTACAACTTGCGAGCTGTGGGGCCGATTCTCGCCCGTTGGGAGTTGTTGCAAGCCGGCGAGATCGACGCCGGGCTGCAGGGTGTTCCGATGAACTTCATCGCGATTGATCAAGGTTATCCGACTCTCTGCGAGCCACGCGAATCGTTTCCGGATTTTCAGTTCACATCGCTGAATGTCGACAATCGCTGGGCGGCTGCCAATCGGAATATCGTGGTGCGATTCATGCGCGCTTTCGTTCGCGCGCATCATTGGTTTTTTGGCAACCGGGCGGAGGCGACACGAATTGCGGTCGAACAATCCGGCATTCCTGAATCTTATGCATTGCGCGCCTGGGATGAGTACACGCGCGAAGAGATATTCCCGAAAGACGGAGATCTGGCGACCGCTGCCGTACAGACCTTGATTGAAATTTCCTCCCTGATCCGCGCTATTCCGAACCGCAGGAAGACATCGGCGGAAGACTATATCGACCGGTCCTACCTCAGAGATGCTCAGCGCGACTTGGCACAGCAGGCAGCCATTGCTACATGATGAATGTCGCTGCTTCTCTCGGTCAGCCCGATATCGATTACGGCGACCAGTTCCGTGCGGGCATTATCGTCCCTTCCGGGAACGTGGTCGCAGAAGCCGAAATCCGCGCCATGTTGCCTCGCGGCGTGGCGCCGCTTTTTACCCGCCTGGCTCTGCGCGGCAGTTCGGAGGCCGAGCTGATTGGAATGCTTTCCGGACTCGAAGGTGCGGCTGGGCTTCTCGCCGACGCCAAAGTCGGCATGATCATCTTTCACTGCACAGCCGTATCGACGTTCGCCCCGCATCTCGCGGGAAATATCCGGACTCGTATAGAGCATGCGACCGGCATTACGGCCTTCGCGACTTCGGATGCGATTCTCGAAGCCGTCAAAATTCTCAACATTAGTCGGCTTTCGCTTCTCACACCGTATATCGAACCGGTCCATAGGCGCGAAGTCGCCTTCCTTACCGCACATGATATCGATGTTGTGGATGGCGAGTGTCTTGGCATCGATACCAATGCCGAAATGGCCACTCTTACACCGTCAGCTCTGCTCGATTGGGTCGCGCGGCACAATTCAACAAAATCCGACGGCTGTTTATTGAGTTGCACTGCGATCCGTTCAGCCGGAATCATATCAAGAATGGAACAATTGCTGGCCCGGCCCGTCATCACAAGCAACCAAGCCATGGTATGGCATCTCCTTCAACTTGCGCGGATTTCAAAGCGCGTCGAAGGCTTTGGAAGCTTGCTAGGGGATACCAGAAAAGGCATCGGCACGCGGTGAACTTTGCTCCGAGAACGTCGTACCGCCTACGCTCTTGAACGTCCTGGTTTGGATCAGTTCTATAGAAGAGCTTAAAGCGACGCTCCCAATGTCTGCTAGATCAAGTGCTTTTAGGTTTGCGCATAGTTGGCGCATTCATCCGGCGCAAAGGCCCCGAGGATTTCGGCCATCGCTGTGCAGATGGCTTCCAAAGTCCGCCGACGTCCAGAATGCGCGTTACCCTTTTCACAACCTCAAGCACCACCACCCGGACCACCTGAAGGATGCCGTCGCCAAGATGACGGCCAAGCCTACCGCCTCAGCTTCGCCTCAGAAACGAGTGGAAAGGAAGGAAACGAACGTCGTCAAAATTCAATGAAAATGGGCACTTCTAGTGGGATTACTGCGAGTTTCCACCGCTCATAACGGTCTGGTTGCAGGTTCGAGTCCTGCCGGGCCCACCATACTGATGATCCGCAGACATCCGCAAGCGTCCGCCACTGTCCGCCGAACTGGACAATAATCCCTGTTTTGCAGTGATATCCTGATCCATCTACGTCCGTGAATGTCCCTCCTTCGTGTGCTGACATCCGATGATTTTGTTGGTATGTCTGTTGGTAGGATATTGATGCCAAATGCGAGATACCAACATGCCGTTAACAGATGTGAAGTGCCGAAACGCGAAGGGAAAAATCAAGCCACATAAGCTCTCCGATGGCGGCGGCTTGCACCTATTGGTCAATGCAGACGGAGCTAAGTACTGGCGCTTGGCGTATCGGTGGCATGGCAAGCAACGCACGCTTGCGCTCGGCGTCTATCCGGCCGTTGGGCTTGTCGAGGCGCGTGCAGCGCGCGACGACGCCAAGCGCAGTCTAGCTGCGAACGTCGATCCTTCCATAGTGAAACGTGAGCGTAAACGGGCCGCCAAGGTTGCCGCTGGCAATACCTTCGAAGCGGTCGCACGCGAATGGCACGAAAACTGGAAAGGCGCTCGGACGCCCTACTACGCGGGCCAAATCCTCCGGCGTCTGGAGGCGGATGTCTTCCCAACGATTGGGCGGCGTCCGGTTGCCGAACTCGAACCAGCAGAACTGCTCGATATGCTGCGCAAGGTTGAGAAGCGCGGGGTGAACGAAACCGCGCGACGATTAAAGCAGCTTATCGGCCAGATATTCCGCTTCGCAATTGTGACGGGCCGAGCGAAGCGGGATCCATCCGCCGATCTCAAGGACGCATTACGGGCTACAGGGGAACCGCAGCGTCACAGAGCGATGCCACTTCTGGAGTTACCGACGTTCTTGAAAAACTTAGAGACCTACAGTGGCGAGCAGCAAACCAAACTTGCATTGAAGCTCGTGACCTTAACGTTTCTTCGGACAACCGAATTGCGCGCTGGCAAATGGAGCGAGTTGGAGGACCTTGATGGAAAATCCGCTCAGTGGCGCATTCCCGCCGAACGCATGAAAATGCGACTGGAACACCTGGTGCCTCTGTCACGCCAAGCAGTCGCCGTGTTGCGCGAACTGCGCGCCCTCTCGGGCAGTAGTCCCAATATTTTTCCATCGCCGGGCAAGGAGGGATGCATGTCCAGCAACACGATGCTCTATGCACTCTATCGGATGGGATATCACGGCCGGGCAACTACGCATGGCTTCCGAGGCGTGGCTTCCACCATTTTAAATGAGAGCAATCTGTTCAACCGTGACTGGATTGAACGCCAGCTTGCGCACGTTGAAAGAAACGAAGTGCGGCGCGCCTACAACGCTGCAGAGTGGATGCCTGATCGTCGGCGAATGATGCAGTGGTGGGCCGACCACATTACCGCAACTGCCGTGGAAGGTGACAACGTCGTCACGCTATCGCGAGCGGGCTAGAATTTGTTCGCTTTAGGGCGCGTCAGGCTCAGACTGCAAGTAGTGCGGTCTTCGTCCCGCCACCTAAAGCAGCCACCCCCGTTCGCCGAATGCAGAAAGATCAACTCCAGGCGGGGCATACCATCCCTCTGAGCCATAACGGGCACCGAGCTTCAGCGCGACCTCCTTATTCCCATAAGGAATCCTCAGCGGCGTCCTGATTGAGTTTGCTGGCGCGGGAGCTATCGAAGCGGCATTGGTGTCAACTTTTTGCTTTCGAAACCTCTTCGGCGGCGCAGCCTGGGATGCAACCGACCCTACCGGCCTGTTGGAGGCTTTGCGATTAACCTTGCGGCGTTTTCTGACTCGATTTGCATCGATCCACGCGGACATCGCGGCCGAGTTGGTCCGCGCATCATCGGGGATGATGAGACCTTTCCCCTGCGCCAGCTTCTTGGCGTACAACAATTGTGCAGGACTTACCGGTTTGGAGTCGAGCTTACCGGCCGTTTCGCCGTCGGACTTTTTAGGCGCGTGTTCGCTAAGGAATTTGCGGCAGATCGATATCGAAGTTTAGTAACTGGGCGGTGGTTTGATTCTTTTCTGCCGGACAAGGCTGTCAGCAAAGCGTTTCATCGCAGGCGTCGGTGGATACGTTTCTGTGCCATTGTCCCCTGCACCGCCAAGCAAGGAAGGTCCCCCCGCGGTAGCACCCTCCTTCAGCTTGTTGATAATGCGCTCAGCGACATCGCATACGGCGTCAATCGCGCCGACCATCTCCTGTTTGCCTACAACGACATCGTCGAGCAGGCATTCAAGTTGCGCCGTCACGCCAGGATCGACTAGAGCCGGATCGGCTTGTTTGAGAACGCCGAACAACGACAGGCCGGTCTCGGTCGGCACAATATTCTTTCCTTGGGCAATCAGGAAACCCTGCTTCTTCAGCCCGCCGATGATCTCGGCTCGGGTCGCAGGAGTGCCAATACCCTTGGCTTCCTTCAAGCGATCCCGCAGAACCTCGTCATCAACAAAACGCCAGGCATTCTGCATAGCCTCGATCAGAGTGCCTTCGTTGTAACGCGGCGGCGGCCGGGTCTCCTTGTTTTCAATTTTTGGATCTTGCAGTAGCGCGGTCTCGCCGTTGCGCAGCGGCGGCAGCAATTGCGCCTCATCGCCCTTTTCGTCGGCGGGTTGCCACTCCGGGAATGCTGCTCGCCAGCCGAGATCAATGGGCTGGCGACCGGCTGCGCGGAATTCGAAGCCGCGCACATCGAGCGTTGCGGTTGTTTGCCGGTAACGGAAATCGGGCATGAGGGCCGCCATATAGGCCCGCGCTATCACATCAAACAGTTTCTTCTCGTCAGATGACAGACGAGGCCAGACCTCTGGCAGCTTGTCGATTGTGTTGACATTGGGGATGACGGCGTGGTGGCTCGCACCCTCCAGCCCCTTGTCATAGAAGGTACCGCTCGCGCCCCTACGAATTACCGGCGGCTCGGATACAGGGATCGCGCCGAACGATTGGCCCACCCGAAGTCCGGCTATGATTCGCGGTACGTCCGATATCAAGCTCTGCGGCAGATAGCGCACCTCTGCGCGAGGATAGGTGACAATCTTCTTGCCCTGGCCGTCATAGAGCTCCTGCGCCACTTCGAGCGTTTTGCTGGCCGACCAACCGAAGCGCGAGCCGCAGAGTTTCTGCAGCGAAGGCAAATCGTGCAGCTTCGGTGGCCCTTGCCGCTTATCTTCGTCACGCACGGCAAGCGCGCCCTCGAAGCCTTCAGCCGCTTTGACTACGTCCTGGGCGATCTCGCGCTTAACAATTCGGTCTTGCTGCGCGTGCCGCATCTGGAATTGCCCGCCCGCCACTTTCGCGGTGGCGACAATTTCAAAATAGGCAATCGGCGCGAAGTTTCGAATTTCCAACTCGCGCTTGCATACAATGGCCAATGTCGGCGTCTTTACGCGGCCGACGCCAATCACTCTCCGCGCGCCTTGTCCCAGAATGACTGTTGCGGTGCGTGTCAGCGACAGGTTGTAAATCTGGTCGGCCTGCCGACGCGCGACGGCGGCGGCGTAAAGGCGGGAGTATTCGATATTAGGTTTTGCTCGGCCGAATGCGTCGCGGATGGTCTGCGAATCCTGTGCGGTGAACAGCACCCGCATCACCTCGCCGCGATACTCGTAATGCTCAAGAATTTCCTGACCGATCAGCTGGCCCTCGCGGTCGCAATCGGTTGCAAGCCAAACCCGTTTGGCTGTGCGTAACGCCTCGCGAATGACCTTAAGCTTGGCCGCCTTGTTGCCACCCTCTGCCGGGCGCGTTCCGTAAAGACCTTCAGGCCGTAAAAGTATCGGGGACCATCGCTTCCAAGCCGGGACAACGTCCTCCGGTTCAAGGAGATCAAACAAATGGCCCTCAGCTGGGAGAACATCGCCGTAGCGAGAACCAATGGCGGCACGGACGTCTTTAGCCTGGCTGGTTTTCTCCGAGATGACGATCTGATCTGCCATGACGGCCCAATTGGGAGGATGGCCAGTTCGAAGGGGCCGATGCTCCGATTGACAATAGAACATATAGAGAACATAATTTAACTGTCGGGTCAAGTAGTTGGATTCAGGCCATGGCCGAGGTCACCTATTACGTCGCGCTGCCGTTCGTCGCCGCCGATGATGGCATTGCTGCTGGCGAGCCCACGGAATGCTTCAATCCAAACGCCGCTGTATTACGCGCTGAGGCCCAGAAAAACGACATCCTTCGTCATATCCTTGAAGATTTCGCCAAACCCGCCCTCGATTTGCGCCCGAGCCGGGTAGGCAACCCCGGAAGTCCATTGATTGATGATCGATCGCTTGTCCGCGCATTTTTCCTCGACGGGCATCTCGGCGTTTATGAGCAAAAGGCTGGCGGGGTTCCGGTCATCGTCTAGCCGTGACATGACACCGAACGTGGTACGATCACATTTTGGCGTCTGTTTTGGATTGACGGCCGAGAGCAATCGTAACCTAATCGGTGTCACTGAAGCAGTCCTCCTGACGGGAGGCCCTCGTGAAGCAGCTCTCGGGCTACGTGCTCTCGCCGCTGAGAGAGGGAGACATCGCTCTCTACCGCGGCTCCGGCGACGGCTTGGCGCCGATCCTGCTTGCTACCGCGGAAGAGGCATCGCTCGCTTGCGTCGAGCGACTTGAACACGAATATGCGCTGAAAGCCGAACTTGATGCTGCCTGGGCAGCGCGACCAGTCGCGCTGACGCACTACAACGATCGCTTGACCCTGGTTCTCGAGGATCCCGGCGGTGCGCCGGTCGATCGGCTGCTTGGCCGACCACTGGACGTATTACCATTCCTGCGCATAGCGATCCCTCTCGCGGGAGTGCTCCGCCAAGTGCATGAGCAAGGCCTCATCCATAAGGACATCAAACCGGCAAATATCCTGGTGGACGCAGCAAGCGGTGGCGTATGGCTGACGGGGTTCGGCATTGCCTCGCGTCTGCCGCGCGAGCACCAGGACCCTGGGCCGCCGGAGGTAATCGCGGGGACGCTCGCCTACATGGCGCCGGAACAAACTGGCAGGATGAACCGCTCGGTGGATTCCCGTAGCGATCTCTATGCTCTCGGTGTCACCTTTTACGAGATGTTGACGGGGCAGCTCCCCTTCACCGCCACCGATCCGATGGAGTGGGTGCACTGCCACATCGCGCGTCAACCGGTGCCGCCCAGCGAGCGGGACGCGGGTATCCCGGGGCCGCTCTCGGCTATTGTGATGAAGCTCCTCTCCAAAACCGCCGAGGAGCGCTACCAGACAGCCGCTGGTGTCGAGGCCGATCTCCGGCGCTGTTCGGCGGAGTGGGAGTCGCGTGGCCGCATCGATCCGTTCCTGCTCGGCGCTGACGACATATCGGACCGGCTGCTGATCCCGGAGAAGCTCTACGGCCGGGAGCGCGAGATCGACACTCTGCTCGCGTCCTTCGGGAGGGTCGTGGCGAACGGCACCTCGGAGCTCGTGCTCGTCTCCGGCTATTCCGGGATCGGCAAGTCCTCAGTGGTGAACGAGTTGCACAAGGCGCTCGTCCCGCCGCGTGGCCAGTTCGCGTCCGGCAAGTTCGACCAGCACAAGCGCGACATACCCTATGCAACGCTCGCCCAGGCATTCCAGGCCCTGATACGCCACATCCTCGGCAAGAGCGACGAGGAGACCGACCGTTGGCGCGAGATCATTCGGGAGGCCGTGGACCCAAATGGGCAACTCGTCGTGAACCTCATACCAGAACTTCGGTGGCTCATTGGCGAGCAGCCATCAATTCCGCAACTCCCGCCGCAGCTAGAGGAGAATCGATTTCATATGGTGTTCAGTTCCTTCCTGGGCGCGTTTGCCCGGAAGGAACATCCGCTCGCCCTCTTTCTCGACGATCTCCAGTGGATGGACTCAGCCACCCTCAAACTTCTCGAATACCTCGTGACCCACGGTGAAGTCCGCTATCTTCTCCTGATCGGGGCATTTCGGGACAACGAGGTCGGCGCAGCTCACCCCCTCATGCGGACACTCGATGCCATTCGCAAGACGACCGCAACTGTGCGCGACATCCAGCTCGCCCCGCTCTCGCTCGACGACCTAACCAATTTCGTGGCGGACACACTGCGCTGCGGACACTCGGCCGCCGAGCCGCTCGCGCGCCTGGCACACCAAAAAACGCTGGGCAACCCGCTTTTCGCGATCCAGTTTCTGACGGCGCTCTACGAGGAGGACCTCCTCGTACTCGACGCGCACGAGGCGATCTGGACCTGGGATCTGGACCGCATCAAGGCCAGGGGCTTCACGGACAACGTCGTCGACCTCATGGTCAGCAAGCTGGAGCGGTTGCCGGCCGCCACCCAGGAAACACTGAAGATGCTTGCCTGCCTTGGAAACAGCGCCGAGATCAAGACGCTTTCCATCGTTCATGGGCGATCGGAGGAGGAGGTCCGGTCGGATCTGTGGGAGGCTGTCCGCCTCGAATTCATCGCGCGTTTGGACGGGTCCTATAGATTTGTGCACGACCGCATCCAGGAAGCAGCCTATTCCCTGGTTCCGGAAGGAATACGCGCTGAGGCCCATCTCCGAATAGGGAGGCTCCTCATATCGCACACTCACCCAGAGAGACGGGACGAGGCGATCTTCGAGATCGTCAATCAGATCAACCGCGGCGCGGCCTTGATAACTTCACGAGAGGAACGCGAGCAACTTGCTGAGTTCAATCTGATCGCGGGCCAGCGTGCCAAGGCTTCTACGGCCTACGCCTCAGCACTCATGTATCTCACCGCTGCGGCGGCAGTGTTAGCGGAAGATGGCTGGGAACGCCGGCCGGAGCTCATCTCCCGGCTGGAGCTGCACCGAGCCGAGTGCGAGTTCCTAACTGGAGAACTTGCTGCCGCCGAAGGGCGCTTGACCATGCTTTCATCCCGCCCCGCAAAGACAGTCGACCAATCGACCTTAGCATGCTTGCGCGTGGATCTGTACACGACCCTCGATCAGAGCGACCGCGCAATCGCCGTTTGTCTTGCTTACCTTCGGCATCTGGGCGTCGAATGGTCGCCGCATCCGACAGACGAGGAAGTGCGACGAGAATACGAGCGGATTTGGTCACAGCTTGGGACCCGCGAAATCGAGGAGCTCATCGATCTGCCCTTGATGAGCGACCCGGAATCCCTTGCAACTCTGGATCTTCTCACGAGGGTCGTGCCACCGGCATTGTTTACGGATGCGAACTTTCTCTCGTTGGCCATTTGTCGGATGGTTAATCTCAGCCTCGAACGCGGCAACAGCGATGGCTCATGTTTCGCCTATGTATGGCTTGGCGTCATAGCAGGACCGCACTTCGGCAACTACAAGGCCGGATTCAGATTCGGTCGGCTCGGCTACGAACTGATCGAAAAACGCGGATTGAAGCGCTTTCAGGCCAGGACCGGTATGGTCTTCGGAAATCTTGTCGTGCCATGGACGAAACATGTCCGGGCTGGCCGTGATTTGCTGCGCCGCGCTTTCGAGGCCGCGAACAAGACCGGCGACCTCACGTTTGCGGCCTACAGCTGCCAGGGCCTGAACAGAAACCTTCTCGCAGCGGGAGATCCGCTCGTTGAGGTGCAACGTGAAGCCGAGAATGGGCTCGACTTTGCGCGGAAGGCTCGGTTCGGTCTCGTGATCGATGTCATCACCTCGCAGCTCGGCCTTATCCGGACCCTTCGTGGCTTGACGCCGGAATTCGGCTCCTTCAACGACGAGGAATTCGATGAGCTCCAGTTCGAACGACGCTTGGCGGGCGACACAAGTTTGGCGGCACCTGAGTGCTGGTACTGGATCCGTAAGCTGCAAGCTCGCTTCTTTGCCGAGGACTATGCTTCCGCCCTCGATGCCTCGTTAAAGGCGCAGCGGCTGCTTTGGACTTCACCATCACATTTTGAAACGGCGGAGTACCACTTCTATGGTGCGCTTTGCCAAGCGGCGTCCCACGATTCCGCGTCCCCTGGTCGGCACCGACAGGATGTCGAGGCTCTGGCCGCCCACCACAGGCAGCTCGAAATATGGGCGGAGAATTGCCCGGAGAATTTCGAAACCCGCGCCGCGCTGGTCGGCGCCGAGATTGCTCGGATCGAAGGCCGGGAGCTCGATGCTGAGCGCCTCTACGAACAAGCCATACGCTCGGCCCGCGCAAACGGCTTTATTCACAATGAGGCGCTCGCCAATGAACTGGCTTCCCGCTTCTATGCGGCGCGTGGCTTCGAGAAAATTTCCCGCTTGTATTTGCGGGACGCCCGCTACGGCTATCTGCGTTGGGGAGCCGATGGCAAGGTGTGGCAACTCGAACGGCTTCATCCGCATCTGCGCGACGCACCGGTCTCTGCATCTCCGACCACTACGATTGGAGCACCGGTCGGGCGGTTGGACGTCGGGACAGTGGTCAAGGCTTCGCAGGCGGTGTCCGGCGAGATCGTCCTCGGCGAGCTCATTAAGACCCTACTGCGGATCGCGGTCGAACATGCCGGCGCCGGGCGTGGCCTGCTCATCCTGTTCCCGGGCGATCAGCCGCGGGTCGCGGCGGAAGCGACGACCGGCCGCGGCCAAATTGAGGTCACGCTGTGCCAGACGGCCGAGTCACCGGCCGAGCTTCCCGAATCCGTGCTCCACACCGTGATCCGGACGCGGGAAAGCGTGATCCTTGACGACGCCTTGGCGCAGAATCCGTTCTCGGCAGATGAGTACCTCTGTCAAAAGCGTGCTCGGTCGGTCCTTTGCCTGCCCCTCGTGAAACAGTCCAAGCTGATCGGGGTACTCTATTTCGAGAACAACCTGGCTTCGCATGTGTTCACGCCTACCCGGATATCGGTACTGGAACTGCTGGCGTCGCAAGCGGCGATCTCGCTGGAGAACGCCCGTCTGTACAACGATCTCCAGGAACGGGAGGCCAGGATCCGCCGCCTGGTCGACTCGAACATCATCGGGGTCTTGATCTGGGATTTTCAGGGCCAGATCATCGATGCCAACGACGCCTTTCTCGACATGGTCGGATATGCCCGGGAAGATCTCGTCTCGGGTCGGCTCCGATGGACGGAGCTGACGCCGGCCGAATGGCGCGGCGCCGACGGCCGGGCCTTGGCAGAGCTGAAGCTGGTTGGAACCGCCCAACCGCGTGAGAAAGAGTACTTTCGCAAAGACCGCAGCCGCGTACCGGTCCTGGTCGGCTCGACGACGTTCGGCGACCGACAGGACCAGGGCGTCGCATTCGTGCTCGATCTGACGGAGCTCAAGCACGCCGAGGAGTCGTTGCGTGACACGCTAACGAGCCTGGCACATGTCATGCGCGTGACGATGCTGGGCGAGCTAACCGCCTCGATCGCCCATGAAGTGAACCAGCCGCTCGCCGCCGTCGTCGCCAACGCCGAGGCCTGCCTGCGCTGGCTCGATCGCGGAACTCCCGATCTGGACGCAGCGCGCCGCTCGGTGGAATGGATCATAGACGACGCCAATCGCGCGAGTGAGGTGATCCGGCGCGTCCGGGCGCTGGCGAAGAAGACCGACATCGAGAAGGTTGCGCTCAACGTTAATGACATCGTTAGGGAGGTGATCACACTGGTGCAGCATGAGCTAATCAGCCACCAGGTGTCGTTGCGACTGGAGTTGGCACCTTCTCTACCAATGATCGTGGCTGATCGGGTCCAACTGCAGCAGGTGGTTATTAACTTGATGATGAATGGCATTGAAGCCATGGAATCGATCACGGATCGGCCGCGCGAACTGGTGATCCGATCAGGCCTGGACGTGACACGCCAAGTGCTCGTAAGTGTGACGGATTGCGGCGTCGGGATTTCCGCCGAGAATGTGGACCGGCTGTTCAACGCCTTCTTCACCACCAAATCCGGCGGCCTGGGTATGGGACTCTCGATATGCCGTTCGATCATGGCCGCCCACGATGGCCGGCTGTTGGCCACGGCAAACCTACCCCACGGTGCCACGTTTCAGTTCAGCCTGCCGGCGAACGCAGATACTGCGACCTGAGATTGCGTCCATCAGCACGTCCAAAGAACACGCGCGCCCGCCGATTTCTGCGAAATCGCACGAACTCGAGCAACGAGCACTCTGCGGAACAAAGCACTAAGGTCCGCTGTGGGTAAGAATGTGGAGGGTAAAGGAATCGCGAAAATATTTTTCGCGTCAACCACTTATTGCCTTTGGTGCGCTCGGAGGGCGTCCTATTCGCGGCGATTTCAACGACTTACCGGCAAACCACGAGTTAAAGGTGCGGTTTGACACCATTTAGTACGTTTCAAAAAGCGGGGCGGCGCAACAGCCTCTCGGCCGTTGAGAGCCGCATCGGATCAGGCTGCCAACCTGCGACCCTTGCGTCTCGAACGTAAGTAGCAGCCGAAAAGCTCAATAAAAACAGTCAACTTCGCTGGTGATTGATGACCTTTATCGCCGCTTGTTCATGGTGTTTCGGTGGTCAATCGGTGGTCAGCCTCCAACCTAATCGAGACATGGCGCCATGTCGGCCGTCCCGCATGATCGGTTAAATAACGGCGCCCGTCGCGATTACCGGAAGCTGTCCCGGCAGCGACATCGTCCCGAGAAGCCCGAAGTCGCACCGAGGATCAGGAGAACCGACCCAACGCTCGCGACAAAATGCACTGATGCCGATCGCCGACCGACGCTCAGCGCAAATTCCTCGTCCACCCCACTCCATTCGCCGGCGTACTGGGCGGATTCAACGGTTGTCGCAACATCGATTGTGTTCACTCATGGTAACCACTCGTCAAGCGCCTCCGCCGGCGTTTTCCATCCCAGCATCTTTCTCGGTCTTCTGATCGGGAAACAAAAACCAGCCTGGGCAGCGACGCAAGCCGGAACCGCAATGAACATTAGAATCGAAGTGGTGTTGCGGGGCCTCGTCTTCACCCTGCGCCGCACCGATCTCGATGTCTCAGCGGGACGGATCGACGAGGCGATGGCGGAATATCGCAGCTTTGCCTGCTGGTGCACTTCGACGTTCCCGTCCCCGCGAAAAAGGCCGAACCCTGGTCGCTGTTCAACAGCAACGTGCACCAATCGCACTGTGCTGCGCTCGGTCGGATCTTGCCGATCACAAGCCGGCAACCGCAGTAACGCAAAGGCGCGAACTCCCACCGGCCTACTCCGAGGCCGGCGGCGCAACCCACACGTCGCTCTGCTGAATCCTGCGGATCAGTGCTTGCGGGTCAAATTTGCGCAGGTTCGCGGGAACTTCGAAGGCTTGCGCCGGCTGGGCCTCGTCGCGGATGTGATCGACAGCGATCACCGTCCCATCCGAGGTCTTGATTTGTACCGGGAATTTCCGCTCTCGGTCGATCCACCCGGCAAAGCCGAAACCGGACGACGCCGTGATTCGATACACATCGGTGTTGCGCCCTGCGATTGTTTCCTCTCCATATCGCTGACAGCGCCACGTCGCGAGATCGACCTGCGCGGCCAACTGCGCGATCGCCTGCCATTGCCGGCAGGGATCGTCTGGATCGACCGGGACGAACATCCGGGTTAGCGGGCTTGATTGTCTCGCGTCCATGAAGACGCGTGCGCGCGGGCGGACGAAATAGGCGGAGGGCTTGGCCGTATCGATCAGGAAGAAGCCATCAGGCAACGCGGTCGTCTCGATCCGTGCTTTTCCGTCCGAGACCCGCAAGGTTCCGATGGCGTTTGCCGTGTCGTCTTTCCTCGCAACCAGGTCGGCGGAAAACTGCTGCGCCATGGCCGACATCGGAGCATGAGCCAGAACGGCAACGGCAAGCAGGAAGGCTGCGGCGCTCCTGCTTCCCGAACCCGTCTTCTCGTTGCGCTTCATCGCATTTCCCTGTTCGATCAGATAGTGGGCAGGCAAAACATTGACGGCGCCGACCGAACCATTGGTTTCATCGGCGCCGGCTTTGGATGGACTCAAGACCTCGTCCTGGACGAGAGCTCGATCACTCGGTGTAGGACAACGTGACCGGCTTGCTGAAGTCGAACGCGTCGAACAGGTCAGAAAGTGCCGGGCTGTTGGTTGGGGCGTACTCGTTGTTCTTCGAGTAGGTCGGGTTCGGCAGGTTGTCGCGGCTGCGGTTCGTGAGCGGCTGAAGAGCCCAGTTGCGCTCGATGAACTTCAGCAGCGAAACGTGGTCGGCGTAGTTGTGGTTGATCTTGCCGCCCGTCGAATAAGGCGAAAGGATCAGGGTCGGAATGCGCGGTCCGTCGCCAAAGAAGTCGATGGACTGCTGGTAGCCGGAGTCCCAGTAGCCGCCGGCCTCGTCCCAAGTGATGAAGACAGCGGTTTCAGCCTTCAGCTCAGGATTGTTGTCCAGCGCGTTGAGCACATTCAGGGTATAGGCCTCGAACAGATCAACTTTCGAGCTCTGCGGGTGACCGTCGAGCAGACCGTCCGGCTTGCCGAACGACACCGCAGGCAGCGTGTTGTTCTGGATCGCCGTGATCAGGTCGGCAGTGTCCTTCATGTGAGCCTGACGCACGGCCGGATTGGCCATGATCGAGGTCGCATACTGGAACGGATTGCAGATCTGGCAGTAGGCAACACCGAGCGCGTGCGCCGGATCGGCGACCGCGGCGGCGCTGAGGTTCGGGTTCGACGGATTGGCTGCAACCGCAGCGTTGGAAAGCGCCACGGCGTCGTTGAACGCACCGCCATAGAACGCCCAGGAGATGTTCTTCTCCATGAGCGCATCGCCGATCGTGCGAACCGACGACGGCGGGACGTTGTTGCCACCCGACAGCGCGCCGTTCGGCAGATAGCCCGGATTGACGTTGTTGAGCATGTAGTAGTGGTTGGGCTTGCAGTTCGGCTCCGCCGCGTACGGCAGATTGTTGAGGTAGGTCACGATCGGCTTCACGCCGGGCTGGAACACGTCCGAGCAGTTGCTCCAATTGCCATCGACGGTGTAGCGGTTGACCGAACCCGCGGCCGGGTTCGGGTTGGCGATCAGGTTGGCCGGCGGCGTCACCGGGTTGCCCTTGCCGTCGCTCCAGAACGCCGCGTCGCCGGTACCGAGCATGAAGTGGTTCGCACCGGTGCCGCCGTGGAACGACTGGTGGAAGTTGTCGCTCAGGGTGAAGCGGTCGGCGAGCATCTTCAGAATCGGGGCCTGACCCTGCTGGGCGTTGTAGAAGCCCATCGAATTGGCCATGCTCTTGTTGGACGCCGAATAGGTCGCCATCACGAACGGGAACAGGTCGTTCAGGCAGCCCGAATTGTTCTTCTTGGTGGCGCTGGCGGCGCTGCAGTCTTCCTGCTGCCAGTCCTGATAGAAGCGATGGGTCGAATCGCCAGTGTAGTCGTCGTCGCTGATCTGCTCGCCCTGCAGCGGAAACGGTCCGTTCAGACCGCCGGCACCAGGAACGCGGGTATCCAGCACACCGGTCGGCAGGCCGCTGAAGCCGGTCGTGAGGATGTCGAGTTCGCTCGGATCCGTGTCCTTCTCAACGCTGGCTTCGGCGATCGTCTTGAACGGGGGCAAAGTGTCGCTCTGCGCGGTCGGCGTACCGTTGGTGTTCGGCTGCGGCATCTGGTTGGTCGCGTTGTAGGGCGATTTCGAGATCGTCGGCGCGCCGATATAGAAGGACGTCTGGCCGGCGACCGAGTACTGCTGCGCTTGCGCAAAGTTCGGTCCCGGCGTTCCGTCCTCGTTGACGATGCCCTTCGACAACAGGTTGGAGATGGTCTGGCTCTTGCCCTTCGGCTTGTACACACCGAAGGTGTGATCGAGGCCGCGGTTCTCGCCGATCAGGATGATGACGTGCTTGATCGGCGAAGCGGTCTTCCCCTTGTCGCCGTGATCGCCATCACCATGATTTCCAGGGTTCTCATGCTTCGCACGATCGCCATCTTCGTGCGCCTGGTGATTGTGATGCGGACGCTTGTCCCAATCACTGCGGCCGCCCGGATAGTGAGCGGCATATGCGGCTGTTGCGACGAGCACTGTTGACGCGATGCAGAGCGCGGTGCTGGTTCGCCAGTGCTTTTTGTAATTCAAACTCATTGTCGACCTCAGGTGTTTGCGGTTAGCAACGCACCCTGCTTAATGCGGCAATATGACGCATGTTTTTCGCCACCGTGAAAGCACGAAAGAAATTTCGAAACGTCCAAAGATTTCTGTGGAGACCTCTGCAACGGCGAGCTGCAACTCCGCGATTCAAATATTCACCTAACAATAGCAAATTGATTCAGCGATCCGCGGCGGCGAAGATCGCAAATGCACTTCAATGCGGCTCGTTCAATGCGAAATGTGCTTGGAGCGCATCACTTGGCGAAGCGCAGCATAATGCTGGTCATGCACCTCTTGATTGAACAGTGACCACGGCTCGGCGCTGGCCAGCAACGCAGGAACTGCGGCAGCCATCAGATTGCGATAATTCCTGAACTCGGTTGCAGCATCCGTGTTGCGTCCTGCGGCAACAGCCATCTCGATTCGCCGTAACGTGAGCACAAGCTCCTTGAGACCATTGCGCGCAAGAACGCGCTGCTGCTCGCCGCCTGATACGCTGGTGTTCTTGCGATCGGGGTATTGCTCGGTCAACTCGCGCAGTTCACGGCCGATCGTATCGACCGCGAGCGCAACAATGTTCTTGTCACCTGCGGGAATCGCGGTCGCGAGCACCGTGGAGAAGTCGTTGATCTCTTTTAGAGTCGCGCCGGCACCGTCGCGCTCATAGGGCTGCACGCCGTCGCCCACTGCCGCGAGAAAGGCCACGAGATCAACCTTGTCCTGCGCCGAGAAGCCGAGTTCGAAGATCCGATCGAAATAATCGACAACCTGGTTGAAATCGCCAAAGCGGCCGTCGTGAAAGTACGGCGCGTTGAAGTCGGCGTTACGCAGGGTTGGCGTCTTGAACAGACCCCCTGAACCGACGTCGTGCTGCTGGTGATCGACAAAACCCGATGATGGAACATGGCACCCTGCGCAGCTCAGCGCGGGATCGTGCGGGAACGGCCTGGAAAACAGCATCTCGCCGCGGCGTTCCGACTCACTGATCTTGCCGGCCAGCCGTCCGGCGGGACCCAGGCTTGGATTGGGCAAGAAGTCGATGTCGTGAATATAGGCCACGATCGCATCGAGCATCGCCGACGACGGCTCGGCTCCGCCGAACTCGTTGGTGATGACGTTGTGCACGAAATCGCGCAGCGAGGCGAATCGGCCGTCGGCGCCATAGGGCGCAAGATAGCGGGCGCCGCGCAGGCTCGGAATCCTCACCGGATCGAACGTCAGATTGTTCGCCTTCGGATTGAACAATGGGCCGGTGGTGTCGAACGTGCCGGGCCGGCTCGACATCTTCGGCATGAAGAACTTGGCGTTGTTCGCACCATTGACGTGGCAGGTGCCGCAGCTCACGCCGGCCTGGCGCGCCACTTCGCCGAGCAGCCCCGGCGAATTGAAGGCGAGATCGCCGAGGTTCACCAGGTAGGACTTGCTGCCGGTCCGCTCGGACTGGAACACCTCGCGCGGCTTGTCGAGCGCATCCTCGTTCAGTTCGGTTGCAACAGGCAACACGGTCGTGTCGCCGTCAACCGGAAACGCCACCGCACGCCCGAGCAGTGCCAGTGCGATGACCCCTGAGAGCAGCGCGGCCAGACGCAGGTGAAGCAACGTCATCGCGCCTGGGCCTCCAGGGTCGGCCGCTGCAGTCCGAGCTTTGCCGACGCGCTCTGCAGCGCAACGACCAGTTCCTCGCTGGTCTGGCGCAGATCGGCGATGTTGACGTGCGGCAGGTCGGGCGTGGCGACGATTGCCTGGAGTTGCTCGATCCGGTTCGTCACCATCTCGTCGAGCTTGCCGTCCACCGTGTTGAGCGCGGCAGAGAAAATTGTGTGATAGGCGAAATCGATGCCGGCGATGTTGTTGCGCATATCGTCAAGCGATGTGCCGCTGATGCGCGACTCGCCACCATCGGCCTTGCTCTCCCCGACTTCGTAGGCGAGCCGCACCGCGCCATCCAGCAGGCCCTGGGGCGTGAGCTTGATGTCCTTGAGCCTGCCGTGCAGATCATTCAGATGCTCGACGAGACTTGCTGCATCGGCGGCAACATCAGTGCTGGCTGCTCCGAACAATTTCGCCTCGATCGCGTGAAAGCCGCTATCCGCGTTCGGCCAGGCGTCGATCTGCGCATCGAGTTCGGGGACGAAGCCGGCGGTGAACACTTCCGAGCGTTCCCAGCCCGCACGGCCGGAAAGCCAGGCCTTCTTTGCACCGGGCAAATCCGCCGCAGCAGCGCGCTCGCGCAGCGCACGCGCACCGGCCAGTGCACTGGCAACACCCTCGATCAGGTACGGCTGATAGCGCTCGGCGCCTTCCTCGAGAGCGCCGGCGTTTGCGGCACGCACGCCCACCGACGCTGCCAGCAAAGCAAGGCGCGCCGCCACTCGCATCTTGTGCATAGTCAACCCACCCATCCGCCACGAAGGGCTCGCGGCGCGTAGTGGAGCGAACTATTGTCGGCATCCTATGCGGATTTGTGACAGCGCGGACTTTTTGTCGCATCTTTTCTGCTTCGCTATGGTCGTTGGCGATCACAATCTCGCAAACGCATCACGCGGCACCTAGCCGATTAAAATTGACTGTTCAACGCGCGCGAGTTGTTGCAACACAATGTCGGCACGCGTCACACTTGTCCCGCCACCATGCAGATCGATCGCGAAGCTCTTTATTTTATTGGATCTTACGGCGTGCTTTGCATGCTCTGCTGCGCCGTCGCGCTGATCGATCTTCGCCACGGCATCATTCCCAATTGGCTGAATCTTGCGATCGCGGCGCTCGGTCTCGCAAACGTCGCCGTCATTGAAGGCGCGACAGCCGCCTTCAGTGCAATGGCGATCGCGGCCCTCGTCGGCGTCCTGTTCTGGCTGTTGCAGCGTGTTTACTTCGCCTTACGGCATTTCGACGGCTTGGGACTTGGCGACGTCAAGTTTCTTGCCGCCGCGACGATCTGGGTCGGCGCTTCAGGAATTCCAACCCTGCTGCTGATCGCGGCGCTCGCGGCGCTTGGTGTTGCCGGCGGCCTGCAACTCGCAGGACACGAGATGAAGCGCCAGACCTCGATGCCGTTCGGCCCCTTCCTTGCCGTCGGACTTCTCCTGACGCCGGCCCTTCAGAGCTGGCTGGGCTGAACCAGCCGCGGCATTAGGGTTCGGAAGCAAAATCTCGTCTAATGCCGCGCGGCCAAAGGCTTGTTCTCCGTGCTGACCGGAACGAGGCGAACATCGCCGCTGTCTTCACTGCCGGGACGAGGCAATGTGAGCAGCGCGCCCTGGTCGTCTTTCTCCATCGTGACTTCGCGCCCGTTGATGGTTCGCAGCTTCCATCCCTGAAAATCGTCACCGACCTTGAGCCGAAGCGCGGCCTTGGTCGATTGATCGAGAAAGATGCCAAAGCTTTCATCATCTCCCGCGATCGTGCCGACCAGCGACAGCGGCGGCGGCTCGATCGCAGTCTTGCGCGGCAGCGGCGGCGATGGCTTGCTGACTTCCGGCTCCGCGACGACCGCGGGCGGAGGTCGCCGCGACGGCGAGAACACCGGCCGGTCGCGCGCGTTGGACAGCGTCTTGAGCGGGATGCCCCACAACGGATTCGCGCTGAGCGGCCGCGGCGTCGGCGCCGGCGAAGGAGCCACCCGGACCGATGTCAGGGAAGGCGGCGGCGATGTCAGGACCGGTCCACCGAGGCGGGCATCGTCGAGCAGCCCGGCATCGAGCGCGTCGCCGGACCGGTCAGGCACGGCAGCCGGCGCGGCATGAACCGACACCACCCACAGCACGATGATCGCCGCGAAGCATCGTATCATTTCGCTCCTCGCCATTGTCCGGATACGCCGAGCAGCACGCGCAGCTTGCCGGGATCGGCGCCCTTGGCGGCGTCGTCGGCAACCGGCTGCACGACCAGTTGGTCGATGAACAGGAACGGCATGCTGGCTTCGAGATCGTAAAGCACCTGCTGCAATTGCGCCTGCTCGATCTCGCAGCTCGCGACCATGCTGAGAAAGCCCGCCTTGGCCGGTGCGTTGGGAACGTCGAGCTGGGTCGACAACACGTTGCCGCCGGACTTGATCACCGCGCCCGACACGCGTTGCAGCAAGGTGGCGCCGGCAACCGTGACGGTCGTCCCCTCGAGATAGGCGGAGCCGGTCGGCATCGCGGGCTGACCGGGCGCGGTATTCGCCCGGGATCGCCCCTCCAGTTGTTCCAGCATTCCGGCCGATGCAGCAACATCGCTGCGCAGGCCGACGATATCCGAGAGCGACGATATGACGACAAAGAGCAGCAGCACGAAAAGGCCGAGATAGCTCGCCGTAGCGACCAGTGGAGAGGTGCTGACCGCCGTCAGCCATCGGGATGCTGCGCTCATGACCCTGACCCGAAGTAGGCGGTGATATTGGCCTCGACGTGGAACCGCTCGGCCGATTCATTCGCCGCGCGGGTCGTCGGCGCAAAGAACGTGGCGCGGGTGAATTGCGGCGACTGCTCCAGCAGCCGAATCAGGGATGGCGCATCCTGGGTCATTCCCACTGCCTGCACCTTGTTGCCCTCGATGCGGAGCTCCGTCACATACGTCGTATCGGGCAGCACGCGCGAGATGGCTTCCAGAACCATGACGCTCGACGGCGTCGTCTGCTTGCGCTTGGCCAGCAGGCCGAGGCCGGACGAGTCGCCATTGGCATCGAGGCGCAGCGTGGCGCGCCGCTGCGAGATTCGGTGTAGCAGGTCTTGCTGCTCCGATTGCAGCCAGCCGCCGAGATAGATGTTCAGCAGCAGGGATACCGCGGCCGCGGCGGCCGTCGAGACCAGGCCGATGCGCAGGAGGCGCGGAACCGCTGGCCCGGCAAGGCCGCGCAGCGACCGGTCGAGCAGCGTCACCTGCTGCGTGGCGCCGTCGCAGCCAACCCCCGGCGCCGACACCGCAACCGAGGCGGCGCCGAGCCTCCTGGCCAACCGTATCAGCGGATCGACCTTGGCCGCCGAGGTCGCACTGAACGCGATCTCGATGCGGTCATTCGAGGTGGGCTGCGGCGCGCCCCAGCCAAAGACCGCATCGGCGGCGGTCCATGGGGTCAACCGGTCGACCTGAGCGCGGATCATGCCGTCGAGGAAATCGCCTGCCTGGCTCGGGAAATCGAGCACGCGGCTGACGACGTGATCCGATCGCAGGCGTACCTCGATGCGGCTGCCGTCGAAGGCCGCCCTCCAGTCCGCTGACAACGGCGGCTGTGGCGCATCGTGATCGAGCCGGAACGAAACCGGAGTTGAAGGCGAGCCATCCTTCGGCACGGCGAGGCGGGCTGTGAATGTGCCGTCGATATTTTCGTCGAGCTCGACGCGGCGCCGGCGCATGAACCTGCCCGCGACGACGTCAACCGTGCTCGCAACAGCGCCGATCCATTGCTCAAACCATTGTCGTGCCTCGGCAAGTATTGCCATCATCCTCTCCCGCGAAGCAGAACCGGATTTCGCGGTTCGATATCGTTCTGCCAGGACAACACACGATAGGGCTCGACCTTGTCACCGAGTGCGATCACCGCCTCGGACGTGGTGCGGTGGCCATTCCGGAATCGGATCGAAATGGCGATCCGGTAGCAGGCGCTCTGCGCCGCCGATGCCGCATCTTGCGGATTTGGGCCCTGTGTGCTGGCGGCGATGCCGTTTGGCGAAGCCGCACGCGACCCGAATCCGTCCCGTTCGTTCCCCGATGCCTTGTCCCTGGCCGCGACGATTTCGGGCGCGGCGATTTTCGGATCGACATCCGGGCCGCCGTTGAACACCGTGACGAACGGCAGCGCGCGATCGACCAGGGATTCGGGAAGGCCGGCGACCAGCGCCAGCTCATTGACATGAGTGAACAGCCCTTGGCGCGGCGAATAGCCGAGCGCGTTGTAGCGTGCGGCCTCCACATTCTCGCTGCCCGGCGCCGGACGGGTTCGCCAGCCGACGATCCGGTCGGCGTATTCGGCGGCTGCATCCTTCCCGGCGCCGAGCACGACGAAGAGGCCGACCAGCATCTCCTTCGACGCGTAGTTCAGGTCAAGACGGCCAGCCTCTGACGTGAACGTCACGCCGACGCTGGCCTCGTTGAGGAGGAAATGAAACGCCCCGCGCTGCGGCCTCGCCTTCTCGTCCGCCAGCGTCAACTGATAGGCGGCGAGCTCAATCCCGGCCGACACCAGCGCCTCGGTCTGCAACGACATGTCATTGGCCGCCAACGCCCGCGCCGACGCGGCGAGATAGGCCGAAAAGATGATCGCCAGCGACGACAGCGCCAGTAGAATCCAGAGGACAGCTACGATGACGAAGCCCCGATTGGCCGGCGGTCGGCCGATATTGCCGGTCGCGCCCATCACGTCTTCCCCTGATCCGTGGCACTTTCGGCATTGCGCTTGTCGCTGCATTTGCCGTCCGGCGTGGTGCAGTCGCTCGGAATTTGGACATGAACCGGCGCGATGGTCGACACGGACAGGACGCGCTCGCTGGCTGCGTCACGCACCGTCAGGCGGATCATCGCCGGCAGCCTGTCGGCATCCCTCCAGGCGCTCTTCCATGCCCGGTCGGCGCCGGCATAGGCGAAAGACAGGCGATAGGGCGCGCGCAGCAGCACGACCGGGCTACCCAGATGCACCTGTTCCGATAACGACACCCCGTCGGCCAGCGGGGTGAATCGCGTCTGCGAGCGAACCGTGACGAACTCGCCGCGATCCCTGGTCTCGCCGAGGCGCACCACGTCGAGCCCCGGCCCCGCATTCGGCCCTACCGAGATTCGCACGAACATCACGGACAATTCCGATCCATCGAACAGCGGCCTGTGGCTGTCGCGGTTGGCGGCAACGAACTCCGCAGCGGCAAGATCGGCGCCGATCCGCTCCAGTGCGATCCCGATCAGTTCGCTGCGCTGGATCCGGTCGAGCCCCCTGTTCCAGCTCGGCAGCCATTGCGCCGTGATGCTGGCGAGCGCCGACAGCAACAGCCCCATCAGCGCCAGCGCGACGATGGTCTCGATCAGCGTGAATCCGCGCTCGTGCGTTCGCTGGTCTGTCCTTGCCGGGCTCATTCCGAAGACCTCGGCATCAGGCGCACGGTGCGGATATCGGACAATGCGCCGTCTGGAGACTTGACGCGAATTCTCACCAGCTCCGGGGCCCAGGGCGCATTGCCCTCGGGGACCGTCCAGTCGCCACCGAGCGGGCTGACGTCGATGGTCCAGCGGTAGCCCTCCGCCTGCCCCGTCGATGTACCCGACTGCAATTCCGCGCGCGGCGAAATGCCGACCGTCATCAATGTGCGCACCGCCTGCATCAGCGCCACGTGCTGCTCCAGCGCCCTCACGCCGCGCGTCTTGACCCCCATGACGGCGCCGATCGCGACGATCGAGACAGCCACCAGCGCCAGCGCCACCAGCACCTCGATGATGGTGAACCCCGCATCAGTGCGGTCAGTTGGCGGAGATGTCGCGAGCAACGATTTCAACCCTTCCGGTAAGCCAGTTGACGCGAACCTCGTATCCCGCATCGAGCCGCGTCAGCGCGATGGAGCCGCCGCAGGAACCGCCATCGGCGAAGAAACGGATGGTCGACAGTGCGGCCTGCCGCTGACAGCTCTGCGGCAGCACCGCATCAAACCGCACGTCATCGGGAATTCGCACCGTCATGCGAGACGCACCCGAGTGGATCACGCGGCTCGCCGCATCGACCAGCGTCGCAACGCTGCTGCTGCGCTCGATGGCGGCATTTCGATCGGCCTTCAGGAGCGTCGCAGTCTGCAACGCATAGGCCTGCAAGCGCGACCGCGAAGTCTGGTGCGGAATGAACGGGAGCAGCACGGCCGCCAGCAGCGCGATGATGGCGAGCACGCACACCATCTCGAGCAGGGTGAAGCCGCGCTGCGTGGCGTCATTCATCGCTGGTCATTCGTCCTTGGCAGCCGTGGTCTTTTCGAGCGAAATGTCGGCGGAGGTGCCGCTGCCGCCCTCCTGACTGTCAGATCCATAGGAGACGATGTCATAAGGCCCGTGCTCGCCGGGCGACCGATAGAGATAGGCGTGATTCCAGGGATCGTTCGGGACGTTGCCGCCTTTCAGGTACGGCCCGTTCCAGGCGGCGACCCCGGGCGTGCGCCGGACCAGCGCAGCAAGACCCTCCGCCGTGGACGGGAAGCGTCCCGCGTCGAGATAGAACAGGTCGAGCGCGCTGGAAAAGCTCTGCAACTGAATTCGCGCGGTCTTGACCTTGGATTCGCTGAGATAGTTGAGAACGCGCGGCCCGATCAGGCCCATGATGAGGCCGATGATCGCGATCACCACCAGCATCTCGACCAGCGTGAAACCTTCCTGCCCCGAACGCCCTGACCTTTGCGATCGCGCTCTATCGCGCGCTACGTGCGTGGAAAATGCTCCAATGATGGTGTTGCGCGATATCATGATCGATGACCCCTGCTCTAACCGACTAGCTGCGTGACCGAGAGCAGCGCCGTCATGACCGACACGATTAGTCCGCCGACGACGGTGCTGATGGTAACGATCGCCAGCGGACCGACGATCCCAACGACACGGTCCAGGCTGCGCTGCAATTTTGCTTCGTAGAATTCCGCGACCCGCTCGGCGAGCACCGGCAGCTGCCCGGTCTCTTCACCAAGCCGCAGCATGCGGACCGCCATCGGCGGCAGGCTGTCCGCCACGGCGAGTGCTTCCGATAATTTTCCGCCATGGCGGACGCGGTCGGCGGCGGCGGTCCAGTTCGCCTCGCTTCCGGTCACCGCCATGATGTCGACGAGAATGCGCAGCGCGGCGGTGAGATTGACGCCGCTGCCAAGCAGGACGCCCAGATTGCGGCAGAACAGGCTGGCGCGATAGAACTGGAAGGCGCTGCTGATGCCCGGAACCCGCGAGATCGCGTTGACCAGCGCGGCGCGCACGCGCGCCTGCCGCAACAGCCACCATGAGAGCGCGATCGCGGCGGCAGCGATCAGGCTTGCCGCCGTCGCATTGGCGCGGAGGAAATCCGAAACCGCAATGAAGCTGGCGAGCGCCGTATCCGATTTGCCGCCGAAATCGCCGAGCACGGTCGAGAATTGCGGCAGCACGAACAGCAGGAAGAACAGCATCACGCCGGATGCCGCGACCAGCACGAAGGCCGGATACTGCATCGCGTCGGTCAGCTTCCGCCGCATCTGCTCGGAACGTGCCCGCTCGGTCCCCAGCATCTCCAGCACGGAATCGAGCGTACCCGAGATTTCACCGACCCGAACCAGGGCGATATACATCGGCGGGAACAAAGTGGGATGATCCGATACGGCATCGGCAAAGCTCTCGCCGGTGAGCAGGGCTGCGCGAATTTTGGCCACCACCGGACGCATCCGGCCGACATCGGCATCGCCAGACAGAAGCTCCAGCGCATCGTCGAGACGCGCACCGGCCTTGAGCAGAAGCGCGAGATCGCGCGTGAAGGTGGTGACCTCGGCCGCACTCGGCCCGCCGAACAGGCTGCGGCCCCCCGCTGCGCCGGTTGCGCGCTTGTCCTCGGCGGTTTCGATCGGCAGAAGCTTGAGATATTCGATCCGCCGCGCCACCTCGGCCGCAGTCGGGGCGGAGATCGTGCCGTTCACGATCTCGCCAGCCTGGGTCAGGGCTCGATAGCGATAATTCGGCACGGCGTCACCGCACCGTCGCAACGCGGAGGATCTCGGCGGGCGAGGTCAATCCGGCACGGCATTTCGCGACCCCGTCGTCGAGCATCGTGGTCATGCCCGCCCGGATCGCCATCGTATCGATCTTCAGTCCGTCGGTTCGCTCCCCGATCAGTTCACGCAGTTCATTCGACAGCTCGAGCAGCTCGAACACGCCGAGGCGACCGCGATAGCCGGTTCCGGCGCAGCGCTCGCAGCCGCATGGCTCCTGAATGATTTCGCCAGCCCGAAACCCGAGTGCGGCGAGCCGAGGATCCTCGGTGAAATCAGCCGTTGCAAGCGGCCGTGCCGTCTTGCAGCGCTCGCACAATTGCCGGACCAGACGCTGCGCGATCACGCCGCGCAACACCGAGCGGAGCAAATAGCCCTCGACCCCGAGGTCGAGCAGGCGTGGCACCGCGGCAGCCGCCGTCTCGGTGTGCAGCGTCGTCAGCACCAGATGTCCGGTCAGCGCTGCATGCACCGCGACGTGCGCGGTCTCGGAATCTCTGACTTCGCCGACCATGATGACGTCAGGGTCCTGCCGGACGAAGGACCGCAGGGCGGTGGCGAAGGTCAGGCCGATCGCCGGCTTAATCTGGGACTGGTTGACGCCGGGGAGCTCGTATTCGACCGGGTCCTCGATCGTGAGAATCTTGCGGCTCGGCTCGTTGAGGATCGACAGGATCGTCGCCAGCGTCGTGGTCTTGCCGCTGCCGGTCGGTCCCGTGATAACGACCATACCATGCGGTAGCTTCAGGAGCCGCCGCAGCTTGGCTTCGTCAGGCTGCGAAAATCCGAGTTTTTCCACCATCAGCAGGCCGCGATCCTTGGGCAGGATACGGATGACGGCGGCTTCGCCATGTTGCGTCGGCATGATCGCGACGCGGATATCGATGTCGGTACGGCCGGCCCGCAGCCGCGCCGCGCCGTCCTGCGGCAGGCGGCGCTCGGCGATGTTGAGGTTGGCGATGATCTTGATGCGGGAGACTACCGCCTGCGGCAGCACGCCCGACAGCGCCGCAACCGGTCGCAACAGGCCATCGATCCGCAGCCGGACCATGAGACCGGCGGCAAACGGCTCGATGTGGATGTCGCTGGCGCGAAGCTCGACGGCCTTCTCGATCAGATCGTTGACCGCGCGCACCACCGGCGCGCCGCTGGCGAGGTCGCGCAGGCTCTCGATGTCGTCTTCGCGAGGCAGGGCCGCCGCCAGTTCAGTGGCCTCGGTCTCCTCGGCACTGGAGCTGTTGTTCAGCGCGATGGCGACGTCTTCCGACGACGCTACTTTGACCGTTATGCCGGCGCCGAGCACGATCTGCGCCGCCCGCTGCGTCGCCCGATCGGTCGGATCAACCACCGCGAGCGTCGCGCTTCCATCGGAGGCTCTGCACGGATAGACCATGGTCTCGCGCAAAAAACGCTGCGAGAACGACCCGACCAGCGGTTCGGCCGCCATCATCTCCTGGAGCGCCAGGCGCCCTAGCCCGAAGAAGCGCGCGGCTTCGTCGGCGAATTCGGCGGGCGAGAGACTGGTGACCTCCCACAGCTTCAACTGCCTGTTGTCGGCGCCCTGCCTGGTGCGGTCGGCTGGCCCATCGATCGGCGCAAGGTGATTGTTCTGACGGAGATAATCCACGAACCGAACGGACAGATCGTTCGCCATTCTTTATCCCGCCACGCTATCCTGGATCAGCTCGCGCCGAGGCGCTGGCGCCGTTCGGCTCCCGTCAAGTCGCCAGTTATCGACCCGAAGTGTGACAGCTGTGCGAAGTCACATCGTTCGCCTCGCTCAAGAAATTTTGAGGTGGCATCGCGGACGCGCAACGCACCGGCTGCACAAATTTGGGTGCGACGCGATAGGCAGGTCGCGAACGACAATCATGTAAGCAATTTATTTCTGTCATGAACGCTCGCTAAGAACCCCCCGGGGCAGGACAGATCGTCGCAGCAATCGAAATATCAGTCAGAGCGAAGGGCCTTCATGCAACGCGTAGGCACAGTGGGCCGCTGCCCGACGATCCGTGGCGGCCTGGCAGCCGTTTTCGTCT
Source organism: Bradyrhizobium sp. 186 (assembly GCF_023101685.1). NCBI lineage: Bacteria > Pseudomonadati > Pseudomonadota > Alphaproteobacteria > Hyphomicrobiales > Nitrobacteraceae > Bradyrhizobium > Bradyrhizobium sp. 186. The sequence continues at coordinate 44,222 of NZ_CP082165.1, read as the reverse complement.
TGACGTCGCTGGGGTTGCTGGCGTCCTGCAATTCCGCGACGGTCAGCGAGAGCGTGGACGGGTCTCAGCTCGACGTCACCGACAAAGTGCGCTCGCTGGATCTGCTGCCGCGCCAGCCCCAATCGGTGAGCGCGCTGGCGCCGACGACCGGCAGCCAGGGCGGCAGCGTCCGCCCGGCGATGTATGACGGAAGCGAAGCGGCCGCGGTCGCGGACGCGCGGCTGCAGCTGACGCCGAACGGCAATGGCTTCGATCTGAATTTCGAGAGCACGCCAGTGGCGACCGTCGCCAAGGTCGTGCTCGGCGACATCCTGCATTTCGGATACACCATCGACCCACGGGTGCAGGGCACGGTCAGCCTGGTGTCGGTCCGCCCGGTGCCGAAATCCGACATGGTCTTCGTGCTTGAAAACGCACTCCGCCTGAGCGGCGTCGTGCTGTTGCATGACACGGCGGGCTATCGCCTGACGCCGCTCGGCGACGCCGTCGGCGGTGGCCGCGTCGATGCCGCGGCAGCCAATCCCGAGCCCGGATTCGGCATCTCGGTGGTCCCCCTGCAATATGTGTCGGCACAGACCCTGCTGAAGCTGACCGACAGCTTCGCCACCCGGGCGGGCGCGATCCGCGCCGACACGACGCGAAATCTGCTTCTGATCCAGGGCACCGGGGCCGAGCGCCGCACCGCTGTCGACACCGTGCTCAGCTTCGACGTCGACTGGATGCGCGGTCAATCCGTCGGCATCTTCCCGATCTCGAGCGGCTCGCCGGCACCCGTCATTGCCGAGCTGGAGAAGATCGTCGATTCCGGCGAGAACGGCCTCAGCCAGAACGTCATCAAATTCATGCCGATCGCACGCCTGAACGCGGTGCTGGTGGTGACCAAGAAGCCGGACATGCTGCACACGGCCGCGACCTGGATCAAGCGCCTAGACCGCAATGACACCGCGCGAACCACGGTCCATGTCTACCGCGTCAAATACGGCGATGCGCGCCAGATGGCGCGGGTTCTGACCGACATGTTCCTCGGCGGTTCGTCCGGCAATTTGCTCGACAGCGTCGACAGCCAGCTCGCGCCCGGCTCCGGCACCTCATCGACCTCAAGCGTCGCCGACCGACTGTCGCTCAACAACGGCAACTCGAATTCGAGCATGGGCGGCTTCGCATCCCGCGGCACGTCAGGGACAGGCGCGACGGGCCAGGGCATTGGCGCTGGAGGGCAAGCGAATAGTCCCAATCCAGGCCAGGGCAACAATGCCGCGCTCGATAGCGGACGCGGCTCCAGCTCAGGCGGCGGCAATGGCCAGCCCGTCATGCAGGACGTGCGGATCACGCCCGATGTCGTGAACAACAATCTCCTGATCTATGCCGACCAGGCCAACTACCGCATCATCGAGTCGACGCTGCTGCAGATCGACGAGCCGCAGCTCCAGGTTGCCATCGACGCGACGATCGCGGAGGTCACGCTCAACAACTCCCTGTCCTATGGTGTGCAGACCTATCTCACCAGCCAAAACCTTGGCCTGAAGCCGAACACCGGCTCGATCCTTGGCACCCAGGCCACCACGGCGCCCTCGACTGTCACGGACGCGACCACCGGCGCCGTCTCGCTGGCGGGCTCGGTCACCAATGCCTTCATCAACCGGGCCTTCCCGGGCTTCAATTTCCTGATCGGGTCCGAGACGCAGCCGAGCCTGATCCTGGATGCGCTGCATGCCGTCACTAGCGTCAAGGTGCTCTCCAATCCCTCGCTGGTGGTGATCAACAACCAGGTGGCGACGCTGCAGGTCGGCGACGTCGTGCCGGTGTCGACTGGCAGTGCGACGGTGCTGACAACGAGTAACACGGTGGTCAACACCATCGACTATCGCAACACAGGCATCATCCTGCGGGTCTCGCCACGCGTCAGCGTGAACGGCACCGTGCGGCTCGACGTCGAGCAGGAGATCAGCAACGTGCCTCAAACCAGCGCGAACAGCCTGACGCCGACGGTATCGGAACGCCGGGTGAAGAGCCAAATCGCGGTGGCCAATGGCCAGACCGTGCTGCTGGCGGGCCTCATCAGCGAGCAGCAGAGCGGCAACCGCAACGCGCTGCCCGTGCTCGACCAGATTCCCGGCCTTGGTGACGCCTTCGGACATCAGAGCAACGCGACCCAGCGCACCGAGCTGATCATCTTCATTCGACCCCAGATCATCCGCAACGGTTCCGATGCCCAAGTTGTTGCCGAGGAACTTCGATCGAGATTGCGCGGCAGCATCGCCACCACATCGACCAATGCGCCGATCACCACCAGTTTCCACTGAGCCGGGCCGGGCAGCGATTCGCGCGCTTGCGCCGCGGACGCTCCTCTGGGCGTTGCTTGCTATTGCACTTTTGACGCCGACGACGTGCGTCGCGCGTGCCGATAGTGTCTCGCGTGGATCCGCCGCCTTCCATCGCGGCGACTATGCCCGCGCACTTCGGGAGCTCTCGCCGCCAGCCGAACGCGGCAACGCGAAAGCGCTCGGCCTGCTTGGCTTCATGTATGAGCATGGCTTCGGCGTTCCGCAGGCCTATGACGCCGCCGCTGATCTCTACGGTCGCGGGGCCTTGCAGGGAGACCCGTTCGCACAAGCCATGCTCGGCCTAATGTATGACAAGGGCCACGGCGTGCCCAACAATCTCGTGCTTGCGTACAAATGGCTCAACCTGGCAGCGGCCCGCACAGGCGGGCGACAACGGGACGTCTATCTCAGGTTCCGGGATGCGGTCGCATCAAAGCTCTCCAGCAACGAGATCGCTGCCGGCCAGCAGTTTGCATTGAGATGGGTACCTGGGCGCCCGGTGCCAGAGCTACACCCGAAGAACAGATAGTGAGCAAACGAATACGCATTTGATCACTTCTCACTGTTCGAGGCAGCGTCTTTCTTAGGAATCTCGATGTGGTCCTGAATCGTCTGACCCCAGGTTGGTGACCTATGTTTCGCTGAACTGGGACGCGAGCGGCTTTGCGCCAAGTGAATGTTTCGTGCTCGCCGCGAACAGCTGGAGACGCCGCAACGGTGTCGATCCGACGAAGCTGGATTCTGCACCGCACCGGTGCCCACCCCGGGCGGCGGCGGCGTTGCTGACTTTATCCACCAAGTGCAGGCGATCCCGAGTGACGAAGTTCGCGCGTCCAGTACTTGAATTGTAATCCTCCGCTTCGGTCGGCCTGGCCGCGCTTTTTCCAAATGCAAAAGGCCCCCGGTCGAGGACCGCGGGCCTTGGGTGGCGCTAGGAACTGGTGGACGAACAGCACGCAAATGCGGTTGCCCAAGGGTAGCAGCATACTGAACGCACGGATTGACCGCGAGGCCGATATTTTATTTCAGTGTGATCAAGCGGGGGCGAAAGATGTTTGATGTCTATCGCAACGACAAGCGCGACTTGCTCGTCCTGAGCACAGGCTCAGCGATACCCGTGCTTGGCCCTAGGCATAAGTGTGACATTCGGCCTGCAATATTGCCCCCTAGGTCGCAATGCGACTTAAATCCGGCAACGCGGTGGATTCATTTTGACCGCAGGCCTGGCCATCAGCTCGATTGTCCATTTTCGCCATCCCCTCAAGGTCGCACTTTCAAGCATCGGCCCACGCAGAGTTGCAAAGGCTGTAACTGTAGCCGAACGGATGTAGCCGATGTTACGGCCGCCAGACGAAGCGCTATATCCGAACTGACGACTGGGCTTTCGACCTTCCCAGGATGACATTCTGTCCGGAGTGCAGAACCCGTCCGATCGCGCGGAGCGATTGCGATGAGGGAGGCTACGATGGATTTTTCGCGGATGTCGGATGGAATCCGGCTGCATCACGCCTCTCATCACCACGATGGGTACGATGGCGAGGGCGAACCGGGCCCTGCGCCGAGTGCCCCGTTCGTGGCTGACGCGGTCGGCGGTGGCGCCCTGGTCCATCGTCCCGGCCTGTTTGCAGGTCAATTTGCAGATCTTGAAGCGCACCCCGCGAGCGCGAGTACCCAGCATAATGACTCCGACCCGGTTCAATCCGAACATCCCACATCGGGGGTCGACACGGGCAGCCACGCTGCGGCGGGCCTGGATGTTTCGTCCACCACGCCCGCTTCCGGTGCATCACATCCCGGGATGGGCATTGCTTCGGTCGAGAGTGGGGTGAACACGGCCGGGAACGGTGGGGATGGCTACTTTTATGGAGGGATCATCCACGCGTCCGTGTTGATCTATGAACCGATCAACATCTCGGTGAGCTTGGGATACGGCTCGGTCGCCCTGGCCAACCAGTCCAACAATTTGAATGTCGATCAATCCGCCTTTCAGATGGCCGGCGTCGGCGGCCATGGCGGCAATGCCAACATTGCATCGGGAGGGAGCGTCAGTACGTCCTCGGGCTCCGGCGTGATCGCGAGCGGCGACAACGGCGCCGGAAACGGCGGCAGCGGCTATTTCTCGGGTGCGATAGTGGACGCTCCCGTGGTGATCTATCATCCGATCAATATTGCGGTGGCGGGCTTAGGCGGCACTGCGCATGCAAGTCAATCGAACACGGTCGACATCGATCAATCGGCCACTCAGATCGCCGGCGTCGGCGGAAGCGGCGGAAATGGCAACGTGGCCGCCGGCGGCAGCATCATCACGCTGGACCCCAACTGGGGATCAAGCAATGGAGGGAGCGTCTGGGACGTTCAAACGGGCGGAAGCCAGGCCGGCAATGGCGGTGACGGCGCGTTCTACGGGGGACTCGTCCATACCTCCTTTGTACTTTACGACCCGATCAACATCGCAGTCGCGGGCTATGGCTCCAACGCTCATTCGGTCCAGACAAATGACGCCTACGTGGATCAATCCATCATTCAGATCGCCGGGATTGGCGGGCACGGCGGCAACGGCAACGCCGCGGCGGGCGGCCATGCAAGCCTTCTTTCCCATGGCTTGTGGGGCGGCTCCGACGCGATCGCGACCGGTTCGAACGGCGCAGGCAATGGTGGCAACGGATATTTTGCCGGCAGCCTGATCGATGTCAGCGTCGCGATATATGCACCCATCAATATCGCAATCGCAGGTCCCCATTCGACGGCCGTAGCCGATCAGGTCAACAACGTGCACATCGACCAGAGTGCGGTCCAGATCGCCGGTGTTGGCGGGGACGGCGGCAACGGCAATCTCGCGCTGGGTGGCGATCTTTCCCATCTTCTGTCGGATCTTCACCTGATGGGTTAGCGAAACATCGCGCCGCTCGCACAAGCCCGATCGCGAGCTGCGTCGACACTCTGCGCATGCAAGCTCGCCCTGCGGGCCCTCCCGGATGTTTCGAGCTCCGATGTTGCGCGACGAATGTCATACTTTCGTACGTAGGTCGACCAAACCGGATGGTGTCCGAATTGACATCTATCGCCATCGCGCGTGGGCGGATCAGACTTGTCGCGCGCGTCCGCCTGATCGGGATGGATGATGCACGAAAGCCAACAGAAACAGGGAGGCTCAAATGTTGCCCAAAGCGATCAACATCTCGGACTCGATCGAGTTCAAATCGATCAACACCGGTGGTCAAAACGTCGGAAATGGCGGCGACGGCACCTTCAAGGGCGCCATCATCAGCAAGCCGACGCTCAACTTCGATCCAACCAACAAGGCGGAAGGTGCCGACGTGCACGTGAACACCGGCGATCACGTCAAGCAGACGGCGGATTGGGATGCCGGCGGCGCCAACGCGAAGGCCTCGTTGTTCTCGAAGGCCCATGGCGGAGACGCCGAGTCGAACGGAAGCCAGAAATCCTACAGCGGTCACGATACCTCCAAGGTATACGCCAATACGGATGCGACCCAGATCAACAAGGTCTCGGTGGACCAGCACCAGGAGGTCGTGGCCGGCATCGGCGGCAATGGCGGAGACGGCAACGCCGCGCTGGGCGGAGAAGTGAGCTTCCATCTCGATACGTTCTGACCACCGGCTCGTCCGACTGGCAGGACCGGTGGCCACTGCCACCGGTCCGGAAGTTCGAGCCAATATCCCGCCGATACCGTTGGCAGATGACGTTGGCCATCGGTCAAGTGCGCCGGACCTCGATTTCAGGCGGTGACGATCATGCTGATGCCGCCCATTCGGTTGCCTATCCTGCCGCAGATCCGGACGCCACTGCACGCAGCCCTCCGGTCCTGCACGGGACCGCTCGGTCTCGTATTCGCGTATAGCTGCAGCTACAACCTGCTTCTGTTTGCGCCCTCCATCTATCTTCTTCAGATCTATGACCGGGTGTTGTCGAGCCGGAGCGGCGACACGTTGCTCCTGCTCACGCTCATTGTCGCGATCACGGTGGTCGTCGGCGGCGTGTTCGATGCATTGCGGCGCGCCGTCCTTGGACGCCTTGGCGCCTGGCTCGACGATCGCCTTCGCCCTTGCGTGCTTTCGGCCAGCCTCGAATCGGCGCTTCGCAGCGATTGGACGCAAGCGTCGGGCGCATATCGGGATCTCACCGTGCTGCGCCAGTTCGTCGAGTCCGGCGCATGTCCGATGCTGTTCGACGCGCTCTGGGCGCCCTTATTCCTCCTTGTCCTCTTTCTGATCCATCCCCTGCTTGGCGTGGTGGGCGCCTGCTGCGTCGCCTTCCTTTTCGCGCTCACGGTTGCCGGAGAGCTGGTCACGGAAGACGTTCTGCTCAGATCCGGCGCCGCGCTGTCCAGAAGCTGCGGCCGCCTCCAGACTGCCGCGGGCAACATCCACATGATCCGCGCCATGGGAATGTTCGATAGCGCTGCGCGCATGATCCACCGTGACGCGCAGCACGCGCGCAGAGAGCACGATGTGGCACTCCGGCGAGGCGAGATCGTCTCACTGGCCACCAAGCCGGTTCGCGCGCTGTCGCAGGTCTTGATCATGGGGGCTGCCGCATGGCTCGTCCTCGATCACGGGAAGAGTCCGGCAATCATCTTTGCTTCTACGCTGATGTTCAGCCGGGCGCTCGCGCCGGTCGAAAGTGCGGTCGCAGGCTGGAAATCACTCGTGACGGCCGTGAGCGCCTGTCAGCGGCTCGGCGCACTTCTCGCCGCATTCCCCGTCGCCCGGCAGCAGAGCGCGGAGGTTTCTCCGCTGCAGGCGCCAAGTGGCCTCGTCGTCGACAATGTTGGCGTGAGGCTTGCGGGGACCAGCCATCTTCTGCTGAACGACGTCTCGTTCAGCCTCATGCCCGGAGAATGCCTTGGCATTATCGGTCCGTCCGGGTCAGGCAAGTCCATGCTCGGCCAGGTGATCGCCGGGCTGTCGATGCCAACGCATGGCCGTGTCCTCCTCGACAATACCGACGTCTCGCTGCTTCGCGAGGGCCGAAACGGCGACCGCCTCGGATATCTCCCCCAGGACATCAACCTGCTCGGCGACACAATCAACGACATCATCGCACGCCTTGAAGATGCCGACCGGCAGAAGGTCGTCGAAGCGGCCAAGCTCGTCGGAATCCATGGGGCGATCATGCGCCTGCCGCGGGGTTACGACACGGTGGTTCACAGTGAAACAACCTTCTCACGCGGGTATCGGCAGCGCCTCGGTCTTGCCCGCGCCTTTTTCGGCAGTCCGCGCCTCATCGTTCTCGACGAACCCAACGCCAGCCTCGACTACCGGGGCGAGCGAATGCTCCTGGATGCCATCGAGCGCATGAAGCTCGCAGGCGTCATCCTTGTCGTCGTCACTCACCGGATGGGTCTCCTCGCCGCCACGGACAAGATTGCCATCATGGAAGACGGTGCGGTCGCCGCGTTCGGCGACAGCGAGGACATCTTTGAACGGCACCTGAGCCGACCCCAGGTTACTTCGCAGATTGCGCCATGATCTGGAATTCTCTCACCATCTGGAAACTTCCCGCCGTCTCGAGACTTCCCATGATCTGGGACCAGCTCATGCGAGCGCCGGCGAGCCCCCCGCCCGCCCCGCGATCTGGCGTCGTGGTGACCGCAATCGACGATTTCGAGCCTCTGGAATTTCCATGGTGCTCGACGCCCACGCCGACCTCTCCGCGCGGAAGGCTTCGCGGTATCACCGTCGCAGGCAATCTGCTGGTGCTCTGCTTCATGCTGGGGCTTGGTACATGGGCGAGCCTCGCGCCTCTCGAGAGCGCCGCGATCGCGTCCGGCGTCGTGGAATCGGAATCGAGCCGCAAGACGATTCAGCATCTGGAAGGCGGTATCGTCAGGAAGATCCTGGTTTCGGATGGCGATATCGTGCGAAGCGGCCAAACGCTGATCGCGCTGGACGACACCCGGGCCGGCTCGGAGATGCAAAGCCTTCAAGGCCAATTGTGGGATGCAGTTGCTCGTGCCACACGGCTTCAGGCCGAGCAGCAGAGATTTGAGAGGATCGCAATCCCGGACGCGCTGGAACAGGACAGCAAGCAGAACGGGGTGGCCGCCGCTGCGGTGTCGGCGCAGCAGTTCATTTTTCAGGCACGCCTGCAGGTTCACGAGTCGCAGCTTGCGGTCATTCGCGAACGAAGGCGTCAAGTCGAGAAGGAGATCGAAGGTCTCAAGGCTCAGGAAAACGCCACCGGGCAGCGGATCGACATCGTCCGAGAAGAACTGGATATGGTCGCGACCCTCGTCAACAAGGGACTCGAACGGCGGCCGCGGCTTCTGAACCTGCAGCGGGAGCTGGCCGACGTTGAGGGCCGCCGCGGCGAGATCGCCGCGCAGATTTCCCGCGCCGGGCAGGTCATCAGCGAACAGCAGGCCACATTATTCAAGCTCGAGAGCGAGAGGCAGAACGAGATCGCACAATCGCTTCGTGTAGCACAGAACCAGATATTCCAGCTCCGCGAGCGGTTGCTTGCGGCCAGGGATCAGCTATCGCGAACGGAGGTCAAGGCGCCCGAGGACGGCGTGATAACCGATCTGCGGATTCATACAGCCGGTGGCGTCATCGGAGCGGGTGCTCCGCTCATGGACCTGGTGCCCCGGCAAGACCGCCTCATCGTGACCGCGCGCCTGAGGCCCGAGGACATCGATGTGGTTCATCCCGGCCTCAATGCCGAGGTTCACCTCGTACCGTACAATCAGCGTCGCGTGCCTCGCCTGAAGGGAACCGTCGTGCACGTATCCGCAGACCGGCTCTTCGACAAGCGTACCGACCAGCCATACTACGCGACCAAAATCCGGATCGACGACGCGCAGATCGTCGCAAACGACATCCAGATCGTCCCCGGGATGCCGGTTCAAGTGTTCATCACGACAGGGCGCGGTACCGTGGCTCTCTACGCGCTCAGGCCCCTGCTCGACAGCTTCCGCGGTGCATTCAGAGAGGACTAAAGCGCGACGAGATTGGGATGAATCGTCATCGCGCTTTAGGTTGTTGTTTGAGCATGATCTTTTCGGAAAACCGCTGCGCACTTTTCCGGATCATGCTTTAGGTCTCCGGCATTAGAGCTGCGCCGGGGTCGTGATCGCGAGTCCGCGCGGGCAACCGGCCGCGCCAGCGGAGGACGGCTTCTGTGCGATTGTGCGCAGCACATTTCCTCATGATATGCTGGATGTGCATTTTGACTGTGCTTTCCGAGAGGATCAATTTGGCGGCGATCAGCTTGTTGGGCAGGCCGAGCTCCAATTCCGCCAGAACCTGTTGCTCACGAGGCGTGAGATCGGTCACGCTCCTGTCGATAGCCACTCTGGCTCCCTCGTTCATCAGATATGCGGGCGCAAGCCCGCGCGCATCCGGCGGCTCGAAATCTGGTATCCTGTTCATCCCGGCCACGGGCAACGGCCTGTAGACGCCGCCGACAAGAACAAGGCGCAGGCCAGCTATGGCGATCTCGATCGGTAGCGAGGTGGAAAGAAAGCCGCGCACACCCCGCTGCATCGCGGCCTGCACGGTCGGCTCGTCGTCATGGTTTGACAGGACTGCAACGGCGGCGTTGGGACAACACTCCGCAACGAAGGCGAGATCGTTCTCAACCGAGGGATCGCCGATCGGCTGGTCCGCGATACTCAGCACCACCAGACGAACATCGCGGGCTGACGTGCAGTCCAGGCTTTGGGCCGTTGCCATGTCAAGGATCTCAAATTCGTCCAATTCCCGCCTGAGGACGTTCAGAATGCATGTGCGAGGCAACAGGAGCGGCTCGATGATCACCAGAACCGGCAAGTGAAGCGATTCATTGAGCCGTTTTGAGGTGTTGGTTATGTCGTGCATGATTTCCTCGAGATGAAAAGAATTTCCACGATATTCCCATTCCGTATTGCGTCTCCCCCGCTGCTGCATTCATCCTGAATGCATCATCACGAGAGCGGCGCAGCGCCGGCGTTAGATGGCATCCACTGCGGGATCGCCTGGCGCCTGGGTGGAAATTCTTTCCGCTCAAATCATTTGGGCACGTGCTACGCCGTGGCGCAGTCGACGCATTCCGTTAATTGCAGATATTTCGATACGCGGTTGACGCCGCCGACCCCGACTTGCCATCGACGACATATGCTTCATCCTCCTTCACGAGATACAGAAACGGCCTCTCTCCAGTCTCGCCGCCTGACGCGCTTCTTCCTTTCACACGCCCGCAAATCGTATCCACGCGGCGTCCAAGCATGTTCTTTCGCATTGCGCGCTTCATGTCGCTGAATTCGGCCGATTCTGAATCCTCCATCTTCGTCTCGATCGCGACCTTCGCCTTGTCCAGGGAAGGATCTGATATTTCCGCGGGCCGTTCGGATGCCGGGACGCTGATCCTCGTCCGCGGGGACGCCGCTTTGGCGAGGTCGGCCGATCCGCGTTTCTTCGGAGATGATTTCCTGCCAGGCCTTGCCGGCGTTGCAGAATTCGATTTGACGACCGCAGGATCTGGCGCCAATGCCGGCGGCATTGGCTGCGCGGGTCGGGCGACTGCAACCCTGTCGAAACAGGGTCGTGACGCACACCCAAGGAAATACCCTCGGGAAGGCGCGAACCAGCCAAAGCCGATCAGGACTCCTGCCAGCACTCCAACAAAAAGCAGTCCCATCCGATTCCCCTCCTCGGGAGCTCGGCTCGCACTCGTAACTAGGACTAATTCCGCGCTGGTGATCTATCTGTTGCGCAAAATCGTTAAACGCTCATTAAGCGCGCGCAGTTGTCCCGCCCATGCCTGGATCGGCGGATCAGATCGGGCTCCGGACCCGTGCAGAGATCACCGCAAAAGACCAATCGTGAAAGCAATCATGGCCGATTTGGTCCGCTCTTGACCCTTCTGCAACTTGCGTGTCCGTCCGAAGGTCCGTTTTGCGCCACCAAAAGCTGCAGATCACCGGCTTATGGCCCTCAGGCCAGTTTCGGAGCACCGCACCAGTTTCGCACCAGAAACGGCGTGAACGAAACGGAACGAAAGCAATTGGACTCGAACAAAAACGTAGGACGATCAACGGAGCTGACCAATATTCTGCCGCTCATAACGGTCTGGTTCCAGGATCGGCTCGCTGGCCGCCTAGTGAAATCCCCAGCCCCATCAAGCGCAAGTTGGGATCACCGCACCAGTTACGACTCGATCCCGTGAATCCCCTAACGCGGCGAATGAATACGCGAAGTAATAGCACCGCTTGCATCCCATTTGCACTCTAAAGAAGCCAAATTCCCTACGCCGGATGAGAGGCGTTTTTCGCGTTCGTTTTTCTCTGCTCTCATGTTTCATCGACTTCGGTCAAAGAAGTGAAGAGTGACGAGGCATCGCGGACTTAAGCATTTGCGCCCGCCGAATAGTCCACAGATCATGGTGCCGCCCTACTTCTCGACCGAGGTTGCGACGGCGATAGGCGTCTCGCTAGATACGTTCTATCGCACGCGCCAAATCCGACACGAGCGCGACGGCTTGCCAGCGCCAATCAGCGAACGCGGGCCGCTCAAATGGGAACGTACCGGCTTCGATGCCTGGCTGACTCGGCATCATCCAATGCGCCCGAAGACGATCACTAATGACACATTCACGCCACCGCCGGCAGCAAGCGATGAAGAACATCGCGAGCGGCTGCGAACGGCATATGGGCATCACGGCGCTTGACATTCTGTCGGGCTAGATTCCAATGGGTGCCACATCGCACTTGGCACCGAGGCTGTTTATGGCCGATCCGAAGTTTCCCTACGTGAAGTGGCGTGACGGCCGTCCACGCTCATCGCATGGCGCTTACGCCCGGGCTCTCGGCTTTGTCGATGGCGACTTGCGCCATCCGCCAAACGATGAAAATGGCCGCCCGGTCGGTCGATGGTTCAATCTTCAGGAGGCGTCGGACTTCTCCGACAAACGAAAGTCGGAAATCGAGGCGGCGCGCCGCGCTGGCAAATTGCCAAAGAAAATTACGGTTCGCGGCCCTCCATCGGCGACAGCTTCTATCTCGCGTTGTTCACCGGGCAGCGCCAAACAGACCGTCTGATTATGCGCAACGAGAGCGGCGTCGAGGGGGCGGCACGCATTCCGGCAGAGCAAGACAGGCGAATTCGTCGACATCAAAGAGGCACTACAGCTCAGCGCACGATTGAACGCCTCGCGCGCGCGAATAAAGGAGCTCAAGTTGCGCCTTCAGCTTGAGAGGGTGTCATTCGGCCTGCAATATTGACCCCCTAAGCCGGGGGATCGGCGTCCACAATTGACCCCCTACAGGTTGGTCTGTTGCGCTGCCTGCTTCGTAACAAAGCAGGTGGTGGAGGATGCTGGTCGTGGAGACGATTGCGCGGATTCGGCGCGAGCACTTCATCAAGGGCAAGACGATCAAGGAGATCGCACGTGACCTGAAGGTGTCACGGAACACGGTCCGGAAGGTTCTGAGGTCGGGAGAGACGTCCTTCGAGTATGAGCGGCAAGTGCAGCCGCAGCCAAAGCTCGGACGATGGGCAGTAGAACTTGACGGGCTGCTTGCGGCGAACGTGGCTAAATCCGCTCGGAAACAGCTGACGCTGATCAGGATCTTCGAGGAGCTGCGCGGGCGGGGCTACGAGGGCGGTTACGATGCGGTGCGGCGTTACGCCAGGCGCTGGAGCAAGGAACGCGGGCAATCGACCGCGGCCGCCTATGTCCCGCTGAGTTTTGCCCCAGGCGAAGCCTACCAGTTCGACTGGAGCCACGAGGTGGTGCTGTTGAGCGGCACCACAGTGGTCGTGAAGGTCGCTCACGTTCGGCTCTGCCACAGCCGTATGCTGTTTGCCCGGGCGTATCCGCGAGAGACGCAGGAGATGGTGTTCGACGCCCACGACCGGGCGTTCGCCCTGTTCAAAGGCACCTGCACCCGCGGCATCTACGACAACATGAAGACCCACGACCGCTTTTGTTGTGGCTGGCTAGGCTACCTCATCCATCAGGCCCCAGAACCGGAAGCCGCAGCAACGAAATGGGATACCTTCGGCTCGGCCTTGGCATCGTATTGGCGAACGACGTCTTGGACGACGCGATCCGCATTCGTAACACGCTGGTGCTGCCGCAAATGCTCAAGCCAAGATGCGACAAAGAATGTTTCCAGGAAGCGTCCCTTCTGGGCGGCGTCTTCAAAGATATCCCAGGCGTACGCGCCATCCCGTCGCCGCTGCTGGCCAAGCTCCTGGACCGCCGTCAAAAAAGCCCCGCGTCGTTCAGGATTGATGTGATATTCAACGGTTATCAGCACGGGTCCGCGATCTGGCTCGGCGTTGATCATCAGAACCGGGACAGGCCAATGCATGGAGGGCGTGAGGTCAATTTCAGCGCCGCTTTGCAGCTTCCACGACCAGCTCAACACAATTCCAATCAAGGCACCGGCGGCCGCGATGAAGTGAGCGGCCGGCAGGCCGAGCATCGAGGCAACTTGTCCCCAAATCCCGCTGCCCGCGGTCATGGCGCCAAAAAAGACCGTTACGAACATGCCAAGTCCGCGGCCACGTACCCAATCCGGCAGCGAAATCTGCGCCGAGACGTTGAGGGTCGCCAGAACTGCGATCCAGGAAACACCCGCGATGATGCACGCAACCAGCGCAACCACGGAGTCACGAGCGAAGCCGAACAGGATCAGGCTGATGGCTGTGCCAACGGTGCCGAGTGCAACGAGCCGGTCGGGCCCGAAGGTCGCTTTCATCCAGGGCAGGCCGAACGCTCCACCGACCGCGCCCGCTCCGATCGCGCCAAGCAATATGCCGTAAAGCGCCGGCCCCCCGGCGATCTGGTTGCGCGCGACAAGCGGAAGCAGCGCCCAATAGGCGCTCGCAAAGAAGAAGAAGCTAGCAGCTCTTATCAGCGTTGCCCGCAGATGCGGATTGTACCGGGCATGGCGAAGTCCGACGACCAAGGCGCTTGTCAGACGTTCCGCAGGAAGTGCATGCCCGCCGGAAGTTGACGGCCGCCACCACCACAGGGCTCCGATAACGCCGAAATTGCTCAGCGCGTTCAACCAGAACGGCGCGGCAATTCCTAATCCTCCGATGATCACACCGCCCAGCGCAGGTCCGATCGCCCGGCTGATGTTGACGCCAACGCCGTTGCTCGCCACCGCCGCAGCCAAATCCTGCCTCGGCACAAGGCTGGGCACCACCGATTGCCACGCTGGCGCGGTAAAAGCTGCGCCCGCGCCGAGGAGGAAGGTAAACAAGAGCAAGACTGGCGGATTGATGAGGCCGAGCAAGACGAGCACAGCGCTCGCCGCTGCAACCAACGTGACCACGATTTCCGTGACGATCAGAAAGCGACGCTTGTCGACGATGTCCGCTAGCGCGCCCGCCGGAAGCGCAAAGAGAAACATGGGAAGGCTTGTTGCCACTTGGACAAGAGATACGCTCAACGGATCGGCATCCAGGCTCGTCATCAGCCAACCGGACGCCGCATTGTACATCCATGTACCGACATTCGAGACTACGGTGGCCAGCCAAACTACTGTGAACGACGTGTGGCGAAATGCGTTCCAGGGCAACGTGCTCGGCGGGTTCGCTGGCTGCATTGGTTGCTGATCCGTCGCCATCCTCGTTCGCTCCACTCAAGTTCAGGTGTAACAGTCCCGCCCGCCACAGTCTGCCGGTCAACTGCAAACGCTCTTCCTCCGAGCCGAGCACTCGATCAGCAGATCGATAAGCAATCCGATTTTCACGGAGACATGCCCGGTCAGAGGGGAGATCGTCGCCCTTATCTCTCGACCTAGTACCCACTTTTCTTGGATCGTGAGTCGTGATTCAAGATATGGATGATCCCCGAAGCAAGAGAAGTCCACCTTTCGCGGAAAGATCGCAAGGTGCTTGAGGCGTGTTGTCGTTCGCCGGTGACGTTGCAGCGCGATTTGAAGCGAGCGCGGATCGTTCTGTTGGCGGCGGATGGGCGCAGCACCCGCTCGATCGCCAAAGAAGTCGGAGTCCAGCCGCGGATTGTCAGCCTTTGGCGGCACCGCTATGCCGATCATGGCCTTGAAGGGCTGCAAGACAAGCCGCGGCCCGGCAAGCAGCCGATCTATACGAAGGTCACCGACAAGCGGATTCTGAAGCTGCTGGATAAGCCGGCCCCGCAAGGGTTTGCGCGCTGGACCGGCCCTCTGCTGGCCGAGGCGCTCGGCGATGTTGACGTCCAATATGTTTGGCGGTTCCTGCGCAGCCACAAGATTGACCTCGCGGCTCGCAAGTCTTGGTGCGAGAGCAACGACCCGAACTTTACGGCCAAAGCCGCCGATGTTGTCGGCCTCTACGTCGCCCCGCCCGCGAAGGCCATTGTGCTATGCGTGGACGAGAAGCCCTCGATCCAGGCCTTGGAGCGAGCGCAGGGTTACCTGAAGTTGCCCAATGGCCGCGCCTTGACCGGCAGAGCCACGATTACAAGCGGCATGGCACGACAACGCTGTTTGCGGCGCTTGAAGTCGCCACCGGAAAGATCATCGCGACGCATTCAAAACGCCGTCGCCGCGTCGAGTTTCTCGACTTCATGAACAGTGTCGCCGCGGCCTTTCCGGGCCGAAAGCTTCACGTCATCCTCGACAACCTCAACACCCACAAGAAGAACGAGCCCTGGCTCAAGGCCCACCCCAACGTGCAATTTCACTTCACGCCGACAAGCGCGTCCTGGCTCAATCAGGTCGAGGTCTGGTTCTCGATCTTGCAGGGGCAGTCACTTAGCGGCACCTCCTTCACAAGCCTCAGCCAGCTTCAGGAACACATCGATGCCTACGTCAACGCCTACAACGACAAAGCCGAGCCCTTCGTCTGGACCAAGAAAAAGGTCCGTCAACGCCGTTTCAAAGGCCGCCGTATCACTCAGCTCTGATTCCGAGTACTAGGAAAGGGCTGCTTGACGGCGACATTCCTCAGCCTTGCTCTTGAACCGGTCGGCGCACGGCATCTCCTACCGACCTGCAACTCGCAAGGACGGATGAGCGTTCCACTAGCAAGGCTGGCGGAACGACTAAGCCCCCATCGCAGTTTTCGTCCCAGTGCTCGTGGAGTTGCGTATGCGTCAAACACCTTCGATTGTGCCGCTGGATCGGCTAGACCGCGAAATCTTTCTTGTGCTCGAAGATTTCGGTGCCCGGGCGGGCTGCGCGTGGCGCGAGACTGACGAACAAGACACCGATCTTGAAACGATCCTGCGCCATCTCCTCTCCGGCGAATATGCCTATCCGGTGCGGATCGTTGTGTTCAACGCGATCGAAGGGTGGTCGCGGGACGCCACGTCGGACGTCGCCGATGCGGTCGCCCAGCGCGCCGCCGACAGCGATGTTGATATCTCTTCTGCGCTGCACGCTTTCCTCGAGGCGAACGCGACTAGACGGTTCGACCTACAGCTCACGCTTCCGCTTCGCAGAGCGGCATGACGCCGGTAGCTACTATGAGCGGGAGCTATCGGTCTTTACACGGCCGCATGACCGAAAGGTCATTCAACACAGGCTTCTCGCAGGAACCCGCATAAGACCGGTCAGTTAATCGCTGCCGGCTCGCCGCCGCGGATGATGGCGACCGGCTAATAAACTGGTGCAGCGCGGCGCTTACCGCTCTACGATGGTGCGAAATATCGCCCGCCCCAGCCAGACGATGACCGCCCGAAAATCGATCTACACTCCGCTGCATCAACGATTATTGACCGAGGCCGCGCATAGCGTTCGGCTCACGTTCGTCGAGATCGAAGACATTTTGGGACGTAAGCTCCCAGCATCGGCTCACAAGTTCACAGCGTGGTGGAGCAACGAAAGCTCCATGAAGGCCGGGCACACTCAAGCGAGGGCTTGGATGGTTGCGGGCTTTCGTGCGCATGCTTCGATAAAAGACCGCGTCGTCGAATTCCGCAGGGTTTGATCGAGCTGTACCGTTTAGCGCTTGTCGAAGGTCTTCGCACGCTGGAACAGCACGGTTTGAAGCCCGGTGATGATCAACTTGTTCAACGTCTCACAATCGTTCGGCGACAGGTGAGGAAGCTGGCGCGAACTCTTCCACTGCTCAATGGCGGCGGAGACAGCGGCGCGCACTTCGTCATCAGTCGGGCTGGTCATCGGTCGACCTCAATGCGATCGCTTACAGCTTGGCGCCTTTTGAAGCGGATGCAATTAAACCTTCGGTTCAGGAGTTGCTTCAGCGCGGGCGAACGGACGATGCGATTAGATCGGCTTCCTACCCTATATCCGCTGCGGATGTGATCTTGCGACCTTAGCATTACAGTTGCTTTGTTTGCGGGCTTCTGAATCCATGGGCAACCATGATTCGAATGTCGTGGACGCGGGCCGCGTCGGTTGAGGAGACGCTTGCGTTGTGGGCGGCGTCGCTTCGAGAGATCAAGCAACGGATACGTCCGTTGTTCACGCAAGAGCGTGTGGCGACGAATGCAGGCTTGTTCCTGGAAGGTCTGCTCGGAGATGAGCAGCGCAAGACCGGCTGGATGCGCGCGGAGGCGGCTGGCGATCCTGGCCCATGGCGTCAGCAGGCGATCCTGGGTCGTGGAGATTGGGACGCTGATGCCCTGCGCGACATCGTCCGGGACTATGTCATCGAGCACTTGGCGGATGACGATGCGGTGCTGGTGATCGACGAGACCGGCTTTCTCAAGCAGGGTAAGGCCTCATGCGGAGTGGCACGGCAATACACTGGTTCGGCAGGGAAGATTACGAACTGCCAGATCGGCGTCTTCGCTACCTACGTTTCGCGTCATGGTCATGCGTTCATCGATCGCGCGTTGTATCTTCCGAAGGAATGGACTGACGATCCAGATCGTCTGGAAGCCGCATATGTGCCTGCCGATGTCGGCTTTGCGACCAAACCAAAGCTTGCGACGAGAATGATCGCACGTGCGATAGCCGCGTCTGTACCATTCAAGTGGGTTGCCGGTGACACGGTCTACGGTGTTGGCGATATCGAACAGCAGCTACGGCGGGCAGGCAAAGGCTATGTGCTCGGGGTCAGCAGCTCTCATGTCTTCCGATCCTGGGGCAAGCGACAGCCGGTCGCCGGCAAGGCCGAAGACATCGCCCGGACGCGGCGCCCGTCCGACTGGAAGCGCTTGTCGGCGGGAGCCGGAACCAAAGGACCGAGGCTGCATGACTGGTGTTATCTCGAACTGGCCGATCTCGAGGTCGAGCAGTTCAACAGCGCAAATGATGGTTTATGGACGCGCGGTCTGCTGATCCGTCGCCATATCGCCGATGGCGATCTCGCCTTCTTCACCACCTGGTGCCCAGCGGGAACATCAATTGAAACGCTGGTCGCGGTCGAAGGCCATCGATGGGCGATCGAGGACAGCTTTGAAACCGCGAAAAACGAGTTCGGGCTCGATCACAACGAGAGCAGGTCCTGGCATGGCTGGCATCGCCACGTGTCCCTGGTGATGCTCGCCTTCGCCATGATGGCGGCGATCCGCCATCGCGCCAATCCGCCACCGCCCAAAAAAACCAAACGCCGCCCCCCGGCAAAAGCCAAAGCACACCCACGCCGCCGCTGATCCGTTGGTCAATCCAGGAAATCCGCCGCATCGCCATCAGGCTTGCTCGAAAGCGGATCCAACCCGCGCATGTCATCGCATGGTCATTCTGGCGCAGAGCTCACCAGGCTGCCGCTCAGCGCGCGCATCTCAAAGCAAAACGGCAACTGTAATGTTAGAGTCTGTCCGGGATCATGCTGTTTTTTGGCAGAGCTTTCGCAGCATGAGGCGGATTGAGGCGAGGCGCAAGAACGCCAATGCCTTTCGGTTGAGGCACTCCCAATCCTTGGCCAAACGGCGGCAGCGGTTGAGCCAGGCGATGGTGCGTTCGACGATCCATCGCTTGGGCAAGATCGCAAAACTCTTTGCTGTATCGGAGCGCTTGACGATCTCGACGTCGATTTGCCGGAGGATTTTGCGAACGGCGGACTGAAAGATCGGCCCCTGATAGCCGCCGTCAGCATAGAGCTTCAGCAGGAATGGATGCAGGCCAAACAGCGTGGCCATCACCAGCACCCCACCGTCACGATCCTGGATGTCCGCCGAATGCACGAGGGCGTGGAGCAGCAAGCCTTGAGTATCGACTAGGATGTGGCGCTTCTTGCCCTTGATCTTCTTGCCCGCATCGTAGCCATGCGGGTCGATCCACGCCCCCCTTTTTCCGCGCTCTTGACGCTTTGACTGTCGATGATGGCGGCGCTCGGGCTGGGTTCTCGGTTAGCCAATTCTCGACATTGTACATAGAGCGCGTGATGGATGCGATCGAGCGTGCCGTTCCAAGCCCACAAGTCAAAATAGTCGTGCACCGTGCTGCGTGGCGGCAGGTCCTTCGGGATCGCTCGCCATTGGCAACCGGTGCTCAGCACATACATCAGGCCATTGATCACCTCGCGCACATCGACCGTGCGCTTGTTGCCGCCTCGCTTGGCTGGCGCAATCAGCGGCTCCACCAACGCCCATTCCTCATCAGTCAAATCGCTTGGATAGCGTAGCCGGCTTCGGTCGTAACGACCGCGGTTCTCCTTCGTCCACATGGGCGCCCCTTCGAATCGGACCGCCACCCTTGAATCACAAATGATTCCGATGATTCAAGATGTTCCCGGACAGACACTTAGAGATCGATCGCAGTCGCTCGATCACTCTGGTAACTGAGCAAAGAACTTCCCGCTCATCCTACTCGCTCGCCCCCGCTGTTTTTGAAAGCGCTGCAAGCGAGCGTAAACCGCTTGGCGGGTGCGGCGTAGCCGTTCGCCGGCCTCCTCAGCTGTGGCACCTGCGCCAAAGAGCGAGAGCAATTCCGCCTCTTCGTCCGGCAACCACGGACGCGTCGAGGTGCGACTATTCGCCATTCGTCGGGCCTCCAAGTCCTCAAACGCGCGGCGGCGATGGCCGCCGCGGCGGGTCTGGAACGCGAGCTGGCCGCTCTACCCGTGGCGACGCCGACAAACGGCTGGCTCAGGCTCGCGATTATCGCGCACCATCCACGCCGCTAGGCGAGCATAGCTTCGCCTAAGGGCCGGCACGAACCAAGCAGATGCGTCCTCGTGACCCATGCCGCAAAACAATAACCATGAACCATTTAGAAAAGGTTGCCGGGTGTTTCCCGATCCGTAACTGATCGTAAACCATGCGATGGCAACAAACGGCTATGGAAACCGAACGCCCGCCTGAAACGATACTTCAAGACATCCCTCGGCAAGAAAAGCGCAGGTCGCTTTTTAATCAGTATCACCGGCAATTTCTCGATCGTCTTCGTGACCGCGATTGGGTGTCTTCCTCAAAGCTTCCCGACAGCCCCGGAACAGCGCTCGCTCTTTTACGAAACGGATGGATGGAGCGACGCTCAACGGGCGAAGGTGTCGAATATCGTATGACAGAAGCCGGTCTGTTGGAGCTTAGCCGGCCGCGATAACTCAAGCGCGGAGAGGAGGCAACGCAGTGTCAACAGCCATGGAAATGATCGTCGCCAGCTACGTGAAGGTGCGGGACCGACGTGCATTGGCAGATTTGCTAGCGCATCGCCGCAAGGTGCTCGCCCAACTGCAAGCCGTGTCGGGCATCAATCCTCAGAACGCGGTCAAAGCGATCCAAGAGGAACTTGCGCTTATCGAAGCCGGTCTCGAAGAAATCAAACCGCCGCCCGGCTCGCTGCCCGAAAACGAGTGGAGCTAGCGCGTGCGCGTTAACAAGATCAATTGGGACAAGATCGACCGCATGACGGAGCCCGGCCGTTACAAATGCTTCTTCGGCTATCTAACCGTTACGTCAGACGACATCGAAGTGTGGACGCGCTATCCCGAGGCGACGTTCACTTTGATTGCGGGGCCGACGACTGAGCAATCGGTGGGCGAAGATTACTGTCTAGGCGCTTTCGACATCGGCAATCCTCAACAGTAGGACGGTCCGCCGTCGTCGACGTCTATCACGCTGCCGCTTGCGCCGACCTCGCACGTCCGTCAAGAATGCGGATCGTCGATACGAGGTTGTCGCGTGCGCGCGAAGATTTGGCTGCCGCACGTCGAACAACCCCGACTTGGCTTCCTCTTCGAGGATATCGGAATTCAAAAGATCGACGCGCCACCATAGATCGGCGATGAGTGCGCTAAGCTGTAGTTCTCCGGTGATACCGGAACGGGACACTTCTTGCATCGTTTGCCTCAACCTGCCCCTTCACTGGGACCGACCTTTGGTCTTGACTGAGCAAACGGAGTGCCAAGGAGGGCGCGGCGTTCAGGTTCCGGAATTAACTCCGCGCGCCGACATCAAGCTTAATTAGCGAGTTCGATTGCGCCCGCCCCAATCGCCGATACGTTTAGCGCACCGGACATTGCCCCGTCCGGGTTCAGGGCGACGTCGGCGCGCCATCATATTCGGCGCGTCGGCTTCGTTTTTGCTGTCGATAGCGCGCGCCTCGTTTTGACGAATGAACCGGACGATTACCCGTTCGATCTAGTCGAGATACGGCGACAGATCAGGGCCTTGCGCTCGCAAAACTCAGACAATCTTCTGGTCACATCGCTGTTGAACCGCTTCTTCGTGAAGATCGCGTTTCTATCAGAGCCGAACGATGTCGAGCACGCGCAACATCTGCGGTCTGAGTTCGCCCGGACGCTGCAAAGGGTTGAGGCGATCGCCGCGCGGACCCCATCCGCGAAGCCATCAGGCGCCGTCAAGCAGCCCAAGTAACACTAACGCACAGACGTTCTTGCGCCCGGCGGCGGCAGCGCCAATGCTAGATGCAGTCGCGAAGTCGTCCTCGTCTCGCGTACCGGCGGCTTTGCGGCCAGGGGTCGCCGCCACAAGCGGCGGCCCCGCCCATGAACAGCTCTAATAGGCGCGCCGCACCACTCGGGGCAGAGAGGGCAGTCTCGGAGAAAACTGCTTGGCAACCGCGAGCACGGCGGCTTCGTCGGTTTCGAGCGCGATCTTCTGGGCGAGCATCACGTCGCCAGCCGCCAGGGCCCGTTCGGGAACGAAACACCACCCGATCTTAGGCTCCATTTTTCCATCAAGCTCCAAAACATTGCTCATGCAGCCCTGATAAATTCGATATCTTCGGCCGGTGTGAGAGCCGGTGACTTCGAAATAACCATAGGCATCAAACTGGGCACGCTGATTCGGAGACAACCACTCGCGGAGAAGACCACGCGCGCGCGCTTCCGACCCGTTTTGCTCGATGAAGCTGCGGTAGAGCGCACGCAGAGCGCGCAAACTCGCACCGCCGCCGACGCCGCTGCGTCTGAACAAAAACATTGCTGCGCCGAAGAAGGGTTCTAGCCGCCGACGAGGCGCGGATAGAACAGCGTTTCCTCAGCCGTCGGGTCAAATGTCCGTACGACCTTAAGATCGCCGGCCGCCGTCCGAGTGGCAGCGGTAAATCCTTGGCCGGTCAGCTTCTTGAAGCGCCGCGAGCCTCGGCCAGCCGCTTTGGGTCGTCTTGATCAAAGAAATGTCTACTGTCGCCTGTGTGGTCCATCACGATCTGGGTAGCCATGGAAGAGAACTCCGCAATGCCTAGCCTCTGATGAGGAAGAAAACCTCGCGGCGCCGAATAGTGTTCCTGTTATCGATAAATTTCTGTGTGTGCCTTCTTGTCAGTCACCCCTCTGTCTGGCGAGAAGTCGACGAGAACCTGATCCGTCGCGACCTGACGGCAGCCCAGCGGGCGAAGCTGATCGCGAAGCGGAAGGCGGCTTATGAAGCCGTGCCCCCGGAGACGCGGAAGGTGGCGACAGACGATCTAATCCCAAATTGGGACTTTGAAGCGTGATGCCTTCGTCGTCGACACGGCCACAAAAAGCGGCCGCTCCCGAACAGCTGTCGCCCGCGACGCGATCCGCGCAAGGGCGCTAAGCCCCGATCTTGATCGCGTCGACGGGACGTCCTTGGACAAGGGCGCCGGACGGGCTCGCGGCCATGCTGCGTGCGCTCCGCTATTGCTCCGCCTTGACCTTTTTGGGCGGGATCATTGTGATGCCGGCAGCGGGCCGGATGATCTTCCGTTGCTGATATCCAGAGACAATGTCGTCGGTCACGTCATCGGCGCTGTAGGTGAAGCGAGGATTAAATAGGCATTTGTCTGACACCACCGCGACCTTAAGCTGATCGCAGTTTTTTTCTATCCACTCCCGGGCGGGCGCCGGCTCAACTTTGGCCGTGAAGATAGCGAGGAAAACGGGACCGCTTGCGATGCAACGATAATCCTCAACGTCGGCATAATAGCAGCGCATTTTTGGCAGCAGGATAGGCTTGCCCAGGTACTTTCGCGTCCCGATGAATAGATCGCTGGCATCGACAATCTTGTAATCGATATCGGCCGGCTGGCTTGCCGATGAGCTACCCGACGGGGTGATCCTGCTGTCGACAGCAGCCGCATTCGTTGGTTGCCGGCTTCGGATCGCCGGGATGCGCCGTCGTCTGAGCAGCTGCCGGCAACGCGAACATAGTTGCGATTGCCAGAGCCACCGCTGCGGTAGTTCGGATCATCGAGTTCCCCCTCATATATGCCTACTCAGCGCCGGCGTCCGGTCGTACCGACGAAGCAGCGCTTCCCAATCGCCTGCCCGATACGATGTCCTTAGGACCATGTCGATTGTCCATTCGACGTGCAAGACGCTCTTGCCGTCGAACCGGACGTCGATCCAATCCATTATGTTGCAGGTTAGGACCGTCGGCAGCGCGAACTGCTGACGGTCCGCTCCCGACTAGCAGAGAAGGTTGGCGGGACACCAGAGGGAGTTTTCCCGCTTGCAGGCGGGGTCTTTCCCGGTTCAGCGTCCGGCGATCTTCGTGCGCACCCGCGCTTCGATGCCGTCGCCCAAACGTTGAAAATATTCGTCAGCGGCAAGGCTTTGGAATTCACCGTGCGTCGGGATGCTCAAGCCAGCTCTGATCGTTTGGATCAGTTCGCGGGCTAGTCCAGGCTCAACAGCTTCCAAAAGTGGTGCAGTGACTTGCACAACAACAGCTTCGGCGGCAGCCAATCTCACAGCGATGCGGCCGATTTCGATGAGGATACACTCCTTGAGCGCATGAATGTGCAGCAGCACGACGCGCTCGGCGAGGACGGCTGGGGAACAGCGCTATGGACGGAAAGCCAGATGAAGGCACGCAAAGATTTCATGCTTCCCGTTCCGCCAATGGGACTGCACGTGATAAATTCCTCGATCGCTGATTGGCAGGCCTTAATCAACATCTCACATGGCTTTGGCCATAAGTGTCTGTCCGGGAACATCTTGAATCATCGGAATCATTTATGATTCAAGGGTGGCGGTCCGATTCGAAGGGGCGCCCATGTGGACGAAGGAGAACCGCGGTCGTTACGACCAAAGCCGGCTACGCTATCCAAGCGATTTGACTGATGAGGAATGGGCGTTGGTGGAGCCGCTGATTGCGCCAGCCAAGCGAGGCGGCAACAAGCGCACGGTCGATGTGCGCGAGGTGATCAATGGCCTGATGTATGTGCTGAGCACCGGTTGCCAATGGCGAGCGATCCCGAAGGACCTGCCGCCACGCAGCACGGTGCACGACTATTTTGACTTGTGGGCTTGGAACGGCACGCTCGATCGCATCCATCACGCGCTCTATGTACAATGTCGAGAATTGGCTAACCGAGAACCCAGCCCGAGCGCCGCCATCATCGACAGTCAAAGCGTCAAGAGCGCGGAAAAAGGGGGGCGTGGATCGACCCGCATGGCTACGATGCGGGCAAGAAGATCAAGGGCAAGAAGCGCCACATCCTAGTCGATACTCAAGGCTTGCTGCTCCACGCCCTCGTGCATTCGGCGGACATCCAGGATCGTGACGGTGGGGTGCTGGTGATGGCCACGCTGTTTGGCCTGCATCCATTCCTGCTGAAGCTCTATGCTGACGGCGGCTATCAGGGGCCGATCTTTCAGTCCGCCGTTCGCAAAATCCTCCGGCAAATCGACGTCGAGATCGTCAAGCGCTCCGATACAGCAAAGAGTTTTGCGATCTTGCCCAAGCGATGGATCGTCGAACGCACCATCGCCTGGCTCAACCGCTGCCGCCGTTTGGCCAAGGATTGGGAGTGCCTCAACCGAAAGGCATTGGCGTTCTTGCGCCTCGCCTCAATCCGCCTCATGCTGCGAAAGCTCTGCCAAAAAACAGCATGATCCCGGACAGACTCTAACATTACAGTTGCCGTTTTGCTTTGAGATGCGCGCGCTGAGCGGCAGCCTGGTGAGCTCTGCGCCAGAATGACCATGCGATGACATGCGCGGGTTGGATCCGCTTTCGAGCAAGCCTGATGGCGATGCGGCGGATTTCCTGGATTGACCAACGGATCAGCGGCGGCGTGGGTGTGCTTTGGCTTTTGCCGGGGGGCGGCGTTTGGTTTTTTTGGGCGGTGGCGGATTGGCGCGATGGCGGATCGCCGCCATCATGGCGAAGGCGAGCATCACCAGGGACACGTGGCGATGCCAGCCATGCCAGGACCTGCTCTCGTTGTGATCGAGCCCGAACTCGTTTTTCGCGGTTTCAAAGCTGTCCTCGATCGCCCATCGATGGCCTTCGACCGCGACCAGCGTTTCAATTGATGTTCCCGCTGGGCACCAGGTGGTGAAGAAGGCGAGATCGCCATCGGCGATATGGCGACGGATCAGCAGACCGCGCGTCCATAAACCATCATTTGCGCTGTTGAACTGCTCGACCTCGAGATCGGCCAGTTCGAGATAACACCAGTCATGCAGCCTCGGTCCTTTGGTTCCGGCTCCCGCCGACAAGCGCTTCCAGTCGGACGGGCGCCGCGTCCGGGCGATGTCTTCGGCCTTGCCGGCGACCGGCTGTCGCTTGCCCCAGGATCGGAAGACATGAGAGCTGCTGACCCCGAGCACATAGCCTTTGCCTGCCCGCCGTAGCTGCTGTTCGATATCGCCAACACCGTAGACCGTGTCACCGGCAACCCACTTGAATGGTACAGACGCGGCTATCGCACGTGCGATCATTCTCGTCGCAAGCTTTGGTTTGGTCGCAAAGCCGACATCGGCAGGCACATATGCGGCTTCCAGACGATCTGGATCGTCGGTCCATTCCTTCGGAAGATACAACGCGCGATCGATGAACGCATGACCATGACGCGAAACGTAGGTAGCGAAGACGCCGATCTGGCAGTTCGTGATCTTCCCTGCCGAACCAGTGTATTGCCGTGCCACTCCGCATGAGGCCTTACCCTGCTTGAGAAAGCCGGTCTCGTCGATCACCAGCACCGCATCGTCATCCGCCAAGTGCTCGATGACATAGTCGCGGACGATATCGCGCAGGGCATCAGCGTCCCAATCCCCGCGACCCAGAATTGCCTGCTGACGCCATGGGCCGGGATCGCCAGCCGCCTCCGCGCGCATCCAGCCGGTCTTGCGCTGCTCATCTCCGAGCAGACCTTCCAGGAACAGGCCTGCATTCGTCGCCACACGCTCTTGCGTGAACAACGGACGTATCCGCTGCTTGACCTCTCGAAGCGACGCCGCCCACAACGCAAGCGTCTCCTCAACCGACGCGGCCCGCGTCCACGACATTCGAATCATGGTTGCCCATGGATTCAGAAGCCCGCAAACAAAGCAACTGTAATGCTAAGAGGAAGAACAGGCCGAAGACGATTAGGGCGATACCCCATGGCGGTACGCCGCAGAGCACGAGCAATAGCAGGCCGAGAAGAATGCAGGCTAAAAGAAGGAGCCCCTTCATGTTTACGTCTCTTGTTCGTAGATGCCGTCCTGCAATCCCAAAAAGCGGCGGAACGAATCCATACCCATCGCACTTGAATCGCGGTCACGCTGACTCGTTCACTGCTCTTATGGTGCCATGTGACTGACAGTGACAGGCTTCCGCTTCACAAGCAAAGAGAGAATTGGAAGAGCCATTCTCCGCGCTTGCCTCCCGCCGAACCGCAACCTCCGCCATGTACGAGTTGCGGTCACCGCCTGATCTTGCGCCGGATTGAGCCAGCAAAACCCGGTCACGATATGCGGACCTATGAATGCGAGTGGTGCGCTCACGTCGATCAGTACATAGTCAGATACCAGACAACTGATCCGTGGGTGCTGCAAGCCTAACGATACCGACGGTTATTGCAAATTAGCTCTAGCCACTTCGACTTCGGTCATGTTGTTGTGGTGAAAGAATTGGTCTTTCCCATTATCCCAGGCAATCCGCACGCCAGACCAATCGCTAGCTGTGACTGTGCCTTGATCAGTCGCGCTGTCGTGCCAGGCGACGCGTTGCCCAATCTTTAATTTCTTGGATTGATCGGGAGTCATGACCGAGGCTGCCTTCCATCTGGCAAAGCCGTATGATTGTCGTACACCTGCCGAGTCGTTTAAACAAACACTGCCGACCTGTCGACGGCGATTATGTGCGAGTGTAGCGGGCGAGATTTCGCGACTAAATTTGGAATAGATCGCCCCTCTGTTTCTGAGAGTTTTCGCCAGGCAGTCAGGTTTTTAGCTACACACACTGGGCCGGGGGCCGCGCGACGCACTCACATGCGCCTCGTCAGGAGATATGGGCCGCTCGAGATTTTGGCTTCTGTGGCATCTCCTGAAAAAATCGGAAAGAGGAATATTCCTCCTCCAATCGCGGGAGAAGCGTCTCCCTAGGCGCAGAAGCCCCAGTCTCTGCTCGCAGGTGATCGCGTAAGGATCTGCTCGATTTTCTTCTGACAATCTTCCACAGGTCGTTTCACTCCGTCAGATCGCGCTGCAACGTCACCGGCGAGCGACAACACGCCTCAAGCACCTTGCGATCTTTCCGCGAAAGGTGGACTTCTCTTGCTTCGGGGATCCGTCCATTCACGTCGCACAATCTTTTTAGCCTTAGCCATCGTTGCTCCAATTTTTGGGGAAGGCGCTTCTAACACATCAAACTAAATTAGCAATCACCGATGGCGCGCCCAGCGTCTCTATGAAGCCTGGCACTCAAAGATACGTTGTCCATTCTCGTCTACCACTAATATGAGATTCGACCGGCAGAACTCGCCTGCCTTACTCAATTCGGCAGCAAGGAATATGGCCTGACGTATAGCTTCTTCTGGACTCGAAAGGCGTTTTCCAACTTCGTCTGGAAAGACTTTCGGGCCGTCCAAGATGTGAAAAAAGTATCGCATGGAAGCGTCAGCGGAATTGTACGGGGAGGCGTTCTAGCTTGTGGCTCGCTTTCATTCTCTGAACGTAACGGCGGACGACATATTGGGCGAGACGCATCCAGCGCTGCGTGGTCTGCCACGCCTCAAGAGATTCCAGCCAGTCCTTGGCCTGCCAGTATTTCCCATATGTCCAAGCAAATGCGGGTATCGACATGAGCTTGTCGCGGCTCACGCAAAAGAGGCGTTCAACAAGCACAAGCTTAAGAATTTCGCCTACGACCAAGACAATCATGCCCGTCGTGACGTGGCCCGCGCGGCAGCTGGCTTAACCGGTTCAAGAACGATCACAGGCACAGCAAGCAAGGCTAGAGCGGGATAAGGGCGCAGCGAACCTATCCAGACGCGAAGGCTTCGGAATATCCAGTACTCGGCAATCCAGTTGGCCAAAGGTCTAGCGACAGTCATAAAGATTGCGTCTACCAAGAAGTAGATGGCCGCGAGCGTGCATATTACGGGTTTCAAAATTCGGTCCAGGTAGAATCTCCAGAGAACCACGTGCTGAACAAGTTGCGGGTTCGAACGTTTGCTGGAGATATGCTCCGACGTATTACGCCAGGCTGGCTGGTGGATTAATCTCTTTGTAACAACCATGCTTTCAGCCAAAGAGAACAGAAACCCCGGAGAGACAAAAAGCCGCATTGAAACTTGCCAGCGGCAACCCCGCCAAATCGCGCTGACCCAGATGACGCGCCTTACTGCGATGATGGCAGGTCAGTACATCGGCCTGCTTAACCGAATATCGCGTGCACAAGAAAAACTATGGTCGCGGCAGCAACCATTGAGATCGTCGCCAACGCCAAAGTGGGGTGCCCGGGGGCAGTGATGGCGTCCTGACACCACTTCACCAGTCTCGTCGCAGTCTTTTCCCACTCTCCACTTGCACACGATCTTCAACATACCCTCCCGCAAGCTAGCTTCCAAAACGTATCGCATCGAAGGGGCAAGGTAACGAAATGAGTGATCCCATGGCTCAATCGTATCAATCTCGGCGATCTGAACCGCGCACGGTCGATACCGACGCTTCCAGGAATTTTTCAGAACCGCTTTGTGGCCTAACGGACGGCGGGGGGAACTGTCGGTCGATAGCAACCCGGATATCACCGCCCCGCCCTCGGCATCCATCGGTGACTGAGAGTGTTGCGCTCCCGCCTTTATGGAGAAGCGCCTATGCAAAACAATCTATTTTCGTCAGCATGTGAAAGGCCGGTTGGAGGTGGATCGGCTAGGCCGTCTATTTGAGAAACTGGATGATGCGTGCGCCCACGCTGTCCATCTGACGCCCACGGCGCTCGGAAACACTGCGGACTCCGTCGCCGCTAACGCCTACCTCACCACCGAAGTATCTGATGGCGAGCGCACTCTGTGTGTGGTCAGAGGCACAGTTTACTATAGACCGGCGCTAGGCCGACTCAATTGGTGGCCTTTTCAATTTGACCTTTACCATCGCACTTCGTACAGCGCGGAGGATAAATCCTTCGACCTGGGGCAGGCTGCGTGATGACTGGTAGGAAGCCGGTGCCGTTGCAGGCCGGGCACCTTTCTTCAACCACGTCCGACTTTATTCTTTTCACTGTTTAGACGATCCGGCGACGGCTATCATGTGGGATACGATGAAGCACAATTGCCGGTTCCTAGACTTATGCAATCGGTTGTGCAAAGTAACCTTGAGCGGTTAGGTTATGGCTGGCGACGGGCCATACCGATATGCGGCGCGGCTTTCCGAGCCTGGCTTTGCAGGTGCAGGAGGTCTTGAAGCATGACCCACTGGGGGGTCATTTGTTTTGCTTCAGGGGGCGCCGTTCAGATCTGATAAAAATCATCTGGCACGATTCTCAGGGGGCGTGCCTGTTTACAAAAAGACTCGAAAGAGGAAGATTCATCTGGCCTTCGGCTGCCGGTGAAGCCGTGACGATCTCTCCGGCGCAGCTTTCTTACCTGCTATCTGGGATCGACTGGCGGAATCCTCAAGAAACTTTGCGTCCAACGCGAGTTGGATAGCATTCTGCGATTGAACCTACCGGGAAATCTGATTCACTGGCTTCATGAGTTTGAAGCCGGATGACCTTCCTTCGGATCTCGCCAGCGCCCAGGCGGCGCTGTTGATCGAACGTGAGGCGTTGCGGGCTGAACGCGAAGCGCGGCTGAGGGTCGAGGTCGAACGCGATGCGGCCGCGGCGAAGGTCAGCCGGATACAGGCCGAAGCCATCAATTGGCAAGCCGAAGCGGCGAACGCGCGGGCGAAGCTGTCGGACAATGAGGCGCTGATCGCGCATCTCGAGCTGCGGATCGAGAAGCTCAAACGCGAACTGTACGGGCCGCGTTCCGAGCGCACGGCGCGGCTGATCGAGCAGTTGGAATTGGAACTTGAAGAACTCGTCACCACGGCGAGCGAGGATGAGCTCGCCGCGCAGGCCGCGGCGGCAAGGGCGCAGAGCGTACGCGCCTTCACGCGCAAGCGGCCGGTGCGCAAGCCATGGCCGGATGACATCGAACGCGAGCGCGTCGTCATTGAGGCTCCAACGAGCTGCGCCTGCTGCGGTGGATCGCGGCTGGCGAAGATCGGTGAGGATGTGACCAAGACGCTGGAGGAGATCCCGCGCTGCTTCAAGGTCATCGAGACGGTACGCGAGAAGTTCACCTGCCGCGATTGCGAGAAGATCAGCCAGCCGCCCGCGCCGTTCCATGCCACGCCGCGCGGCTTCATCGGCCCACAATTGCTGGCGACGATCCTGTTCGACAAGTTCGGCATGCATATCCCGCTCAACCGCCAGAGCGCGCGCTTTAAGGCCGAGGGGATCGACCTGCCGTTGTCGACCCTGGCCGACCAGGTCGGCCACGGGACCTTTGCCGTCATGCCGCTCTTCCACTTGATCGAACGCCATGTACTCGCGGCCGAGCGCCTGCATGGCGACGACACCACCATCCGTATCCTGGCGAAGGGCAAGTGCACGACCGGGCGGATCTGGACTTATGTGCGGGATGACCGGCCCTTCGCCGGGCCTGCGCCGCCGGCGGCGGTCTATTACGCCTCGAGCGACCGACGAGGCGAGCACCCCCAGAAGCATCTGGCCGCCTTCGCCGGTATCCTGCAAGCCGATTGCTACAACGGCTTCGAGCCGCTGTTCGACCCGCAAAAGAAAGCGATGCCGATCACACCGGCGTTTTGCCTGGCCCATGCGCGGCGGGGCTTCTTCGAGTTGGCTGACATCGAGAAAAATGCTCGGGAAGGTAAGAAGGGCAAACCGGTCTCTCCGATCGCGCTGGAGGCGGTCAGACGCCTCGATGCGTTGTTCGAGATCGAGCGTGCCATCAACGGCCGCGGCGCCGACGAGCGGCGCGCCGTGCGCCAGGAAAAGAGCAAGCCGCTTCTCGAGGACATGCACGCCTGGTTGCTGCGTGAGCGCGAAAACCTCTCGCGCTCCTCCGAGGTCCTGAAGCCTATGAACTACATGCTCAGGCGCTGGGACGACTTCGCCCGCTTCCTCGACGATGGCAGGATCTGCTTGACCAACAATTGCGCTGAGCGCGCATTGAGAGGCATCGCCTTGGGAAGGCGCAACTGGACCTTCGCTGGCAGCCAGCGTGGCGCCGACCGTGCCGCCATCATGCTGACGATGATCACGACCTGTCGCCTCAACGACGTCGATCCCAAGGCCTGGCTCGCCGACGTCCTCGCCCGTATCGCCGATCTTCCCGCATCGCGTCTGCACGAACTGCTGCCCTGGGGATGGAAGCTCCTGCGCCAAGGCGACAAGCCCGCCGATCAGCAGGCCGCCTGATCTTCACGCAACGCCATCATAGAGCTCGCCGTGCCCGCGCGCATGCGTCAATCAGGCGGTCTTCGTCGTATGCGTACAGTTGGGCTCCAGGGGGGTCGATTGCAAATCCGATACCGCTCAAGGTTGCGTACATACGTGGATATGCCTTCAAATTCAGGGTTTGAGCCTGATTACGCTTGCGGGGAAGGAATTGGGGAGGTGACTGTAATACCGCAAAGACGGTAGCCGTTTCGCCCTCCTCCATTTCTTTCGGAGTATGGAATATGAGTGGCGTGTCTTCGGACGAAGTCGTCCCAGTGGAGTCCTTTTGCTGTTCAAGGGGAAATATTGCAACCAAGAAAATGGCCGTTGCTGCTACGCCAGCTACTAGGGCCGGTCCGAACTTACGTTCACTGAATTGAAAGCCTGAGTACATCGTCAACGCTAGCCAAAGAGTCGCTGACGACAACAGAACTAAAATACCGACCCAGGGATAAAAAGGTTCTATCGAGCACGCTGTTCTTTGGCCGACCACGTATTCTAGGCACGCACGAAGGCCAAGCCGACCCTGAGGGCTAGCAACCGAATTAATGAATACAGCGAGGGCAGCGCTCGCTGAAGCGAGCATGGCGGTGGCCCAAACGAGCTTAAAAATATTGCGTAGAGCGCTCACAGAAACCTCATGCGAGTAAGGTGAATTGCATAGCGCCAAATTGATTTCACACTCTATCCGTATTATCGGGAAAGCGCACCTGAAGATTGCTCCCTGGTACACCAGGAAAATTGCCGTGATCAGTCGCCTTGACCGCACACCGTTCGGCGGCCGCTCACCTGCCCGCATCAAGACGAGCGAACCGCATGCCACCTTTCAGCACATGCGGTACATGCGCCCGCAGTTCGTACTGTAGCGCCGCTCATTACCTTGCATTCGATCTGCTCCGGCAAATCTTGAAGCCAATGATATGCGGCGTGAAGACTGTACGCGGTTACGAACTTCAGGAAGTGCTCCAGCCGAGCCAAGGCTGTTTCGCGCGTCCGCACTCACACTTGTCAAAGTTCGAGCGACATCGGCCATACCTGTACGTAGCAGGGCATAGGCTTCAGCGACTGCGACATCGTCGAGACCGGCAGCGATGGCTGGTAGGTACACGGCTTAGCAAGGGCGAGCCGCATTTCCGTCCTCTCAATACCTTTTGCTCATGTGTTCGCAGTTTTAGAAGCTAGATAGGCTGGAACTTCAGCGGCGACAGCTCCCGTGCCCGCGGGGGCACGTTCAAATCGAAGAGACCTGCAGCCGTTAGGAGACGGCGTCGCCAGTGATCTGGATACACGCCCCGGCCGACCCCACCAGATACTGGTAGCAGCAGCGCGCCCCCCGTTCACAGTATATCCGGGACAGCCCGACGCGCGTGTTGCTAAACAATCAAGCGACTGATAGATTAGTGATAATCTTTTGAAGCTGGCATGGCCGTTTGGCCTTGGTTCTTGCCCGAAAGTCGATCACGATGCCGACTGCGTACCCGAGGGCGCTCAAAGGATCCGGAGCTGTGCGCACGGCGCTACCGGCCACGATCCCGAACGACCCTTGTCCAACATTTCAGATTTTATTATGCGGAACGTCAGCCGCCGTGGTTATCGCGGCGCACCCGGCGTCAAGGAGTAAGACAGCAAATACGTTCCAACTCGGAGCAAAAGACTCCGTGGGAATACAAATGAGGGGAGTAAACAAATGGCTATCCATGCAACCAGCGTCGGTACAATTCCTTCCGCTGAAAAGGAGCCAATCGCCGTCACAAAGCTGTTCTCCAAGATCGGTTGGCGGATTCTACCCTTCCTGATTCTTTGTTACATGATCGCGTTTCTGGATCGCATCAATATCGGATATGCCCAGCTTCAAATGAAGCAGACGCTGACTTTCAGCGATGCGACATACGGCTTCGGCGCGGGCATATTCTTCGTCGGCTACTTCCTGTTCGAAGTACCCAGCAACCTGCTGCTTGAGCGCATCGGTGTTCGCAAGACCCTGCTACGCATCATGTTCACGTGGGGCCTTGTCGCATGCGCCATGGCGTTCGTGCAGACGCCGCTGCAATTCTACGTGGCCCGGTTTCTGCTCGGCGCGCTCGAAGCGGGCTTTTTCCCTGGCATCATTCTCTATCTGACTTACTGGTACCCTTCGGCGCGGCGCGGCCAGATCATCGCGATGTTCATGACCGCGACGGCCATCGCGTCAGTGATCGCCGGTCCGCTTTCCGGCGCAACGATGAAGTATTTCAACGACATCGAAGGCTGGCATGGCTGGCAGTGGCTCTTCATTTCCCAGGGCTTGCCGGCGTCGATCCTCGGTCTTGCCGCCTACTTCTATCTTAAGGATAAACCTGAAGACGCCAAGTGGCTGAGCACCGAGGAAAAAACGGCGCTGCGCTTCCAACTCGATCACGATCACAAGGATGTCGAGTCCGCGCACCACGCCGGATTCTTCCAGATGCTGAAGGATCCGAAAGTCTACGGCCTCTCGTTCACCTACTTTCTGCTGCTGGGCGCGACCTACACCATGGTGTTCTGGATTCCCTCGCTGATCAAAAGCTGGGGCGTGGCCGATCTGTTGCACGTAGGTCTGCTTGCCACCTTGCCGCAGATCGCAGGCATCATCGGCACGATTCTGATGGGGCGTCACTCGGACAAGACCAGAGAGCGGCGATGGCACTACGCCACCTGCGTCGCCGTCGCGGCAGTCGGCCTGTTGGCCATCACATTTTCCCACGGCAATTTGGTGGCGTCGGTCATAGGCCTGACGCTCGCCGGCCTCGGGTTCATTTCGGCGACGCCGTTGTTCTTCACCACCATCACCGAGTACCTGTCCAAGGCGAGCGCCGCCGGCGGCATCGCGCTCATCAGCAGCCTCGGCAATCTCGGCCCGGCTGTCGCACCTTCCCTCACGGGTTATATTTCCGCGACGACTGGTAACTCGCTCTACAGCACCTATCTTATTGTGGCAGCCTATCTGCTGTCCGGCTTGCTGTTGCTGATAATCGTAAAGGCTGCGGACCCAAACGAGGTCCTGAACGAACCAGCTGTCGAGACCGGATTGACGTCTTAAGGCAGCCGTCCGGCGGTCCTGCTGGTTCCGTCCAAAAAGGGCGCCGCATCATGCGGCGCTTTTTTTGGAGGTTCTTGAAGTCCATACGCTGAAGTCATGCCCTAGCCTTAGGCCGTCGTGGCCAATCCACCGTCGACCGGAATGACCGCACCGCAGACAAAACCACTCGCCCTCGAGGCGAGGTAGATGGCGATGCCCGCGAGATCGTCCGCATGTCCCATGCGTTTCATGGGTGCATCGTCGACGACTTCCTTCGCGCCGTGCTCATCGATCGCGTCCGTCATTTTCGACGGGAAGTAGCCTGGCGCGATCGCATTGACTGCAATGTGCTTTGGCGCAAGAAATTTTGCCATGATGCGCGTCAGGTGGTTCACGCCTGCTTTCGATGCGGCATAGGAATAGGCTTCGAGATGCGACGTCCTGATGCCCTCGATCGAGCCGATGTTGATCACCCGCGAATAGGAATTCGCCGATCCCGCCGCTTCCAGCAGATCGAGCAGACTCTGGGTCAGGAAGAACACCGACTTCACGTTGAGGTCCATCACCTTGTCCCAACCGTTTTCAGGGAACTCGGCGAAGGTCGCACCCCAGCTTGCGCCTGCATTGTTGACCAGGATATCGAGCTTCTTCTCCCGCTTGTGAACCTCGCTGGACAGGCGCGCGATTTCATCCATGCTTGAAAGATCCGCCGGGATAGCGATACATTCTCCGAACTGCGACAGCTCTTTTGCAAGTGCCTCGCAGGCGTCGGCGCGCCGGGCGGTTATATAGACCTTGGCGCCGTTTTCGACGTAGGCGCGGGCGATCATTTCGCCGAGACCGCGACTTCCGCCGGTGACCAGGGCGACCTTCCCCCGAACCGAGAACAGCTCTTCGATTTTCATGCGTCGCTCCTGATGAACTGGAAATACGTTGTGGTGGTTGTTACTCAGCCAATGGCGCCGGCGGCGCGCATCTGGGCGATCGTCGCCGCATCGAAACCCGCTTCCTTCAGCACCTCATCGCTGTGCTGGCCCACCGAAGGTGGCATCCTTGGTTGCACCTTGTCTGCGCCACGCAAGGCAATCGGGCTATTGATCGTCATTGTTTCGCTGCCGGCGAAGGGAATGAGAATGTCATTATCGAGGAGCTGCTGATCCGACGGAATATCTTCCGGCGTGGCCACAACGTCGAACACGATTCCCCTTTCCGTCAGGCGCTTGCGCAATTCAGCGCGATCCTTCTTCTCGAACTCCTTGTCGAGCAACGCGATCAGCTCGCGCGAGCGCGTCAACCGATCCACCTTCTTGGCAAATCGCGGGTCATCGATCAGATCCTCACGATCGAGACACTTCATGAATTCCGGCCACTGCTTTTCTTCATTGAGAATGGTCAGGATCAGCCAGCGACCGTCACGACACTTGTAGTAGTTCGTCAGCGCATTGAATGCGACCTCGCGTGCCGGACGGTCGGTGAAGGTCGCGCCGCACAAGGCTGCTTGCGCGTTGTAGCCGTTGGCCCAAAGTCCGTTCGCCACCAGCGACGACGACACCTCCGTGCCCTTGCCCGTGTTCTGGCGCTGATAAAGCGCCATCACGATGCCGGAATAGAGCGTGAAACCGGCAGAGTGATCGCCCATGCCGTTCGCGGGTCGTACAGGCACCGACTCCGACGACGCGCGAACGGTGTCCATCAAGCCCGACCGCGCCCACCACGCCGTGACATCGAAGCCCGGCTTGGTCGCCTCGGCGCCGTTTTCGCCATAACCGGAGAACGACGCGTAGATGAGCCTGTCGTTCAGCGCCGACAGTGCTTCATAGCCGATGCCGAGCTTTTTGCGGACAGCGGCGGGATAGTTGGTGATGAAGACATCTGCCTGCGAGGAAAGACGCTGGATCGCGATCTTGCCCTCGGGTTTCGCCATATCGACCGCGAGGCTGCGCTTGTTGCGCGAACCGAGCATCCACGCGTAATTCTGATCGCTCCTGGGATGGCCGGGAAGCTTCGTGAGATGCCGGTAAGGATCTCCTGCCCCCGGCGGCTCGATCTTGATCACATCGGCGCCGAAGTCCGACAGAATCGTGGCGGCCGCCGGCGCTGCGATGAAGCTGCCGCAATCGATCACCTTCAAGCCTTCGAACAAAAGTCCCATCTCGTTCCTCCCGTTGATCGCGCTCCGTTTCGGCCTGGATGATCCGATTGCAATGTCTATTATTTGCCTGTCTTCACTGCCTTGAGCGCGCGGATGATCGCCAGTTGCTTGGCGTCGCGTTCACTTTCGAGCTGCTCGGGAGGTTGCGCGGCGAAGGATGCCTCAGCCTGCGCGATGATCTTGTCCTGCGCGGCCTCATCCAGATTGACCGAAGCCATGTTCTTCCAAGCCTCGTTGAGACCCGGACCGAACTGCTTGAAGAACGATTTGAACCCACCCGCGCCGCCACCGAGATGGAACGAACGGAACGGACCGTCCGCCGCCCAGCGCAGGCCGATCGAACTCGTCACGATGTCGTCGAGCTCATCGACTTTGACGACGCCTTGAATGACGAGGTAGCAGCATTCCCGGAAAATCGCCCGTTGCAGGCGGTTCGCGACGAATCCGGGCATTTCCTTGTGCACCACGCGCGGCACCTTGCCGAGCGCCGCGTAGAACGCGACCGCGTCATCCACCGCCTCCGGGCTCGTCTTCTCGCCGGGAACGACTTCGACCAATGGAATCAAATGCGGCGGGTTGAAGGGATGCCCCACCAGCAGCCGTTCGGGCCGGGACATCGTGAGCGCCTGCTCCGTCGCGGTCTTGGCGGAGCTCGACGAAAGCATCAGTGCGTGCTCTCCCACGACCTTGCCGATCCGCGCCCATAGATCCTGTTTGAACTCGATCCGCTCCGGTCCATTTTCCTGAACGAGATCGGCGCCCGTCACCGAGCGTTCGAGATCAGCCTCGAAGCTCAGCTTCTTTTCCAGATTGCTTGTCGGCAGCCCAAGCTCCTTGAGCGTCGACAGATTGTTACGGATATAGTCGCGGACGATGGTCTCGACGTCCGGGCGCGGGTCGTTGACAACTACCGCCAGCCCGTGCGCCAAAAAGAGCGCCGTCCACGACGCGCCGATCACGCCGGCGCCGATTACGGTGACTTTCGAATACCGATTCAGAATATCCTGCTGAGCTGTAGCCATGACGTTCGCCTATTTCTTTGAACTGGTCGAAGGCGCGCTGTCAGTGAGATAGTCGTAGATGACAACGGCCGGCGAAAGCGTGAGATCCGTCAGGATGTGCGTGGCCGAAATGATCTCGCGGACGGGAAGATCCGCGAGCGGCGCCAGCACGTGTTCGAACAGTTGCAGCCGGGCTGGCCCCCGCCACGCACCCTTCACCGAGATATTGGTGATCTCGGTACGGACCAGTTCGCAAATGCGCGGGCGCTTTTCGTAGCTCGGGAGAATCTTCAGCATGAACGTGGGCACGCAGATTTCCTGCCGCGCCGTTTCCAGATCCATCGGCTTGTGCTTGTAGCCCATCGTCGCGCGGGCGACGCTGAGCGTGCCGTAGTCTAGCGTGCCTACCAGCGTATCGGAATCGACGAACAGCTTCGCCGAGCCGAGCTTCTTCGGAAAAGCACTGAGTTCGCGGCCCGCGGCAATTGCCGGCAGGTTGTCGAGATACATCCCGATAATGTATTCGCCGACCTCCTCCTTGTGCCGCACGACCGCGGCCTGCCCGCATTCAACATATGAACCATAGCCGGTGGTGTCGGGCATGTTCATCACTTCGAAGCGCACCAGCGGCTCGTCGACTTCGAGCGGTTCCGGCACTTGCTTGACGAGAGCTTCCCGATCCGTCCGATATGTGATGTTCAGATATTCGCGCGATGTGAAGCGATGCGGACCTGGAACAAAAGCCGGAGCTCCGGTCGGCGTCGTGTACTGCTTGAGCACGTCCTCTTTTTTCATCTTGACGCTCACCCTTGAGTTGGACGTTTCAGCGTTCGGTATCGGCGACGCCCACGCAATATATTCGCGGCGTTCCGCACCGGCCGCCAGTACGGACCTTTGGGCCCGTCACTGCAAGCCGGATCATTGCGAAATGACGGGCCTTGTTCCGGAGACGTGCCGCGCCAATATTCTTCCGCGTTGCAGCAGAGCCTGTTCATGCCTGCCTCCCTCACGAGGCGGGTGTCGCCTATCAGGCCTTCTTGGACTCGATGGCTGCCCGAGCTTCGGCAAAGCTCTCGCGCATTCGATCAAGAATGATCTTGGGCGCTTCGCTGTTCGATTTCTGGACCAGCTCAGCGACGTCTCTGGTATTCTTGACTGTCGCTTCGAACACACGTTTGGCCAGTTCCGCCTGCTTGGCCGCAACTTCCTGAGGAGAACCGCCTGGCTTGAAATCAGCGATCAGTTGCCGCGCCTCGCGCCCAACCTCCGCCAGGATTTCCTGTTGCTTCGCGAGAACCACACGGCCCCCTCCGACACCACGGCAGCGGACTTCTGCATCGCCTCGATGTTCTTGCGGTGGATGTCGACAAACGCCTCGTAGTCGATCTTCGGCAGATTAATCTGCTTCGCCATATCGGCGAACATATCCATAACTGTCTTGTCGGTCATTTTTCCCTCCCGGTATCTGTTGATTTATGCGTGGAGCTGTTTTGCGCTACCCACGTCGTTGTTTGGCTCTCATCATAGTCAGACCAGCTTCGATTAATCAAACAATCGATCAAATAAGATACGAATCCGGATATCTTCCTCGCGGCTAACCGTCCCCGTATTTCGCGCGCAGCACCTTCTTGTCGACCTTGCCGACGCTGGTCTTGTCGAGCGCATCGACAAACATGATCCTGTCCGGGATGGCGAAACGCGAGATGACGCCCTTGTCGGCATAGGCTTTGACGTGCTTCTGCACATCCACATTGTCCACGTTGCCACCGGGATGGACGACAAGGATGGCGAGCGGGCGCTCGCCCCATTTGGCATCCGCCACGCCGATGATCGCGGCCTCGCTCAGGCCTGGCATCTGAAGCAGGATGTCCTCCAACTCGATCGACGAAATCCATTCGCCTCCGGTCTTGATCACATCCTTGATCCGGTCCGTGATCTGGACGACGCCGTGCGCGGTCATGGTGCCGATGTCGCCGGTGTGAAGGTAGCCGCCCTCCCAGAGCTTTTCCGAAGACGCCGGATTGTTGAGGTATCCCATCGTCAGCCACGGCGCACGGACGACGATTTCTCCAGCGGTGCGGCCGTCGTGAGCGACGTCCTTCATCTCGGCATCCACGATGCGGAAGTCGACCAGCGGTACCGGCGTTCCGGTCTTGGTGCGAAGCTCGACCTCCTCGTCGAGGTTTCCGGTCAGCTCATGCTCCTTGAGCTGAGCGATCGTCAGGATGGGACCGGACTCCGACATGCCATAGCCCGCGAAGATGTCGATGCCACGCTGCATCGCCGCCTTGGCCAGCGCCTTGGTCAGCGCC
This sequence comes from Bradyrhizobium sp. 186, assembly GCF_023101685.1. Classification (NCBI taxonomy): domain Bacteria; kingdom Pseudomonadati; phylum Pseudomonadota; class Alphaproteobacteria; order Hyphomicrobiales; family Nitrobacteraceae; genus Bradyrhizobium; species Bradyrhizobium sp. 186. The sequence continues at coordinate 3,435 of NZ_CP082165.1, read as the reverse complement.
GCCCCCCCGATCACCATTTTCAGCTTGGAAAGATCGACGTCCTTGCTGTTGGGCGCCGACAGCAGCATTTGCAGGATCGTCGGAACGCAATGGCTAAACGTCACGCCCTCGGTCTTGATCAGGTTCAAGAGGAGTTCGGGTTGATACCGGCCGGGATAGACCTGTTTTACGCCCGCTGCGGTCGCGGCATAGGGCAATCCCCAGCCGTGGACGTGAAACATCGGCGTGATCGGCATGTACACGTCTTCGCGGTGAAACCGCCCTTGCCGCCCCGGCGAGCCGAACCCGACCAGATCGATCAGCGTGTGAAGCACAAGCTGGCGATGGCTGAAGTAGACGCCCTTGGGCGCGCCGGTGGTTCCCGTGGTGTAAAACATCGTCGCGCGGGTGTTCTCGTCGAAATCCTCGAACGTGAAATCAGGGGAACTCTTTGCCAGCATCGCCTCATAATGGCCGACGGTCTTGATCGGGCTGTTCGGAAACACGCCGTCATCCGACATCAGAATGATGCCTTCGACGGATTCAAGCTGGCCCTGCAACTGCTCAATCAACGGAAGAAACTCGACGTTCACCAACAGAAGCTTGGGACGCGCGTGATTGAGCGTGAACAAAACCTGCTCGGGCGACAACCGGATATTGACGGTTTGAAGCGTGGCGCCGAGCATCGGGATTGCAAAATAGCATTCCAGATAGCGGTGGCTATCCCAATCCAGTACGCCGACGACATCGCCGCGACGGACGCCCTTCGAAGTGAGACCACCCGCAAGCCGCCCGATTCGTTCGCGCAGATCGCGATAGGTGTAGCGGCTGAGATCGCGGTAGACGATCTCCTGATCGGCCGACTGTGTCATCGGCGCGTGAAGAAGGTGCTTGATCAGCAGCGGGTACTTGTAGGCCGACGGCGTATGCTCGATCAGGAAATCAGACATTGATTTCTCCTTGGGTCTAGAAGACGTCGGCGAGCCCATGTCGGCGGAATAACTTCGTCCGTTTTTGCCTGCTTGGCCCGTCTTCTCCACGTCCGAAAGCCTGTCGGAGGGAGCTAGACTGGGGCAGTTTCTTATTCTATCGTTCGCTTGGTTGAATATAAAGTCAAGCCGCATCTAGGACCGAAAGAGAAAGACTTTGCTCCTTAGGCGCACCGTAGTCCGGCTCACGCCAGCACATAATGTAGCCTTGCCAATTCAACCGGATTGGCGTGCGCGTGATCGCAAAGGCTGGCGCGCCTATCGGTCGCTTGATCGATTCTCGACAATACCCCTCCAAAAGTGTAGAGATCGGCCATCCGTTGAGACCCATCAAAATCGTTTCTGCGGACCTGCCGAGGCGAACGGAAGCCAAGAATTTGCCAGATCTTATGTTTGCGGCAGGGTTCTTCATTTGACGGACTGAGAAGAAAATGACGAAGCTCTTGGGGCGCGCGAAGGCTCGTACGAAAAAGCCGAAATCGTTGCGAAAAGGCCCCGACCGCCGCCGGCAGATCCTTGCTGCAGCATCCGAACTGTTTGCGCGGAATGGATTTGAAGGCACGTCGATCCGCGATATCGCTGCAGCGTCGGGCGTTCTGTCCGGTTCGCTGTACTATCACTTCCCGTCCAAGGAAGATCTGCTCTTCACAGTGCACCAGGAGAGTCTCACGGCGATGCGCCAGGAGGTCGAGACCGCCATTGCCGGAATCGACGAGCCCTGGAGGCGGCTCGACGAGGCCATCGTTGCGCACTGCCGGATATTGCTTGGTGGCACCGTAACTCGCGCGATCTTGACGCCGCCGCGCTACTACAAACTCAAGGGCGTCCGAAAACTCGTCCGCCAGCGCGACGAGTACGAGCAGATTTTCGCCAGCCTCATCGAGGATTTACCTCTGCGCGCCGATTGCGACCGGCATGCGTTCCGGCTGTCGATCCTTGGCGCCATGAACTGGACCGTGTTCTGGTACACCGCGGGCGGCCGCTTGAGCGTCGATGATGTCGGCCGGCAGATCGCCCTAATGGTGCGGGGCGCCGCCAGCAGTGCCCCGACAAAAAAATAGCGGTCGTTCAGGCGACGGCGGCTCGGGACGAACGTCCGCTTCGCGCCAAGAGCTGCCGCTTGCTCCCAATCGCCCCTACCCGACAGCAGCGTAGGAGATTTCCGTCTCCTCATCGTAACTTATGGCCACATCCGAAAGTCCATCCAAATATGTTCGGAAGTCTCGACGACAATGGTTTTTGCCACCAAGATAAGCTGGCCTATCAATCACCTACCGGGATTCAGGACGCCAAGTTGCGGGCGAAAGCATGATCGCGGCGCAGATTGCGGCGTAAGCGGCGAGCGACGCCGTGATCATGATGGCAAGCCCCGTCATTTCCGTGTCAAAGGCAGTGACGGCGATCCAGCCGCCGCCGGCTGCGATCACGATGCGCGCCAGCGCCGCCGCGAGCGGTCCCATGGCGCGACCGGTGCCCTGCGCGGCAAAAGACGTCACGAAGCCGAAGCCGAGCGCGCTATACGCCGGAGCCACGATGCGCAGATACGTCATGCCTTCGCGCACCACCTCAGTGTCGCTGCTGAAGAGATGGAGCCAACTGGTCGGGAATATCGCGACGACCGCGCCGATCGTCCCGGTGAAGAGCATGCCGACGACTCCACTGGTCCAGCCGATCTTCCGCGCACGCGCCGTATGCCCCGCGCCCATGTTCACGCCGACCATGGTGAGCGTCGCTGTGCTGATTCCGAACAGCAGCGGGATCATGATATAGTCGAGGCGCGAGGAAATGCCGTAGCCCGCCAGCGCCGAGGTGCCGAACAGGCCGACCGCGCCTGTCACGAGAATGACGGTCAGGTTGGTCAGCAGGGCGTTGAACGCCGTCGGGATGCCGACCTTCAGCATGTCGGCGAAAATCTCGCCGCGCAACCGCACGATGCGCAAGGTGAGGCCGGAACGGCCCGAGGCCATGTAGCGCAATAGGAACAGCATCGCGGCGCCGTAATAGAGGCCGAAGGCGACGCCCGCGCCGCCGATGCCCAGCCGCGGAAACGGGCCAAGCCCGAAGATCAGCACCGGCGAGGCTGGGATGGTCACGATCGCACCGATTAACGTCACCAGCGCGGGTACCTTGACGTTGCCCGAGCCGCGCAGCGCCGCCGCCTGGAGATTGACGATCCAGACCGGGATCGCGCCGGCGAAAAGATAGTTGGAATACGTCGTCGCTGCGGTGAGCGCCGCATCGCGGCCACCGAGTGCTCGGTACAGCAGCGGACCGCCGAGGGTAACGCCTAACGTGAACAATGCGCCGACAATGATTGCGAGCACAATGGCATGGAACAGCGCCGCGTCAGCATCATTGCGGCGGCCGGCGCCAACCGCACGCGCCACCGAGGACGCAACCCCGCTGCCGAGCCCGCCATTCGACATCATGGTCATCAGCATGAAGATCGGAAACACCAGCGCGGCAC